>JAYUHM010000234.1:0-98503 GCA_043766985.1 Polaromonas sp.
TACGGATTAATAGCGCGAATAAGCTTCCAATAATTGTCTGCTTTAGTGGACGGGACGGTTTCAGAAGTACAACGTACACATTTAGCGTGCCACTTGAAGTGCTCACAGCATCTAACACGGTTGGATGGACACTCCGTACTGTTACGCATGAGTTATCACATATTTTTTTGGATCGTATATTAACTGCGATTCTTCCAAATTTAAATAGTGAAAAGGGACTGAAAGAACTATTTAAACTAATGGATGATAAAGCCTTACCTGCTTCATTATTTCAGCAACTTCAAGCCTATCTTTGCTATGCATTATGTCTTGTTGTCGCGAAACCAGACGCAAAGGTAATAAATATTAGAGATGCTAATCATTTAGATCAACTAATTCAAGAAAGCTACCAAGAGGCATCTGAAGTTTTAACGCATATATTTGATTTCTTGTACTTTTATCAACGCGATCCTAAAATTTATATTTCAGCAATATGGGGTAGTTGGGATGTGATACCGAATATCCAAGATCGTATCGATGACTACTTAATGCGAACTTTATGTGCTTTGCTCGTCCGACATTTAAATGTTGTAGATCCTTTGGGTACTGCTATAGAAGAAGTATTAGTGCATCTCAGAGACTTACGAACTCATTTTCCCAATGGGGTATATGTTGGTGAGGCTATTGCTCGATTAGAAAACCGTAAAGATGAATTTCGTATGAAGTTGCATCATTATCAGCATCTATCTAAGTTGAGTTATGCATTTTTATATTCACCATCTATAGCTGCTTTATTAAACAGAGTTGAGCCAGAATCTCGATCGACTAAATCTATAAAATCTAAATTATTTGAAAAAAATAGACGGATTAATAACCCATTGGCATTTATTTACGATTACGCAGGTAGCTCAACATTTACAAATGCACCAGATCCAAAAAAGTCTGTTTGGATAATGGCTCAATTGGCTTTTTCTTTGTCTCAAAATGATAGATGACTTAGAAAATTTAGTAGGATTCCTTTATCGACTTAGCGATAAGGAGAGTGCACGAGAAGTTTTTTCTCTCAACAAAAATGTTGACAATTGGGTGTCAATTGTTGAGGGCGATTGGTATTCTTTTGTTTGGCATGCATCCCATGAAAGTATCAAATTTGTCCTGCGAGATGGTAAAGATCGATTTATGTTGCTTTCCCAAGATCAAGCCCACGTCCAGTCTTTTTTGTCAATCTGTGGAATTGAAAATAGACTAGAACGCCCTCGCATTTCCATATCAAATTTTGTCAATGACCTTATAGCACCAGTTAATGATAGCCATGACGCGAAGTCAGGGCGTCAGTATAGAATTAGTACGATATTTGCCGCTGTTGATGGATATGGGCGATCGTTGAAAACGATGGCGCTCTGGGGCGATGATCTTATAAATGCTGAATTATTTATATCGTTAATTAAAAAAATTAATCCATATCGAATTACCGTGAGAGAACTTTTGCGGGATGTCGATATTGCTAGCTTAGGTTCAAATGGAGAAGTAAACTTTTACTTTAGAGGCCAATCGCAGCTACAAAAAATAGATAACTTTTTTAGATTTTTAAAAAAACGAGGCTATATCCATTGGACAGTTCATAGCGAAGGGGATGAAAATGGTGGCAATTAGCGTAGCGCACACGCCAGATGTTTGGAGAGATGGCAATTGGGTTAAAAATACCTTGGCCATGCAATTGCAGAAAGGCCGACTGTCACTAGTTTTAGGTGCCGGTGTATCTGCTGGTTTAGGACTTCCTAGTTGGGTTGAGTTAGTAACTCAAATGTATGCCAAGCATACTAAAGTCCCTGATACTAGGCATTCTATTGAACAGCAAGCAGAAGAGTTGCTAATGACTCAATATGCCAATAATAGAAAGAAATTTGCGGAATCTATTAGAGAGATTTTGTATGCGAAGCTCTATGTAGATCCTGGCGTAACAGAGTCGCAACTCTTGTCTGCGTTAGGTGCATTGGTTATGGCTTCCTCGCGCGGCAAGGTTTCAAACGTCGTAACGTTTAACTTTGATGATTTGTTGGAGGGATATTTAGAATCACGCGGGTTTGCAGTGCGGTCGATAAACATGCTTCCATGCTGGAATGACTATGGCGACGTTACTGTTTTGCATCCTCATGGCTTGTTGCCTGTTGATAAGTCAAAGGCGGTTGATCGTGGGGTTATTTTCACCACCGAAGACTTTGCAAATATTATTGGCAAAGAGGCCGATCTTTGGCGGCAAAAAGTCACTGATATTTTTCGATCAAACACATGCATATTTTTAGGACTTTCTGGAAAAGATCAGAATTTAACTAATATGCTTCAAGTGGCGAAAAGTGAGCATTGTAGTAATGGCGATGCATTTTGGGGTGTGAGATTATCAAATGCTAATGATCCCATGAAAAATTTTTGGGAGACCCGTGGTGTTTGCAATTTTGAGCTGCCTAGCTATGACAGTATCCCAGCTTGGCTGTTAGATATTTGCAAACTTGCGGCTCAAATGCGGAAGTAAAATTGCGTCGTTGGCAATAGATTTAATCGTTTTAATGATTCAATTAAAAAGAATATCTGAGTAGTTGTAGACTTTGTCCATGGACATTTCTGCTTCTCTCATCTTGGGCATACTCAACACGCTGCTGCTGGTGTGGCTTTTAATTGGTCATTTCCTGCTCAAGAGCAATAAAAACACGCGGGAGCAGCTACTTAAAGAAGAGCAAAACTCACGCCATACAGACATCAAAACCACGCTGCAGACCACCAACGAGCGGTTGGAGCGGGAGCTGCGGCGGGAGATTACGGAGTCGGCGCGGGGGGACAGGACGGAGCAGGCGCAGTCGTTGACTGCCATTCAAACGCATTTGACGCAGAGCCTGGCGGGCTTTCAGGGCAACTTGACGCAGCAGCTGCAGCAGATAACGGACGGCAATGCGCTGCGCATGCGCGAGGTGCGGGACACGCTGGATGTGCAACTGGCGCAGCTGCAAAAGACGAATGCCGCCAAGCTGGACGAGATGCGCCAGACGGTGGATGAAAAGCTGCAGTCCACCCTGCAAACCCGCTTGGGCGAGAGTTTTAAGCAGGTGGCTGACAGGCTGGAGCAAGTGCACAAGGGCCTGGGCGAGATGCAGACGCTGGCGCAGGGGGTGGGCGACTTGAAGCACCTGCTGACCAATGTGAAAACGCGCGGTATTTTTGGCGAGGCGCAGCTGGGCGCGCTGCTGGAGCAGATATTCTCTAGCGAGCAATACAGCGCGCAAATAGCCACCATTCCCGGCAGCAAAAACGTGGTGGACTACGCCGTGCGCCTGCCCGGCAAGAGCGATGACGGCGTGCCGCTGTGGCTGCCGATTGACGCGAAATTTCCTAACGAAGACTACGAGCGCCTGCTGGACGCGCAGGAGCGCGCCGACGTGCTGGGCGTAGAGGTGGCGGCCAAGGCGCTGGAGCAGCGCATTCGACTGGAAGCCAAGTCGATGGCCGAAAAGTATGTGCAGCCGCCGTACACCACCGACTTTGCGATTTTGTTTCTGCCTTCGGAGGGTCTGTACGCGGAGGTGCTGCGCCGCCCCGGTCTGATGGATGCGCTGCAACGCGACTACCGCGTGACGCTGGCCGGGCCTACCACGCTGCTGGCCATGCTCAACTCGCTGCAAATGGGCTTTAGAACGCTGGCGCTAGAGCAGCGTAGCAGCGAGGTATGGCAAGTACTGGGTGCGGTAAAAACCGAGTTTGGCAAGTTTGGTGACGTGCTCACCCGCATCCGCGCGCAAACGCAAACCGTGCTGACAACGCTGGACCAAGCGCAAACACGTACCAATGTGATGAACCGCGCGCTGAAAAAAGTAGAGGCGCTGCCAGAGACGGAAACCCAGGCCCTGCTGCCCTTGGACAAAGAGCCCGACGAAGGCTAGGGCGCTTGAACAACTCCCTGTCCCGCCACCTGCTGCGCCTGATCATCGGGCACGTGTGCTTGCATGGCGCGATGGCGGGTATGCGCATGGCGGCGCCGCTCTGGGCGCTTAAAGAGGGTTTTAGCGCGGCCGCAGTAGGCGTGCTGTTGGCATTGTTCGCGTTGATGCAGGTGTTTTTGGCATTACCGGCTGGACGTTATGCCGACGCGAATGGCCTTAAAAAACCGGTAGGTTTTGCCATTGTCATGGCCAGCTCGGGTGCCCTGTTGGCCACGGTTTTCCCGCACTTCGCAACCCTGTGCATTGCGGCATTATGCGTAGGTGGGGCCACAGGCATTGCCTCTATCGCGCTGCAGCGCCACGTGGGTCGCGCAGCCGAGAACCCATTGCAACTCAAACAGGTGTTCAGCTGGCTGTCCATAGGCCCCGCCGCATCCAATTTTTTGGGGCCTTTTTCAGCCGGTTTGTTAATTGACTTTGCAGGCTTTCGCGCCGCATTTTTCATGATGGCGCTACTGCCCTTGGTCACCTGGTTTTGGATTCGCAAAACCACAGAGCTGCCGCCCGTTGAGGTAAAAAAAGAAGCCCGAAAAGAATTCTGGGACTTATTGCGTGAGCCGCTCATGCGCCGCCTGATGCTGGTCAACTGGCTGCTGTCGTCTTGCTGGGATGTGCACACCTTTGTGGTGCCCATTTTGGGCCACGAGCGCGGCTATAGCGCCAGCGTGATTGGCACCATTTTGGGTGCCTTTGCCATCGCCGCCGCTGCCGTGCGCCTGCTATTGCCAATTTTGGCGCACAGCCTGCGCGAATGGGCCGTCATTACAGTTGCCATGGTGCTTACCGCTCTGTTGTTTGCCGTATACCCGTTGATGCCCACCGCATTGTCGATGGGTGTGTGTTCGGTGTTTTTAGGCTTTACGCTGGGCTGCGTGCAACCCATGATCATGAGCACCTTGCACCAAATCACCCCCGAAGACCGCCACGGCGAAGCGCTAGGCCTGCGTTTGATGGCCATTAACGGCTCTAGCGTGCTGATGCCCATGCTGTTTGGCTTGGCTGGCGCCGTGGTGGGCGTAGCAGGGCTGTTTTGGGTCACCGGCGCTTGCGTAGGGGCCGGGTCTTGGGTAGCAGCCAAGCTCAAGCTGGGCTAGATTGTTTTTAGTTTGAGTGGCCGTGTTGCTTCTAGCGAATCGAAGCCGCACTGGTTGGGGTCAGCGCTTTGTAGATCGCATCGAGGCAATCGATAAAATTGTCTGTTGCGCTCCCTCGGGATTTCCCTTGGTTGACAAGTATTACTCGCGCCTTATAATTCAATGAAAGCGCTTTCAAGAACCAATATGCCGATATACCAGCTCTATTTAGAGACGATGACGAACTCATTCGGTGATTTAACTGGAGAAATCGGTGCGATTTAAAAATCAGGCGATTTGCAAATGGCTTTCATTTGTCGCTCTGAGCTTGGTATCTGCGCTGACTATCAGCGCTCATGCGCAGCAGACACTTATCGTTGCCGCATTTCCAGCAGTAGATGAGATCGTTCGCTCGGCCATTCCACTATGGAAGCAATTGCACCCTGGCGTCGATATCAAGGTCGTCAGTCGACAGTTCAACGACCACCATACAGCCATGACGACGGCATTATCGACATCTTTCTACCTGCCTGACGTCATGGCACTTGAAGTAGGCTACGTAGGCAGGTTTGCCCAAGGCGGTGGGCTGGAAGATTTGGCGCGTGAGCCTTACAACATTAAACGATTTCAGAGTCGTTATGTGCCTTACGCATTTCAACAGGCAACTAATCGGAAGGGCGCTGTCGTAGCCGCGCCCGCGGACATTGGTCCAGGTACGCTGCTATACCGGATTGACATACTGAACAAGGCAGGCGTCAGCCCAGCCGAGCTAACACTATCATGGGACAGTTACGTCGAAACCGGCGCCAAGATCAAGCTGGCCACTGGCGCCTATTTAATGGCGCATGCGCGCGACATGAAGGACATCGTTATCCGCGCTGGTATCCAGCCCGGCGAGGGACTTTATTTCGACGGCCAATCCAAAGTGCTGGTCACATCGCCACGCTTCGTGCGTGCATTTGAACTGGCGCGCCGGGTACGACAGCAAAAACTGGATGCCAAAGTCGGTGCTTGGTCAAACGAGTGGTCCGAGGGTTTCAAGCGGGGCACGATTGCCACGCAAATGACAGGGGCTTGGCTCGCCGGCCATTTGAACAACTGGCTTGCACCTGCCACAAAGGGCTTGTGGCGTGCCACGCAACTCCCTGAAGGTGCTTTTGCAGCCTATGGAGGGACGTTTTTCGCCATCCCCCGTAGCGCGCCTTCAGCGCACAGGACGCTAGCTTGGGAGTTTATTCAGATGATGACGCTTAACCGCGAAGTTCAGCTTAGCGCTTTCAAGTCGCAGGATGCTTTCCCTGCACTGCTCGAAACATACGATGACAGTTTTTTTGAACAACCCATTGATTTTTTGGGTGGCCAAAAGGCGCGGACTGGTTGGCGTAAGGCAGTCAGCGGCATCTCAGCTGTGAGCGTGCACAAGCAGGATGCGTTTGCTGACGAGGTGATCAACACCGAGCTGGATAAAGTACTCGACCGTGGCAAGGACATTCCTACCGCATTAGCCGACGCGCAGCGCTTACTAGAGCAGCGCGCGCACCGCTAGCGCATAGTACCAACGTCTATTCTGCTAAAAGCGTTACCGCACAACAATGCCATGAAGCTACCTTCTGTATTTCGTTTATCTCCCCGGTGGGCGCCTTACGTTTTTCTTTCTCCTTTTTTAGTCCTGTTTGCAGTGTTTGGCGTATTCCCGCTGTTGTTTTCGCTGTATCTGGCCTTCCAGTCGTGGGAACCGACAAGCGGGCTTGGTGAGATGAGTTTTGTCGGACTGGATAATTACGCTTTCGCATTGAAAGACGAATGGTTTTGGAAGTCGCTTGGAAATACCGGTTGGCTTGCCCTGACTTCTGGCTTGCCTCAGCACTTGGTCGCCATTCCGTTGGCATGCTTCATTCATGTGTCGTTCAAACGGTTGCGTAATGGTGTAGTTGGGATTTACTTTATGCCGTACATAACCTCAACTGTTGCAATTTCAATTCTTTTTAGCTCGCTGTTTTCTACTGACTTTGGATTGATCAATGCAGGTATAAATGCATTGGCTCAGCTCCCTGGCATAGGTTGGATTTTTCCGCACGGTCCTGTGGACTGGCTCAACGAGCCTGGCAATATCAAACCGGCTATATCGATAATAGTATTTTGGCGCTATGTTGGATTTAACGTTGTGCTGTATTTGGCTGCCTTGCAGACCATACCAAACGACATCTATGAGGCCGCCACCATGGATGGGGCTGGCCAGTTTCAGCAGTTTTGGTACATCACGCTACCAAGTCTAAAACCAATGATTTTCTTTGGCGTGACTCTTAGTGTGATCGGAGGATTGCAGTTATTCGAAGAGCCATTCATCTTGACAGGTGGGCGCGGGGGCACCGATCAAGCTGGAATGACAACGGCCATTTATCTTTACCGAACGGCTTTCGACTTCAATGATTTTGGCGCGGCCAGCGCCATGTCCTGGTTACTATTCATCGTAGTGGCGTTGTTGACTTGGTTGACAAATTTAGCGTTTGCGCCGCGTGGTTCGTCGACCTGAATCGAAGAGTTTTGACCATGACACTACCTACTAATCGCTTAGCTCCTTGGGCGGCTTACTGTGTTGTAGGCGTTGGCGCGCTCATCATGTTGTTACCGTTCTATTTCATGTTTGTGTTTGCCACGCATTCGCGCACTGAGATATTCAGTCTGCCGCCGCCACTCTTTTTTGGCGACAACCTCGCGGAGAACTTGAAGATACTGACTGATCGGATGCCGTTCTGGCGCAACCTAGGCTGGAGCCTGTATGTTGCTATCGCTTCTACCGCATTGACATTGTTGTTTTGTTCCTTGGGCGGTTACGCCTTCGCGCTATTTGAGTTTCGGCACAAAAACGCGCTTTTTGGGCTGGTAATGGGAACCATGCTTTTACCCTCTTTTATGAACATGATCCCGACATTCATGATCATGGATTTACTGGGCTGGATCGATCAGCCACGCGCACTTTACATACCGGGTGCGGCAAGCGCATTTGGCATTTTTTTAATGCGGCAGTTCATCAGCTCATCCATCCCCAAGGATTTGATTGAAGCGGCGCGGATGGACGGTTGTGGCGAGCTGGGAATCTTCTGGAGAATCGTACTTCCCTTGTTGAAGCCTGCGCTGGGCACCCTCGGATTGATCACATTCATCGCCTCGTGGAACAACTTTATTGGCCCTTTGGTTGTGATGCGTTCGCCTGAAATGTATACGCTACCACTTGCACTGCGCAGCCTGCAAAGTCCTGTGAATACCGAGTGGGGCGCGCTTATGACGGGCTCAGCCATCGCAACACTGCCTTTGATAGTGCTTTTCATTCTTTCGTCGCGCCAGTTGATTTCTGGTTTAACGACCGGAGCAGTGAAGTAAATTTCCCATTCCCTTCTTTGACGCGCCTTGGCTGGTAGCGGTGCCATCGAATGCTGTAATTACTTAAAACACCAACCCTTATGACATCAATTGAACCTACTGTGCTGATCACGGACTTTCCTGCGGACTTTGTGTGGGGTGTGGCGACAAGTTCATTCCAAATTGAAGGAGCCGCCTCCAAGGACGGCAAAGGGCCATCGATCTGGGACAGCTTTTGCCGCATACCTGGTGCAGTTGCAGATAACAGCCACGGCGACGTGGCTTGCGACCACTATCACCGGCTGTCGGAAGACCTTGACCTAATCGCCGGGCTAGGTGTCAATGCCTACCGTTTTTCGGTCTCGTGGCCACGCGTGCGCCCCACGGGTGACGGTCCTTGGAATGAAGCGGGACTGGCTTTTTACGAGCGACTGGTTGATGGACTGATTAGCCGAGGTATCAAGCCACACGTCACTCTAAATCATTGGGATCTGCCAGATGAGCTTCAAGCTTTTGGGGGCTGGGACAACCGCAAAACCGTCGATCTTTTTGTGGAGTACGCCGTTGGTATGGCGAAGACATTGGGTGATCGGGTAGCGGCCATTACCACTCATAACGAACCTTGGGTCATGTCCGTTCTGGGCCATGAGACCGGAATTTTTGCGCCTGGAGTAAAAAATCGGTCTATCGCCATGCAGGTTTCGCACCACCTAATGCTCAGCCACGGTTTGGCGTTGCAAGCCATGCGTGCGCAGGGTTGTAAGGCCAAGCTTGGCATAGTGCTCAATCTCGCGCCGATGCACCCTGCCACAGATACACCTGATGACTTGGCCAAGGCGCACTTGGAAGACGGAAGATTGCTACGCTGGTATATGGATCCTCTATTCAAGGGTAGTTACCCCCAGGATGTGATTGAGTACCTGGGAGCTGATGCCCCCAACGTCATGCCAGGAGACTTGCTGGCGATTTCCACCCCTATGGATTTTTTGGGGATAAATTACTACTCACGGTCGGTTGTAAGTGCCCGCGGTCCATGGGACGTGAGCAGCAGCGGAAGAAAAATCACAGACATGGGTTGGGAGATATACCCTGAGGGACTAACGGAACTGCTATTGCGTCTGCATCACGACTACCCGGTGCCACCACTGTATGTGACCGAAAACGGTGGTGCCTTCAAGGATAGTGTTGTTGATGGATGCATACACGATGCGCAGCGGACCGACTTTCTCGCCAGCCATATTGCTGCCGTCGCTGAGGCAATGCGCCAAGGGGTGCAAATGGAAGGTTATATGGTGTGGAGTCTGCTTGACAACTTTGAATGGGCCTCTGGCTATGAGAAGCGCTTTGGCATCGTGCATGTCGATTACAAAACTCAAAAGCGCACACTCAAAGACAGCGCGCTGTGGTACAGGAGTTTCCTAGCAGGAAAAAACATTCTGCCGGCACATCATGCGGCGTTCGAGACGCAGGCGGCTGGTGAGAAAAATGAACTGCCAGTGAAGGAGGCTTAACATGGGACAGGTTTCACTACGAGGGGTCCGCAAAAGCTACAGCGCGGTAGACGTCATCAAAGGGGTTGATCTAGATGTAGCTGACGGTGAGTTCATGGTGTTTGTTGGGCCATCTGGCTGCGGCAAATCGACCATGCTGCGCATGATTGCAGGGCTGGAGAGTGTTACTGATGGCGACTTACTGATTGATGGAGTGCGCGCCAACGATCTGCGCCCAGCAGATAGAGGCGCGGCAATGGTCTTTCAGAGCTACGCTCTGTATCCGCACATGACGGTAGAAGAAAATATGGGATTCGCACTGAAAATGGCTGGCGTGCAGCGCTCGCTGCGTGATGAACGGGTCAGACATGCGGCAGACATTCTGAAAATCACCGAACTGCTCGCACGCTACCCCAAGGAACTGTCGGGGGGACAGCGACAGCGCGTGGCTATAGGCCGCTCCATTGTCAGAAAACCTAAAGTATTTTTGTTTGATGAACCTTTGTCGAACCTGGATGCGGCATTGCGTGTCAACATGCGTATTGAATTATCGAGACTGCATAAAGAACTCGGTACAACCATGATTTACGTGACGCATGATCAGGTTGAAGCGATGACTCTGGGCAACCGGATCGCAGTATTTAACAAGGGAATTATTGAACAGTTGGGGCCCCCAATGGCGCTGTACAACCGTCCTGCAAATGAGTTTGTAGCCAGCTTTATTGGTGCGCCACGCATCAACCTTATTGCCCGCCCCTCGCCGACGGGTGCAGCGGTACAGCATAAAGCGCTATGGGATGCACTTGCCAGCCACCTGCCAGACGGTGCTGCACGTGTTGGCCTGCGTTCCGAAAACTTGCGCGTAGCACCTGCTGGAACGGGCATTGCTGCCAGTGTTGTAATGGCTGAACATCTGGGCGACTCGTCAATTATCCATCTGCGTGTGGAGGGGATTACAGATCTTCTTTGTGCAAAGGTGGGAGCCGAACACCACATGATTGAAGCGGGGGATCAAATTGGCCTGGCTCCAGACGTTGCTTGGGCGCTGGCTTTCAGTGATGACGGTCAGTTAATGGCGAAATAAAACAGAATTTGGACCTCTGCGCGGCAACGCATCATGGGGAAGTTTGGCAGGAGTAAAAGCTGCTAGAAAAACTGTATTTAGCTGACAAGAAAATATGCCGATAACTCAACGCAGAAGCAGTGAAGAGTCTACAAAATAGGTGGCAATTGATCGCGGTGGAAGTTCAGCGACAGTGTTATAGCCTGTTGTATGCAGGTTGAATCGAATAGCTTTTTCGGTACGATTCATAACAACTATCACGGTCGAGTAGTCTGGATTGACAAAAGCAGTGGTTTCCAAATTTTGGGACGAAGCAGCGCAGAGTATGCGTTGCGCGCCTGGCTTGATGAATCGTGAAAAATGACCGATGTAGTAGAACGAACTCTGGTACAAGAGAGCATTATTTGCAGAATCAATCAATATCGGCGCACTGCAAAGATTGCCGACATGATTGGGGCCGCCCCGTTCGTCGAGTACCAAATTCCAATCTATCCATCCCACCGTCCAGCGATTGAGATCGTTAATCATTGAGCATGCGTACCGTTCACCCAGCTCCCACGATCCAGTGTGAGGCCCACCCTCCTGACAGCCTTCGGTAAATAGCAGTTGTTTGTCAGGCCAGGCATCGTGCACAAGTTGTACATGATCAAAATGGTTTTCACCGTACCAATGAAAACCCGTACCCCACACGTACTTTGAGGCGTCAGGGTCAGAGTAGACCACACTGGCACGTTCAACCATCAGGTCGCGGTTATGGTCCCAAATGATGATACGTACATGACCCAAACCCGCTAACTCTAATTCTGGACCAAGAAAATCACGCACAAAATCACGCTCCTCCTCGGCGCTGTAGATACACGAATCCCAGGTTTGGGTGGCCAAAGGTTCATTTTGTACCGACACCCCCCACACGGGTACACCTTCGCTTTCGTAGGCGCGTATAAAGCGCACATAGCAGCGCGCCCATGATTGCCGGAACTCTGGCCGCAAGCTCCCGCCATGGTTCATTTGATGGTTGGTCTTCATCCAGGCGGGCGGGCTCCAGGGGGATACCAGCAGCTGAATAGACTCCCCCGCCACAGCTTGTGCTGCCTTGATAAAAGGCAGTAGAGCTTGCCCGTCGCGTTCAATCGTAAAACTATCCAGAGCCGTGTCGCCCGGCAACTCAACATGTGCGTAATTTCCCAAGGCAAAATCGCAGCTATTCATATGCACTCGGCAAAGCCTGTAACCATGCCCCGCTTGCGTGGAGAAATAGTCCAGCAAAACCTGTTGCTGGAGATCAGTACTTAGCTTTTGCCAAGTCACCGCAGCAGCTTCGGTAAAAGCCGCGCCAAAGCCCTGAAGGCATTGAAACTGCCGGCTTGAGTCAAACCATACTGATGGCAGTGTGCTTTGCGCTGAGCACCTTTCAAGCGGTGCTTGAGCCGAAAGCCGTGCGTTAGTGCCCCGGGCTGTAAGAATGTGCCTGATCATGACACTTTTTACAAATGAAATAGTGTAGAAATGTCAAGAACTCCTGCGCCATATAAGTACTTATTTCGACCAATAAACTCCATCAATGGCAACCTCAGGCAAACCAGACGTCTGCGTGTTTTTGGTGATTGCAAAGCGATCTGCAATGATAAAGCGCGATAGAACCAGACGAAGATCAAGCTTTGGGTTAGCCGCTAAAAAGGCTTGTACTGGTATAGAAACCTGGCACCAGCTCGCTGTATTGCAGTACCCGTATTGGCCATTTTGAATTTGCAAAAATGCTTCCTGCGCACCGTTTTCGTCAGTATCGGTAGAAAGACCAATTTCCATCTTGCCGGCATAAGTCGTCTTGACGCTGAAATTGATATTTCCGTTCGCAAAATTCGACAAGTTGGCTGCCGCGCCGCCTGGATTAGACTGAATCAATAAACCCCAACCGTAGCCCTCCGGATTAGGACTGGCGGCAATACTTCGGATACCGTCGTTAGGTGCGGCAGATGCACTGACCTCAGGGTAGCGTGTACCGCCTCCGAAGGCATCCATGCGCACTGTACCAAACCAAGTCTCGCGCTTCTCAGATGCGACCAAGGCGGCTTCTGAATACAAGGTGTATTTGTTTTCAGTAATGGCTGCAGGGATTACTGGCGGCGTGTAATACAAGGCATCTGTATCAGTGTATGCGCCCGGCTCATACTTCCAGGTTGCGCTGGCTGGATTAAGCGCTTGGATCACATACCGCGCTTCACGATTGACGTTGAACAAACCCCATTTATCATCGCTCTTTTTCCAAGGCTCATCAAAGGCCTCGAAGTAGAAAATAGCCTTGGGGCCCGCACCGGTTTTGCCAGCATCGGCCCAAGCACGCAGGCGGTCGTAATACATCTTTTGATTGACCGGATGGGCTCGAAACTTTAGGCTGCCCGTGTTGACTGCGTTCCAGCCGGTTTCACCAATTACTACGGGAAGCGTCGACATATTTTTGCTGTCGAGGTAGCTGCGCACCATAAAATATTCATTTTTAGCTGAAGCGATAGCTGCATCCATCATGGCTGTAGCACGGGACGCCGCCGGTACCGCTTTTTGCTTCCAGTCCCAAGTGAGTGGATTGAAAACAGTGTCTAGTTCCGGATAGGTATGCATGGACACAAAATCAATTGCATCGAGCATATTTCTAGGGGCTTCAGCATAGAAAGCCCAGTTATCATCAGAAGTAACCGGTTGAGCGATCTGCCCTCTAACCTTGGTGAGGTATGCCACCATAGCGTCGGGCCGAATCGGATTAAACGACCAGTACACTTGGTTTTCATTTCCCACGCTCACGGCAAGCACAATATCGCTGTAAGTTTTGGCCAGCGCCACGCCCCGTGCAAGTTCCGCTTGGTTGAAGGCTTCGTCGCCATTTTGCATGTACATGCCCAACATGACTTTGATGTTGAGGTTGTTTTGGCGGATTACATTTAGCGTTTGACCGGCAACTTTGTTTGAGCTGTCGAATATTCGAATCAAGCCAAAGCCAGCTGCTACCAATAGCTCCAAGTCTTGTTTGATGTTGGCTTCAGGTATTGCCTCACTCGCAAGGCCGTTTACATCTGTCGCCGTCCTGTAGGGTGAATACGCCACGGCTTTGCGGTTAGTGAATTCTGGACTCAATGCCCGAACCGGATCGCGGTTGGAAACAATGGTTCCGCCACCCCCTCCGCCACATGCCATCACGATGCAGGCAAAAAGTGTGACTAGCAAGGCACGCGGTAGATATGTGGGGTAGCGGGACATGGTAAATCCTGTGGGTTTCATTTATAAAGTCTTAACTGCAAGGCGCTCAGAATACATACACTGCGCCAGCCCCAAACCAGTTTCCTCGGGTGTTTACGCGCGAGTCAACGTTGGTAAAAGCCGAGTTGCCTGGGATGGACATGGGCGATAGCCCCCGTCGCCCATAGTGAACCATTCCAGCGAGCCCGTAGACTTGGAATCCACCACCAACATCGTAGTTAAGTCCCAAGGTGTTAACCAGTGCACTGTTGCTTTGCCCGCGCTCGCTCGGGTTACTTGTCGTTGCCTTACCGAGGTAGACCACCCCCGTCGATGCTGTCCATTTCCCCGCGCGGTAGCGCGCCCCAAGCATGATGTCGTTGGAGGTTGCAGAGTGCGCAGTATTCGTATTCCAGTCAACGTTGAACATGCTATTCCAAAGCTGCTTTGGACCAGTTGCCGTAGTTATTGATCCAATGACAACGGGGTAGGCACCGCTCCAACGGTTACGACGCACACCACCCGATACTTCAATTTTGGAGTCGACTTGGTAACGCCCCATGGCCATTGCTATGCTTTGTCCCGACCCTCCAAGCAAGCTGTCGTTTGCGGGGTCTGGGGTGAGCGAAGAAAAGGGCCCGTGGCCCCAAGCCTGCGGGTTACCATTACGCGCATCCTGGTACATGCCATCGATGACGAGGTCGCCTTTATGGTACTGGGCCCAAAGCTCCCAAAACCTAGGTTTATTTCGCTTGAATTCTGTATTGCCTCTGTCGTAGGTCACCTCAAGCACCAAATCACCCTGCGCAAAATCAATCACGCGTGAGGTATAGCGCACAGCATTTTTTAGTAAACCGTAACCAGCACCGCTGGAGCCCCAGACATCTGCCACTCCTAGGTTGGTGCCATAAGGATAGTCAGCTATGCTCCAGGCACGTGTGGTCATGCTGCCGATGGCTAGCCGACCGTAATCCTCGTGACTGAGGGCTATATTTTTATCGTACCAATAACCGGGAATATCGACTTTGCCGTCACGCCAACGCTGGCTAACCAGCGCGGACAGTTTGATACCTTTACCTAAATCGTACTTGGCACCAAAGTACGGCTGAAATAACGTGACATTAGACCCCTGTGTTTTGTACTCGGCTCCCGGAATTAACGCGTCTGCCCAGTATCGCTGCTTGTCTTCGCCGGCTGACCATTGACAGTCCGGGCAGTGGTTGGTGCCACTTTGCGCCTCCACTTTGGCAAAACCTGTGAGGCTGAACATGCCGTCGGGCCCGAACTCAAGGGCTTGGCTGGTCGTTGACAGCACAAACGCGGCAGCAAAAACACTCAATTTGAGCGCACTGCGCCTTGACGCTTTTGTACCCCGAGAAGCACGGCGTTGGATGGACTTGTAAGGTATAGATTCGAGGCCCATAGGGGAATATTTCCAAAGTAATTTGAAAGCGCTTTCACAATACCGTATTATTGTGTGTTTTGCACTCTCATTTACCCGTGTTTTCCCTAAGCTGGCACCCTCGGTTTGTATATTTAGCGGGCAAAACCTTCTAGGGGTATGTCTTAGGGTGAAATTTGAAAGCGCTTTCATTATAATTTTTATTACATTTTTCAATCACAAAGGATCTCAAAAATGAGAGTACTTCAGGGTTTTGGTATCAGCGTTTTCATGGGACTGTGCTTGATTAGCAGCGCAGGCGCACAGCCGGTCAAACAAGGTGCGGGCACCTATTTTTTGTCGCCTAAAGGCAGTGACCACACGATGCCGCCAGCGGCTATGCGAACGGAAGCCTTGCAAAGAACGGCAGCGCAGACCAACCAATGGTACTCGGCGTTGATCTTCAATCCCAAGCCAGAAGTTCTATTTGTACAACCGCTGACGGTCAAAGCAACAACGCTAGGGTTTGAAATGGCGCTACCCAGCAAAGAGGTCAAGCCCACAGTGCGCCGCGACGTTGAGATTCACTATCCTCATACCGACCCCGTGGTGATCTCTCCGGTAGCCTTTGAACCAGGACCCGCAAAACTGGCAAAAGCAAGCGATTGGTCGATTGATATTTCCATGGCGCGCGGCGCGGACGATATGCTGGTAACTGTAGCGCACGGCAGCCCGTATGCTTATGTTCAACTATCGCGTGGTGATGCGCGGGTGCGCTTACCGAGTGTGGCAGAGCGCATCAACACTGCTGCCGATGCCCGCGTGCTTGCGCTGCGTATTAAGGGAAAAACCTACGCATTTTTTGGACCTGGCGGCGTGATATGGGAGCAAACCTCTCCATCTGAATGGCTGGCCCGCCTACCGGCAGGCAAAGGCTATCTCTCGGCCGCAGCATTACCTGACGATAAGGCTGACACCTTGGCGCTGTTTCTACGCCACGCTTATGCCTTTATCCAAGATACCCGTGTTGACTGGCGCTATGACTCAGCAGCCAGTCAAGTGGAGACCACCTTTAAAGCCAGCGCACGGATTATGGAGGGTACTGACAACGGACCGCTACTTGGCTTGTATCCGCATCAATGGTTCAAAAATGCGTCGGTTGACGACAAGCTGGGCCCTGCGTTTGAAACCGTTCGGGGAAAAATTCGTTTACTTGCTGCGACGCAATTCAAAACAACTGCCAGTTATTCCGGGTTCGTACCCTTTTGGCCAGCGCTAGGCGACTCGCCGCGCAAAGCCGATTTGGCTGACCTGATCAACAATGAAAAGCGCACAGCCCGCCGCATGATGCTGCAAGAAGGCAAAGGAGCCTATTGGCAAGGGAAAGGTCTTCAGCGAAACCTGAAGCTGATGGATGTGGCAGAACAGCAAGGCGACATCGAGGGGCGCAACCTACTGCTTGCCATGCTAAAAACGCGCGTAGAGGAATGGTTCTCTGGTGACAGTTCCAAAAACTACTTTCATTACGACAAGTCGCTGGGCGCAGTGGCCAGCTACCCTGAAGAGTTCTTCACAGTAGAGCAAATCAACGACCACCACTTCACCTACGGCTACTGGATCAGGGTGGTGGCAGAAATTGCGTTACGCGACCCCGCATGGGCCGCCAAAGACAAATGGGGTGGTATGGTGGATCTGCTGGTTGCCGACATCGCTACTGCCCAGCGTGGCCGCGCCGACTTTCCGTTTTTGCGCAACTTTGACCCTTACGAAGGGCACTCATGGGCTTCGGGTGTGGGGCTGGGCGCCACTGGCAATAATCAGGAATCATCCTCAGAAGCGATCAATGCTTGGGCGGGTCTGATTCTTTGGGGTGAAATCAACGGCAACCGTGAACTGCGCGATTTGGGGGTTTACTTGTTCACATCCGAGGTAGAGGCTATCAATCATTACTGGTTCGATATCCACGGATTGACCCTTCCACCCGAATACAAAAATGTTGAGGTGAGCCAGCTGTTTGGCGGTGCGTTAGTACACAACACATGGTGGACTGACGAGCCACGCCAGATCAAAGGTATCAACCTGCTACCCATTACCAGCGCATCAACTTACCTTGCACGCGACCCCAAATACATCAAGCGCAATCTAGATGCCTTGAAGCCAGAAATGGCCACCTATGCCGCATACGGCAAACGACCAAACTACGGCCCGCCAGCCGATGTCTGGCAAGACATTTTCGCCAAGTACATGGGACTTGCAGACCCAGCGCTAGGCTTGTCCCAATGGGATCGCTGGGGCGCTGTTGAGCTGGGGGATACCCGTTCGCACGCGCTGCACTGGCTGCTCAGCCTGCAAGAAATGGGCACACCAGATCTTGATGTTACCGCCGACACAACGCTCTTCAGTGTGTTTAAGAAGCCAGATGGTCGCAAGACGTACTTAGCCTACAACGCGACCAAAGCTTCTATCAACGTGAAGTTCACTGACGGGAAGACTTTGATTGTTGCTCCCGGCACCCTCGCTCGTGCGCAATAAAGCTGTGGACCAAGTGAGCTTACTGCCATACCGCTATCGCGACGCTTTGAAAGTGTGCCTTTTCTTATCGTTGAGCGGATGTGGTGGTGGCGGTGTCGACGCACCTGCATCCATACCCGCTACCACCACCGCAAACGTCGCGCCTGCTATAGCGACAGTAGTCACACCTTCGTCCATGCCGGTTCAGGCCGCGTGGAAGCTGGTTTGGGCAGATGAGTTTGACGGCAGTGGCCTGCCAGACACCAGCAAATGGAATTACGACACGTCACGCAATCAACTTGGCTGGTTCAACAACGAATTGCAATACTATGCCCGTGATCGCCTAGAAAACGCTCGGGTGGAAGGCGGCAAGCTCATCATTACGGCTCGCAAAGAGAGGCTGACTTCGGCCAGCGACTACGGTAACCAAGCCTACACGTCAGCGCGGCTGATTACGCAGGGTAAGGCTGGCTGGATGTATGGTTTTTTTGAGGTGCGCGCCAAGTTGCCCTGCGGCCTCGGTACTTGGCCTGCCATTTGGATGCTGGGTAGCCAAGGCAAGTGGCCTGATGATGGTGAAATTGACATCATGGAACAAACGGGGCACAACAAGAATGAGGTCTTGGGTACCATTCATACCCGGGCCTACAATTTTTTCAATGGAACCCTGGGCGGAGGGCAGGGCGCCAAGCTGCCGCTTACGGATGCGTGCACTAGTTTTCATAATTACCAGCTAACGTGGACCGCTGAGAAAATCGTACTGGGTGTGGATGGCATCAACTATTTTGAGTACGCCAATCCAAAAAATGGAGACTATGGGCGATGGCCTTTCAGTAATCCGCAATTCCTGATTTTGAATCTTGCGATTGGTGGCGATTTGGGTGGTGCGGTTGCCCCCAATTTTGTGCCCCAACAGATGGAGGTGGATTACGTGCGGGTGTACCAACCCTAAGCTTTTCAGCAGGGGGCTTCATTAGCTCTTGACTAGGGGAAACTCCTAATGGTCTGTCCATTGCAAAGTCTCTGTGCTATCTTTATAATTTGTGAAAGCGCTTTCAAAAAGCGCTTTCACATTGAAAATTCTTAACCCGCCTCTGGAGATACTGCAATGATTCAAGCTTTCAAATACTTTCAATTGTCCGCGAGTGCCGTAGCCGCATGCTTGGTAGTGAGCGCCTGCGGGGGAGGGGCAGCAGAAGCTCCTCCAACAACTGGTTCCACCGGCGGCGCACAAATCATTGCTGACACGACACCGCCGACCGTAACCATCACCGACAACGTCGCAGCGGCTAATGCAACTGGTGCAATTACTTTCACGTTCACGTTCAGTGAAGACGTAGGCACCAGCTTTACGCTGGCAGATATTGCTGTGACCGGTGGGTCTGCTGGCGCTCTCACCAAAGTCGATGCAAAACAGTACACCCTGGTCGTCACCCCTGCGATCAACGCTATTGGATCGACAAGCGTAAGCATTGCCTCCGGCACTTTCAGTGATCTGGCATCCAACTTAAATGCCGCTGTTACAACAGCCTCGCAAAGCTACAACACCATACCTACTGGCAACACAGGAACATGCACCTCGCCTGCCTGCATAGACTTTACCGGCACGGCTATTACATTTGGCCCGTTCGGCAATAACGGCGGAACGGTGGCTTTGGCTGACGATCCAAAAAATGCGGCTAACCGGGTGACCAAATTTGTCAAAACTCCGGCGGATGCTCCATTTTTCGGAACGACGATCAGCGGTGGGCCAAGCTCGGTCGTGCTCACCGCAGCCAACAAGACAGTGACTATGCGCGTCTTTTCGCCAACCGTCGGTACCAACATGCTGGTCAAGTTTGAAGGTGGAACAGGCGCGGGCGTGCCAGCAACAACCGAAAAAGCTGTTCTGACGACCAAAGCCAACGAATGGGAGACTCTATCCTTTGATATGCCCGACGTAGGCACCTATTCAACGATTGTGGTTTTTCCAAGTTTTAACGACGTCTTGACGGTATCCAAAGATGTCTACATCGACGAACTGAAGTTTCCCCCTGTGGGTGCTGTCGTCATTACGCCGACTGCGCTTAAGTGGGCCAGCGCCTACTCTGGTGCGCAGACAGTAGAAGGCGGAGACTTTGGGCACTTTGTTGACACCGCAGCACCGACTGAATATGTTGATGGCGGCGCGGCAAGCCCTACAAACGCTGCTGATCCAAACTTCTATTTTGGCTACGGATTCAACGACTCGACCAAGAAAGCAAACTATCTGGGTGCCTATGTGAAGGCACCGGGGAATGGAAATATCAATCTTGGCGCTTACACGACTCTGAACCTGTTCTCATGGGGCAACGCCGAGTGGTTAAACCTGTCACCGACCTTTACAGTGATTATGCAGGGAGCGCCTGTTGCTCTTTGCGGTTCTAATTCAGGCGCATCTGAGGTCAAGATAACGTTTGTAGCAAATAGTGCAGCACCTAAGGCATACGCTTTAACGCTTGCAAATGCGACTGTGAATTTTGCCTGCAAAGGAGAAGCGAACGCAGCAGCTATCCTGACCGCAGGCATTTCGCAAATCAACGTGATCGCGGATGGCTCTGCAAATATTAACTATACAACCAAAGCGGGAACTGCCTGGCCAAGCTTTATGAACGTTGGCAAGATGACGTTCAACTAAAGGTTCCTCGGTTTGCAAATTCGCAGTGGTGCCAATATTGCACCACTGCGGAATGCAGAAACACTCTATCAATAGCCGCGCGCCTCATTGGTGCGTGGCTATTTTTACTTAAGCAAATGAAAACAGACGAATTTCCCCGATTACTCGGCGATATCGGAGGCACCCATGCCCGTTTTGCTTGGCAAGTGCGGCGTGGCGACCCGCTAACTGCAGCTACTACGTATGCGTGCGCCAATCACGTTTCACTGACAGATGCCATACAGTATTACCTCGCAGATCATTCCAAATCTGCTCCCAGTTGCGCTGGCATCGGCATAGCAACTCCCATTACTGGCAACCATGTGCAAATGACCAATCACCACTGGTCTTTTTCGATTACCGGGTTGCAGCAGACGCTCGGTCTAAAGCGTTTGGTGGTTATTAACGACTTCACTGCTTTGGCGCTGGCATTGCCCGCTTTAAAGTCCAGCGAAATACATCAAATTGGCTCCGGTATTGCGGCGCCCGAAGCTGCCTTGGCCGTGATAGGTCCGGGTACCGGGCTTGGTGTTGCAGGCCTGATGCCAACGGATGCTGGAAATTTAGTTCCAATTACCGGTGAAGGTGGGCATGTTAGCTTGGCGGCCAGTGATGCATTGGAGGCTAAGGTGGTAGACCGATTGAAACAGCGGTTTGGTCATGCCTCAGCTGAACGGGCGTTGTCAGGCCCTGGCCTGGTCAACCTCTACGAAGCAGCGTGCTCGCTGTCCGGGCAGGTGGTGCAGGCGCTTGGCCCTGCAGATGTGATTGCGCTTGGGCGCAGCGCGCAGGATTCTAGCTGTGTGATGGCCTTGGATCTCTTTTTCAAATTTCTTGGGGGCGTGGCGGGTGATCTGGCACTGACGTTTGGTGCGCGTGGCGGCGTCTACGTAGGTGGCGGTATTGCGCCACGCCTGCTGCCTGAGCTGCAGTGTTCCGCTTTTCGAGAGCGCTTTGAATCCAAAGGCCGCTTTCAAGGCTACTTGAGTAAAATTCCAACTTTCGTCATCGATACTGAGGTTTCTCCCGCCTTTATCGGTGTGAACTGTGCGCTCGATTTGAACCAGAACAGCTTTGTTCACAGCCGGGATAGAGCTGGCCCACCAGGGGTCGGCAGTGCCTAACGTGTGTCCAGGCGCCAGGCACGTCTCTTTTGGCCTAGCTCAGCGCTTACGCCGACCATATTTACGCGTACACTTATTAAATAATCCGTCTATCTGCGTATGAAACACACAATGGCCTCGGCCTTGAAATCAAAACTACCTGCAGGTCAGCGATTAGGCCCAGTGACGCTGGAAATGGTGGCACAGATTGCCGGCGTATCACCTAGCACGGTATCGCGCATCCTTAACGGGACGGCCGTGGTGAGCGATGCCAAAAAGCAATCTGTCGATGCTGCTATCGCGCAGCTAGGCTTTGTTCCAAATCCGATTGCCCGCGGGCTGGCTGGTGGACGCACGCACAGTATCGGCGTCATTACGCAGGCAATAGACAGCCCGTTTTACGGTGCAACGCTGCGCGGCATTGAGGATGTGTTGGATCCTGCTGGGTACAGCCCGCTTTTTATCAGTGGGCACTGGGACGCCGACAAAGAGGCTCGCTGCATAGACGTGCTTCGATCGCGCAGGGTCGATGGCATTATCGTGCTGACTGGTCGATTAAGCGATCAGGCCTTGAAGACCTGCGCTAAATCACTTCCCGTAGTGGTTACAGGACGAACACTGAAAGCAGCGAACCTTTTTGCCTTGAACTTTGACAACTTTGAAGGTGGCAAGCTGGCAACCCAGCATTTGATCGAACTTGGCCACAAGCACATTGCATTTATTGCGGGTGCCCCAGAGCACCCCGATTCGGACGAGCGTATGCGCGGCTATCAATCAGCATTAGCGGCAGCTGGTATTGCCTATGACCCGACGCTCAGCGTTACTGGTGAGTACCATGAGGGCAGCGGCCTTTCGGCCGTAAACCTGCTACTCAAAGGGCGGCAGCCTTTCACCGCAATTTTTGCGGCCAACGACCAGATGGCGATGGGAGCAGCGCTCGGGTTGTACCGCAACGGCATTCGGATTCCTGATGATGTATCTCTCGTGGGTTTTGACGATTTGCATATGTCAAGCTATGCAACCCCTCCGCTCAGCACAGTCCATCACCCATCACAAGAGCTGGGGCGCCTGGCTGCACTGGCCATGCTGGAGCTACTGGCCGGCACAAAACCTAAGACCGAAATGCCCGCCCCAAGTTTGATTGCCCGAGAATCCAGTAGTGTGAATATGCGCCAGCCAGCATAATTGGTGCTACCAAGACAAAGTCGCTACAGCCGCAGAGCCGGGATGTTAACGACAAAGCCCAATAATGTAGACAGCGCAGACAACAAAAAAGCCCATCAAGAACTTTAAGTTATTGATGGGCTTGATATTTTTGGCTCCTCGACCTGGGCTCGAACCAGGGACCTACGGATTAACAGTCCGGCGCTCTACCAACTGAGCTATCGAGGAACATAAGCCCTAAATTATAGCTTGGAAATGGCCACTTTTTAAAGGCTAACGTTCAAACCGACGCGAACAGTGCGCTCTTGCTGGGGGAACAGGTACACATGGCCGAACTGGAAAGGCGATTCTTTGAAGAATTGCTTGTTGAGCAGGTTGTCAATACCCAGCGTCCAGGTGGCCTGGGCTGTGCCCATTTTGTGGCCATAGCTCAGGCCAGCGTCTACGCGCGTCCAGGCGGGCAGGGTGATGCTGCCGTCGGGCAGCACGCTGCGCTTGCCTTCGTGCGAGAGGTGGGCGTTTGCGGCCAGGCCGGGCAAGCTGGCGAAGCGGTAGCCTGCGTTCAGGCGGGCAATCGCGTTGGGCACGTTGGTGGGGCGTTGGCCGTTCAGCGCCGTGTTAACAACGGCATCTTGCTGCGTGGCGCGGATGGTCGATACAGAGCCGCCTAGCTGCCAAGAGCCTAGCTGGCACTGGGCGGTGGCTTCCAGGCCTTGGTGGCGCTGTTGGCCGTCAAACTCAACGGTGCCGCCCGAGTCGACGGCCAGTGGTCGAGTGATACTGAACCATGCCAGGCTCCACTGCACATCAGCCATGTTGGACTTGATGCCCAGCTCGGTTTGGCGGCTGCGCAAAGCAGGCAATGGCTGACCCGCTTTGGCACCGTAAGCCGGCAAATTAGGCACTACACGCGACTCAATACCATGGCCGTGGCTGGCGTAGAGCAACGTGTTAGGCGCTGCCTGAAAGCCGATGGCTGCCCATGGCGTGTTGATGCTCTGGCTGTACTGGGTGCTAACGGTGGGGTTGCTGGTAGCGCGGTTAAGTGCGGTGTGGCGCAGGCCTAGCCAGGTGCTGAACTGGGTGTTCCACTGGATGGCGTCTGATACTGATAGCTCGGTGGAGCGGTTGTCGCGTTGGGTGTAATCGGCTAAGGGGCTCGGGTCGGCAGCAACTTGCGTGGGCGTGAACAGATTGAGGGTGCCTACAGGGTTGAAGGCGTTCATTTCGCCGCGCTCTTTGTAGTTGCTGCGCAATATGCCTAAGCTGAGGTCGTGCTTGATGCCTGCAGTGTCCAGCTTGCCTCTCAGTTGCAATTGCAGGGCGTTGGTCGTGCGGCGTTCGTTTTCGCTGCGGAAGTCATAGAGGTCGTAGTCGCCGTTGGCGGCGTATCTGTCACATGCACCTACGCCATAACAGTCAGCGCCAAACGGAAAAGCCACGCGGTCTTGCGACTTCAGCCGCTGCGTACCCACTTGCGCAGACCAGCGCCAGTCATTGCTCAGCGCCTGCTCAAAGCGCAAACTGGCCGTGGTGCCTTGCAGCTCTACAGGCAAGCTCCAAGGCTGGGTGTTGATGTTGATGCGCGGGTTGGCTGCTGGCAATGTGTTGCCTAGCAGGCTCAGGCCGGGCACGCTGGGCTGGCTGCGCCTGGAGTATTCCACCTCGGCCTCCAGCAGGCTGTCTTTGCCGATGCGCCAGTCCATGGCCAAGGCGGCAAGCTCGCGATTGCCTTTGGTGCTGGGGGTGGGTGTATTGAGTTTTTCAGCCGCTACGTTAAAGCGGTAGCCAAACACGTCGTCATTGCCAAATCTGCCGCCTAAATCGGCAGAAGCCCCTAATGCGCCGCCACTGGCCGCTTCAATTTTGATAGTGCGTAGTGGCTGTGCCGTGGGCCGCTTAACAGCATAGTTAACCAAACCACCGGGCGCGCTGGTGCCGGCCTGGATACCGCTGGTGCCTTTGAGAATTTCTACGCGCTCTTTGTTGTCCAGCGGGATAAAGGTCTCGGCGCTGATGGGCAAACCCTCGCGGCGGTAGTTAAATTTGTTGTCCAGTACAAAGCCGCGTACCGTGGCGTAGTCCCAGTAACCGATGGCGTTGTAGGCGTCAGACGTGGAGGCGTCCAGTTTGATGACGTCGGCCAAACGCTTGGCACCCAGGGCGTTGATCTGCTGCGCGCCAATGACGGTGGTGCTGATAGGTGTGCGCTGCAACGGCGCGTCGCCAAAGCCCGTAATGTCGCTTTGCGCGTTGGCCGTGGGTGCGGAGATGGTGACGGGTTTAAGCGTCGCCTCGTTGGCCGCTGCCGGGCTGGCGGGGGCTGCAGGCGTGGTTTGCGCTGAGGCTGTGTTGGCTATTAAAATAATAGCAGCTTGTGCTATTAAACAGAGGGCAGGAGCCTTGTTTGGTTTATAAAAATGTGTCATAACGTGCTTTCAAGGCGTTACAACAGGTCGGCATGCGGAGCGGCTACCCCAGACAGCTACGAGAATGCGGCTGCGCGGGTGCGAGCGGTAGAGAAACCACCCAACTCATATACAAGCTTCCCTGCGCGAGGATTACCTCAGTCAGGTTCAAAGGGACTTTCTCAGTCGCACACCTCTCGATGCACAACACCCCTAGCGGTTGCTTTGTTGCCAAAGCAGCGTGTATTTTAAAGGGAAAATAAAAAAGGCCGACTTATAGATCGGCCTTTTTTTGCAACACTAAAGCAGGTTCAATCAAACACCGGCGACTCCACACCCAGCACCTTGTGCAGCTTGGGCGAGGTGGTGGTGTATTGCAAATGCACCTTCTTGTCCGGGAAGATGAACGGCATGGAGCCAAAAGCGGCCAACGCGCATTCGTGGAAGCCACTCAGGATGAGCTTCTTTTTGCCGGGGTAGGTGTTGATGTCGCCCACGGCGAAGATGCCGGGGGTGTTGGTGCTGAACTTCTCGGTGTCCACCTTGAGCTGCTTACGCTCGATCTCCAGGCTCCAGTGGGCAATCGGGCCCAGCTTGGGGGACAGGCCGAAGAAGACCAGCAGCATGTCTAGCGGCATCAGGCGGGTTACGCCATCGCCGCCGGTTACTTTCACGCCGGTCATCTTGCCGTCTTTTTCTTCGATGTCGGTGATCTGGCCGACGGTAAACTGCATTTCGTGCGCGTCGCACATGGCTTTCATTTTGGCTACGCTGGCTGGCGCGGCCTTGAAGCCATCGCGGCGGTGCAGCAAGATGACGGATTCGGCTTTGTTCGGGCCTTCCTGCGCAAAGTTCAGCGCCCAGTCCAGGGCCGAGTCGCCACCGCCGACGATGACGAGGTTTTTGTCTTTAAACTGCTCTGGGCTGCGCACGCGGTAATGCAACTGCGTGTCTTGGTAAGCCTCAATACCATCGACCTTGAGTGTGCGCGGCTGAAAGGCACCTACGCCAGCGGCGATGAAAATGGTTTTGGTGAGAAACTTGGTGCCCTTGCTGGTCTCGACGAAGAAGCGGCCATCAGTTTGCTTTTCTACCGTGGTGACTTCTTGGCCATAGTGAAAGGTCGCGCCAAAAGGGGCGATCTGCTTGAGCAGGCTGTCGGTCAGCTCTTTGCCAGTGCACACCGGCACGGCAGGAATGTCGTAGATGGGCTTGTCAGGGTACAGCTCTATGCACTGGCCACCGGGGTAGGCCAGGCTGTCGATGACGTGGGCCTTCACCTCCAGCAATCCCAGTTCAAACACCTGAAACAAGCCGACCGGGCCTGCACCTATGATGACCGCATCGGTCTCGATAGGGCCGTCATGCTGCGCGGCGGTGTTGATGACTTCTTGATTCAATTGTGGTTCCATAATGTCTTATTACCTAAATCTCAGCGCTCCAGCAATGCCAGCTTAGGCATCACGTCTTTCCATTCATCCGCATCAGCGGGTGCAGGTTTGCGCTTGGTGATGCTTTTCCAGCCCGCTTTTTGCGACAACTCAACGTTGAGCTTGATAAAGTGCAACTGGTCTGGCGGTGCGTCTTCTTCGGCGTAAATGGCGTTGACGGGGCACTCGGGGATGCACACGGCGCAGTCGATGCATTCATCGGGGTCGATGACAAGCATGTTGGGGCCTTCGCGGAAGCAGTCTACGGGGCATACATCGACGCAGTCGGTGTATTTGCATTTGATACAGGCTTCAGTAACGATGTGGGTCATTTTTTAGCTTCGTGAGGTCAGTCAGGGTGAATACACCGAGCGCGGCAGGTGTAAACCCTTGATTTTATTGGGTTTTGGCTATCTTTTGCAGGAGGGGCTTAACTAATCAACACTGCGCCTGATGTTTTATGGCTGGCGGTGTCTACCAAGATCAGCGCACCCAGGGTTTTGGACTGCGCATAGGGCAGGGTGGCCAGCGGCTCTTGCAGGCTGATCTCGATGTCGCCAATCTCGTTGGGGGCCAGCTCAGTAGCATCTTCCTCAGCCAAGGTGTTGACGTTGAGCCGGTGCGTGATGCGCGCCACTTTGGCCTTGACCCAGCGGTGGCCGTGCAGGGCCCAGTAGGTGCGGCCCGCCACCAGGGGCACGTCGTCCATCCAGGCAATAGTGCCGCTGATATTGCGGCTAGGCTCAAAAGCGCCGGGTGCCAGCAGCCAGTCGCCACGCGAGACGTCTACCTCGCGGTCCAGCACAATGCCTGCACTTAGGCCAGCCTGCACGCCTTTGGGGATGCGGGCGTGGTCTAGCACCTGGGCTACCTTGGCGGTTTGGCCGCTGGGCAGCACGGTAACTTCTTGGCCCACCTGCACGCCACCGGTAGCCACACGGCCCCAGAAGACGCGGCGGCCTTGGGAGGTGTCGGATGAACTGGAGAACTTCTCTACCCACTGCACGGGGAAGCTTAAGGGTAACTGCGCTTCGTTACTGGCATTGGGTAGTTGCTCTAATATAGATAGCAAACTATCGCCATGGTATGTGGGGAAAGCATCGTTTTTTTCTACCACATTGCTGCCGTGCAGCGCCGAGATAGGCACGGTGGCGGCCACGTCAATGCCTGCGTGGCTGGCAAACGCGGCCAGCGCAGCGCTGATGTTTTTGAACGCCAGGGCAGAGTCGTCCACCGCGTCCAGCTTGTTGATGGCAAACACCACGCTGGGCACGCGCAGCAGGTGCACCAGCAGGCTGTGGCGGCGGGTTTGTGGCAGTAGTTGCAGGGCAGGGTTTTTCCAGTCCAGCTTGGTGGCGTCCACCAGCACCACAGCGGCATCGGCACTGCTGGCCGCGGTAACCATGTTGCGGGTGTACTGCTCATGCCCAGGGGCGTCCCCAATGATGAACTTGCGGCTGGGCGTTGAAAAATAGCGGTAGGCCACGTCAATGGTGATGCATTGCTCACGTTCAGCGCTCAGGCCATCGGTGAACAGCGCCAAGTCAGCGGTGCCGCTTTTGGACACTCCAGCCAGTTGGTCTTGCAACACGGCTTTGCTGTCGATCAACAATCTGCCGATGAGGGTGGACTTGCCATCGTCTACGCTGCCGCAGGTGATGAATTTCAAAGTGGAAAGGTTATTCATAGTGAATGTCTTTTAAGTCGGACTTCCGGTACGCGAAGGACGCGAAAGTTACGCGAAGGACGCGAAAGGAATAAAAAAATTAAAAATAGCCTTCTTTTTTACGCTTTTCCATCGAAGCCTCGGAAGTTTTGTCGTCCATACGGGTAGCGCCGCGCTCGCTCACGTCTACGGTCAGCGTTTCAATCACAATTTCAGCGGCTGTAGCAGCCAGGCTTTCTACCGGGCAGGTGCAGGTAATGTCGCCTACGGTGCGAAAGCGCACGTCTTTGGTCACTACCGTTTCGCCATCACGCGGCGGGGTCAGGTGCGTTACCGGCACCAATAGGCCTTTGCGTTCGATCACTTCACGCGGGTGCGAGTAGTAGATGGAAGGCAGGGCGATTTTTTCGCGTTCGATGTATTGCCACACGTCCAGCTCGGTCCAGTTGCTGATGGGGAACACGCGGAAGTGCTCACCCTGCTGCAAGCGGGTATTAAAGGCAGTCCACAGCTCGGGGCGCTGGCTTTTGGGTTGCCATTGGCCAAAGCTGTCGCGGTGGCTGAAAATGCGCTCTTTGGCGCGGGCTTTTTCTTCGTCGCGGCGGGCGCCGCCGATGAGCGCGTCAAACTGGAATTCTTCAATGGCCTCCAGCAAGGTCACGCTTTGGTGCACATTGCGCGACTCGCCTTCATGGGCCAGGCGCACGGTGCCACGCGCCATGCTGTCTTCTACGCTGCGCACAATCAGTTTGGCTTGCAGCTCGGCAGCGCGGCTGTCTCGAAAATCGGTCACTTCGGTAAAGTTGTGGCCCGTGTCGATCATCAAGAGCGGGTAGGGAATGCGGCCTGCACCAAAGGCTTTCTCAGCGCACTTGAGCATGACCAGCGAGTCTTTGCCGCCAGAGAACAGCAGCGTAGGGCGCTCAAACGCGGCGGCGACTTCGCGCAGGATGAAGATGGTTTCTTCTTCCAGCGCGTCAAGGTGGTGGTTAGACAGGTGGGCTAGCAAATCAGGCTCTAAAAGTTGTTTTTCGGTACGTGCGTTCATGCGGCCTCCGCAATGGGAATTATCTTTGATGTCTTGGCGGAGTCTACGTGCAGGCCACATTCTTTGGCAGCCTCTTGCTCCCACCACCAGCGGCCAGAGCGAATGTCTTCACCTAGGGTAACGGCGCGCGTGCAGGGCGCGCAGCCGATGCTGGGGTAAAACTGGTCGTGCAGCGCGTTATAGGGCACTTTGCGGGTGGCGATGTAGTGCCACACGTCGCCGTTGGTCCAATCGACCAAGGGGTTGACTTTGGCGCGCAACGGTTGCTCTTCGATACCCAGCACTTCGGCCCGGGCGTTGGACTGCTCGCGGCGCAGGCCGGTGATCCAGGCTTTTTTGCCCTCCAGGGCAATGTCCAGCGGTACCATTTTGCGGATGTCGCAGCAGGCTTTGCGCAGTTCGATGGTTTTGTACATCGCCTCAGGGCCGTTAGCCGCTTCAAACGCTTGGGCCACTGCAGCTTCGGGTTCATACACGCGCACCACGCGGTCGATGCCGTAGGTGGTTTGCACTGTGGCGAGTAAGGCCAAGGTTTCTGCATGCAATTTTCCGGTTTGCAACACAAACACTTCACTGTCCAGCTGCAAGGCGTGCAGCAAATCGGTGATGACCATGTCCTCGGCGCCCAGGCTGGAGGCTTGGGTGATGGGTTGAAACCGTTCGGTCGCGCTGCGCAGCAGGGCCTCAGTGGCGGCCAGCTTGGCTGCAAAATCTGCCGATGGTTTGGCGTACAGGCTGATGGCGCTCATGCTGCAGCCCTCGCAAACCCGGGCTGTGCGTGTGCGGCATCGCCTTGGTAAAAGCCTGCGTACTGGGTTAAGAGTGCTTGGCCATGCGCCGCGTCTTGGTCATCGCGCAGCACTGCACTGCTAAAGCCAGTGCGCTGCATTTGCACCAGCTGGTCAATCAGCACGTCGCCGGTAGCGCGAATCTCACCTTTGAAGCCATGGCGACGGCGCAGTTGCACGGCCTGGCTGTAGGCGCGGCCATCGCTGAACTTGGGGAAGTGCAGCTCAACCGCCTGCGCGCTGGCAAGCTGCTCTTGCAGGGTGTCTACATCGGTGTCATTGCTGATTGTTATGGTATTTTGGCCTGCAGCCGCCTGTTCAACAGCACAAGCTGCTATTAAATTTATAGTTTGTGACATGCGGTTAACTCCTTAAACTGCCAGCGCTTCTTCATGGGTTTTGGCAAAGCGGGCGCTGTTGGCGGCTGCTTTGAACGGCTCCATGCCTACGCGGCGCAGGGTGTCGATGAAGGTTTCGTAGGCCGCGTGGGCGCTAGCAGACTCTTTGACCACACGTTGCTTTTTGTACTCGGTAAGCACGGCGTCTATCACTTCCACCACTTCGGCAGCGCTGAACGACGGGCCCACCACTTTGCCCGCTACGGGCGCACCGCTCAGGGCAGAACCGTCGGAGCCGCCCAAGGTAATTTGGTACCACTCTTTGCCGTCCTTATCGACACCCAAGATGCCAATATGGCCGCTGTGGTGGTGGCCGCAGGAGTTGATGCAACCACTCATGTGCAGGTCAATCTGCCCCAGGTCGTCCAGCTCGTCCAGGTCTTGGTAGCGGGCGGTGATAGCTTCAGCTATCGGCAGGCTGCGGGCATTGGCCAGGGCGCAAAAATCACCGCCGGGGCAGGCGATCATGTCGCTCAGCAAGTGGATGTTGGGTTTGGCAAAACCCGCCTTGCGCGCAGCCAGCCACAGGGCGGGCAGTTGGTCGCAGTTCACCCAAGGCAGCAGCAGGTTTTGGTCATGGGTAACGCGCACTTCTCCTTCGCTGAACTGGTCCGCCAGATCGGCTGCGGCCAGCAGTTGCTCGGCAGTGGCGTCGCCGGGGGCGTAGCACAGGCGTTTAAACGACAGCGTGACGGCGCGCAGGTTGGGGTTGGCGTGCGCGGTAACGTTGCGGGTGATCCAGCGGGTGAACTCGGTGTCGTCTTCAGCGGCGGCTTTGAGCACGTTGCTCACCTTGGCAGCTACTTTATCAATAGCTGGCTGTGCACACTCTGCATGGGCTGGTGGCACAAAAGAGGCTGCAACGCGATCAAACTCGGCCTGGGTGATGGTGTGCGGCGCGCCGTCGTCCTTGAGGATGCGGGCAAACTCGGCCTCGACATCGTCAATGTACTTTTGGCCTTCGGCCTTGACCAAAATCTTGATGCGTGCTTTGTAGATGTTGTCACGACGGCCGTACAGGTTGTAGACGCGGATGATGGCCTCGGAGTAATTGAGAATTTGGTTCCACGGCAAAAACTCCCGTACCACGGTGCCGATGATGGGCGTGCGGCCCATGCCGCCGCCCACTAGCACTTTAAAGCCAATGTCACCAGGAGCGACACCTTGCGCCGGGTCACCCTCTGTAGCGCGCACCAGATGCAAGCCCACGTCGTGCCACGCGGTGGCAGCGCGGTCTTCTTTAGCGCCTGTTACGGCAAACTTGAACTTGCGCGGCAGAAATGCAAACTCAGGGTGCAGGGTGCTCCACTGGCGCAAGATTTCGCAAAACGGGCGCGGGTCGGCAATCTCGTCCACAGCAATACCGGCCAGCTCGTCGCTGGTGATGTTGCGGATGCAGTTGCCGCTGGTTTGAATGCCGTGCATGTTGACGCTGGCCAGCAAGTCCATCACATCGGCGCTTTTGTCCAAAGGAATCCAGTTGAACTGCACGTTTTGGCGGGTAGTGAAGTGGCCGTAACCCTTGGTGAGCTGAACGCCTTTGCCTGAGAGTTTGGCTTGGCCATCGACAGCGGCTTTGAACACCTCGTTCGAGGGTTGGTCGTATTCCGCCGCTATTTTGGCCATTACGCGCAGTTGCGCGGCCGACATTTCGCCATAAGGCACGGCCACACGTAGCATGGGCGCGTAGCGCTGCACGTACCAGCCGTTTTGCAGGCGCAGGGGGCGAAACTCGTCATCGCCCAGCTTGCCTGCCAGGTTACGTTCAAGCTGGTCGCGGTACTGCGCGGCGCGTTGTTTAACGAACTGTTTGTCGAAGTCGGTGTATTGGTACATGGTTGGTTTCTTTTAATCAGTTGAGGACAGAGCAACGCTTTGCGTTGGTCTGTCCCGCAAGGTATTCAAATTGCAATCAGCTTGATGCCAGCGTAGGCCAGCAAGAAAGACAATAAGGAGCGCAAAGCGCGCTCAGGCACTTTGGAGCTGAACTGGGTGCCCAGCCAAATGCCCGGTAGCGACCCGACCAGCAGTTTGGCCAGCAAGGCCCAGTCTACCGAGCCTATGGACGCATGGCCCAAGCCGGCCACCAGTGTCAAGGGCACGGCATAGGCCAGATCAGCTGCCACAATGCGCGGCAGGGGCAGGGCGGGGTAGAGCAGCATCAGCACCGTCACGCCAATCGCGCCAGCGCCTACCGAGGTAACGGACACCAGCGCACCAATCAGCGCGCCAAACAGCACCGGCAGTGCCCAATGGCGCGGCCGCGTGGCATGGGCCAGCTGCGCAGCGCTCAGGTTGCGTGGGCCAGCCTTGCCTTTGATGGCTTTGTACAGCGTGGCCAAAGCAGTAAGCAGCAGCGCAAAGCCCAGGGTAGTGGTCATCAGCTTTTGAACGGCGGGGTCGGTGGTGCCTACGCTGTGCAGCAGGTAAATGGAGGTGAGCGCGGCGGGGATGGAGCCAGCGCACAGCAGGCCCACAATGCGCCAGTCCACAGTTTTGCTACGGGCCAGATTGATGGTGCCGCCCAGCTTGGTGAACGCGGCAAACAGCAAGTCGGTACCAATGGCGAGATACGGCTTGATACCAAAACCAAAAATCAAAATAGGCGTCATCAGGGAACCGCCGCCCACACCTGTCAGGCCCACGACAAGCCCAACGACAAAACCTGCAAAAACAAAAGCAAAATCAATCATGGAACGCACTGTATTCGCCCTCTGTACAAAACCAAACTACTTTTTTGTTGGTGACTTATGCGCATAAGCATATTCACCAGTGTTTATGCGGGTTTGCGGGGGTACGGCTGGTTTTTCCCGGTGCCACCGGTGCGGCCAGCTTGACGCGCGCGGCCACACAGGTAGGATGGTGCCTGAACGTGATGCCGATGTGACTGCCCGCCAGTCGGTAGACGCTATAAAATAGATAGTTGTAACAATCCTAAACCCGAGCAGATGCCCCCAAGCCCCACGGACGGATACCAGCATACCCAGCCAATGGACTGGCAGCCAGCCCCCACGGCGGGACAGGGCATTGCTGCGCCGGCCACTGGCGCGCAAATGCAGGCCAACCATTTTGATGCAACCCAGCCGCTGGACTGGGAGCAACAAGCCCTGGTACCCGACTACGACCAGGTGATTGCCGCCATGGCTACGGGTGAGGTGGTCGTCGAGCCCGACCACACCGGCCGCCGCCGGGTGCTGGTCGTAGACGACGACGTGACCGCGCGCATGTACCTGCGTGCCAAGCTGTGCTTGATGGACCATGTAGATGTGTACGAGGCAGCCAGCGGCGATGAGGCAGTGCAGATCAGCCAATTTACCCCTTTTGACGGCGTGCTGCTGGACGTCAATATGACTGGCCAAGACGGCTACGCGGTGTGCCGCGCCATCAAGCGCAACAGCCGAAGCCTGGGCTCCAAGCCGCCCAAAATTTATATCGTTACCAGTCGCAGTGGGGTGGTTGAGCGCCTGCGCGCTACCCTGGCGGGCGCTGACGCCTTTATGTCCAAGCCGCCGCACCCCGCGCACTTGAATGCGCTGCTGGCATCGCTGTAGCTTTTTTAGCGACTTGGCCGTGCAGTTTTTCGCGCAATTGCACTTATCATTACTGCAATGGTGAAACGCATATTTATTCGGGTTGTGGGCTTTACAGGCGCCGAGCGCCATGCCCTCAATACGGTATTCAGGCTTTCGCAAGAACCTCAATCAGGCCGTAGTTTTAGCTTCGAGCCGTGGCTACCGGGCAACCCGGAAACAGCCAGCTTGGCACTGATCGACGGCGCCAACGGGTCTGCATCGCAAGAGCTGACTGACCTGCACCACAACCATGGCATGGGCTTGATTTGGGTGGGCGCCGTATCGCCCTCCAAAGCCTGGCGCACGTTTCGCCGCCCGCTGCGCTGGCCCGAGGTACTGACCGCCATGGACATGTACTTTGAGCCAAAAACCGAGCCTGATTATCAACAGACCGATGCCGCACTGCCTGCGCAGACGGACAACGCCACCGAGCCCGCCGCATGGCCAGCCGCTGGCACCGGCAACCGCGCTTTGGTGGCCGATCCAGACCCCCAAGCGCGCCTTTACCTGCGCAGCGCATTGGCCTCAATGGGTGTTACCCACGTAGATGAAGCCTCCAGCGTGGCCGAAACCCAGGCCTTACTGGGCCAACACGGTTACCAATTGGTCAGCGTTGACCTTGACCTGCCCGACGTTAGCCCGTGGCTCGCCCTGGACGCGGCCCACTTGGCCCCGCTACGCATAGTGACCGGCCAGAGCATCAGTTTGCGCACCAGGTTCAAAGCCAAAATGCATGACTGCATCGCCATGCAAAAGCCATTGGATACTGACAAGTTAGGTGATTTGCTACTAAATTTATAGCTTACTGTGCCCTGCTCTATTGGGCTTTTGGCATAAACGATAGAGAAATACGTCAAAACTCTCCTGCCAGCAACTCCCAAAGCCCCACGGCGTGCACAACGCCAATGCCAAGGCAGATCAACGAGCTGATGACGACAAAGCCTGTGCTGTGGCTGCGCTGTGGCACCAGCAAGAGCGCAAAACCCGCTATGCCGCGCAGCAAATACACGGCGGTGACTAAACTGAGGACGATTTTGTAGCCGGGTAGCGGTGCAAGTACCCCAAAGTCTGCCACCGAGAGCGCATAAGCCGCCCATACTGCCAACACCACGGCAATACCGAAAGTGACCACATCGTGCCAGCCATGCCCTTGCTCGGCGGCGTGGACAAACTTCTTGCCTGCGCCAAAAAATTGGTACCACTTGGCACCGCCTGCAATGATGGCGATGTGCAGCACAGACGCCGTGGCGCTCAAGACAGCGCCGTAGAAGAATGCGTCGCTTTGGGGGCCGTGGGACATGGTGAGTTCAACTTCTTTAGATTGCTACACTTGTAATAGCTGCTCGTGCTACATTCTGTTGGGCTAGCAAGGGTTTTGGCATATGACGCAACCAGTATAAGGCTTCGTTGCAATCGGTCGTGCCACCGGCTTGCAACATGCGCATGGTGTCGACGCTGACCACGGTTTGCGGCAAATAGGCTGCGGCAAGGGCGCTGAGTTTCATCAACCACCAGGGTAGCGGTAGCCACAGCGCGGCGCCTTTGCCAGCGGCGTGGCGGTAGCGTGCCAGCATCTCGCGGTAAGTCATGTCTTCTGGCCCGGCCAGCTCGATGGTGCGGCGCAGGGCTTTGGGGTGTTCGCAAATGCGGGTGACGGCTTCGGCCACGTCTTGCACTTGCATGGGCGCCAACTGAGATGCGCCGGGGTGCAGCAAGCCGGGCAGGGCGATGATGGGCAGCTTGGCCAGCCATTGCAGTAGCTGGGTGCTGGGGCATTGCGCGTCGGCTACCAGGCCGGGGCGCACGATGGCGTAGTCCACCGGGCTGGCCTGCAAGGCTTGCTCGCACGCCAACTTGCTGGCGGTGTATTTGCCAGGTATGCCGCCCCCCATACCCAGGCCAGACAAGTGCACAATGCGCGCCACCCGCTCGGTGGCGCAGGCGGCAAACAAGGCCGTGGGCGCTTTTACGTAGACGGCATCAAAGGTGTTGCCGCCGCGCTCTATCAAAATGCCCGCAGCGTTAACGACAATATCGGCCCCGCGCACAATGGCTGCAAACAGCTCTGGCGTGTTGTCGTAGCGGTAGTCCACCACCACATCGCAGTTTTTGCGGCCCGCGGTAACTACCTGGTGGCCGTGGCTGCGTAGCTCTGCGGCAATAGCGCGGCCCAACAGGCCTGCACCGCCAAAGACGATGACTTTCATGATGTGCTCCTTGCGTTAAAAAGCGGGTACATTTAGCCAGCGTTGGGTGCGTCAAGCCTGCAAGGCGTAGAGCACCAGCAGGGTGATTGCGAAAAATGCAATCCACGACAGGTGCTTGCCGCGCGATGCAATCAACGCGACTGCGCCGTGCATAAAAAAGGTGATGCCTATGACCAAGCCGATAGCGTAGGGTGTGGCGCTGCCCAAGGCCAGCAGTGCCAGTACCGCCGCAAAACCCAGCCACGCTACAGAGGTGATGTGCCAGGCAAAGCGCAGTGTGCGTCCCGCAAATTCGCTTCCACCCACTACCTTGGGCAAGTCGTTGCGTTTAAAAAGGCGCTTGAGCAGGTAGCGCTCGCCCAAATACGAGTGCGCCATGCACACCAAAACCACCAGAGCGGCTGCGATAGAAAGGGCGATGGTCATTTAAGATTCTCCTTGAGTGGGGTGGGTCGTTGTGTTGCAGGTGCCCTCAGCGCAGGCTTGCGAGCGCCGGTGTGCGCGCAAGGCGGCGATGCGGATGAGCAGGGGGCCGAGAGCCGCGGAGACGCCGTAGCGATTGCGCGCAAACACTTTGTAGGCTGCGTCAAACGCGGGCTTGAGCAGCGGCCAGCCCGTGGGCGCGGCCAAGTGCCCCAAGCCTACTGCGCCATAGGCCAAGCGAAACACCTCTACGCCAATCACCAGTGATCCATCGGGCCGGGCAGCGTGGATCAATCCGTTCATGGCCTCCAGCGTGGCGCCGTAGGGTGTGGGGTCAAACAACGGCGCCGAGATATCTACAAACTGCAACTGGCCAGCGGTGTTGCGCGCCTTCAGGTTGTCCATTTCCAGATTGCAAACCGGGCATGCGCCGTCGAACAGCAGGGTGAGAGGGAAGTTGCTAGTCATACACATGTTCCTTTGTTTTTTATTACTGTTATTTCAGTCTAAACAGAAATAAATGATTAAAAAAATGCCGTATCAAGGCCCAATCACCGAGCCCATGGCTTGCATATCGGCTTGGGCTTTGCTGGTTTTTTTGCCAGCGGCGGCGTCTGCGGGCGGTGCCTCCCCGCGTATCAGTTTTTGAATTTTGGCGCCCAGTTTTAGCACCTTGGTCAGGGTCTCGGTGTCCAGGCGCAGCATCTCGTCGCTCCACACCGTCATGGTCTGCAGCATGGTCAGCATCTCGCGCATACGGTTGGCGCGCTCCACGCCGTCCAGCATGATCTCGGGGTGGTTCAGCAGTTCGCGCAGCATGTCAATCGTGGGCATGATCTCGCGCTCTTTCCGCTCGCGCACCACCGTGCGCGACAGCTCCCAAATATCGGTGCTGGCCTCAAAATGGTCGCGCCGGTCACCCATCACATGCACCAGCTTCACCAGGTTCCACGCCTTCAGCTCGCTGATCGAATTGCTCACATTGCTACGCGCCACACCCAGCGTGTCGGCTATCTCGTCTGCAGGCAGCGGCTTGCCAGTCAGGTACAGCAGCGCATGGATCTGCGCCACCGTGCGGTTAACGCCCCAGCGCGTGCCCATCTCTCCCCAGTGGAGGATGAATTTTTGGCTGGTTTGGCTGAGCTGCATGGTTTTTGGCTGTCTCTTGGGTATGAATATAATTCCGTCTTTTATTTCTGTCAATAGAGAAATAAAAGAAATACAATGTGCTCAACACCATCTGGCCCAGGTTGCTTTCAGTACCCTCTTCAGGACAAGCCATGACCGTTATGACATGCGACATTCCCTCCACCAGCGTGCTAGACCGCCGTTGGGTGGAAGCGGCTTATTTTCGAGATGCCTACCGCGCACCGCTGCACCACACGCAGGCCAGAGTGGTTGATATTTTTATGGCCATCTTCGCGCATCACCCCCTGTGGATGAAGTCCATTTTGATAGTCCGCAACCGAATCGCCTCCGTCTGCGGGCTAGACGCGCCCACAGCGGTTGAAATCCTGCATCCACAATTCAAGACCAGCTACGCGATCGGCGACAAGATTGGCGTATGGCCCATCTTTGCGTTGACTGCGACCGAACTGGTCGCAGGCCGTGACAACAAGCACCTGGACTTCAGGCTCTCGGTGTTAAAAGTAAGGCAGGGCGAGACGACCAGCGTGGTTGTCTCTACGGTCTGCAGCGTACACAACGTGTTTGGCAAAATCTATCTATTCTTCATCGTGCCGTTTCACAAATGGGGTGTACGGTGGTTGATTGCTCAGGCCATCAAGGCAGGGCGGCTATAGTGTTTTACAAATATCATAATTTGTAGTACGCTGAGTAGATGATGAGTGCTGCAGCAACCAACAACGACCAATTCCTCAGCCTGCGCCTGGGCGCAAGCGACTCTGCGCTCATGCAGCAGTTGCATGAGCGCATGGGGCTGAGCAAGACGGATATTGTGAAACACGCCTTGCGCCAGCTGGCCATCAGCACCGAGGCGCAGGCGGATGTGAGCTTGTACGATTTGGGTAAACCCATCTTTGGTAAGCATGGCGATGCATCGCGTCAGTCGGCAGACATCAAGTCTGTGGTGCGCGAGCGGCTGGCCGCCAAGCGCCTCGTTAACGCACTGTAAGCGCCGCGCGTGAAAACCATTGGCCTGCGTGACGTGCTGTGCGACAGCGGCCCACTAGCGGCGCTGTTTAACCGCAGCGACAGCTACCACGCGCAAGCGCTGGCCTACTTTAAACGCCACGGCACGCACGTGCGCCTGCTCACCACCTGGGAAGTCGTGTCTGAAGTCATGTATTTTCTGGACTTTAGCGCCCACGCGCAGGCTGACCTGCTGCTGTGGCTGCACGAAGGCACCATACGCGACCGAATTCGCATTGCATCACTGCAAACAGACGATCTGCTGGGCCTGTCAGCCATGATGCGCAAATACGCAGCCCGCCCCATGGATTTAGCTGACGCCTCGCTCGTATGGCTGGCTAACAGCACAGGCGTGACGGACATCATTACCGTTGACCGCGCAGACTTTGCGGTTTATCGTACGAATAAGCGCAAGGCGTTCAAGCGCGTTTTTTTGGATTGAGTGTCAACATGTCGTGACACTGAAAATGCCAGCCTTTAAGGAGTTCACCCCATGACCCAGCAAGCCGCAGGCACCTTTGAAGTGTCCATGAAGCCATTGTCTTCGCCTGAAGACCCGCCAGGTGCAATCCCGGGGCGTATGTCACTGGACAAGCAGTTTTCTGGCGACTTGGTAGCGGTAGGCCAAGGCCAGATGCTGACCGCCGTGACGCCTACCCAAGGCTCTGCGGCCTATGTGGCGATTGAGCGGGTGACGGGCGCGCTGCACGGGCGTGCGGGCAGCTTTGTGTTGCAGCACAGCGGCACCATGAACCGGGGCGCGCAGCAATTGTCGGTGACGGTGGTGCCCGATTCTGGTACCGATGCGCTTGCCGGTATCAGCGGGCAGCTGACGATCCGCATTGCGGATGGCAAGCACTTTTATGTGCTGGAGTACAGCGTGTAGGCATGGGTAGGCGCAAAATTAACGCAATGCATATGCTATATATAAAATAGCACCTTGTGCTTTGCTCTATTGGGCTGGTGCCGTATTTTTATATAAATTCGGGTTTATTGCCGCTTTAGAACACTTTTTGCACCGTGTACCCGCGCCTCTCCATTAAAGCGGGCAGGCCCTCGGGGCCAACCATGTGCAGCGCGCCTACTGCGGCAAAAATACGGCGCCCATCGCCGTGCAGGGTGTCGATGCGTGCGGCCATGGCGGGGTTGCGGTCGTCCAGCAGGCGCTTGAGGTCAGCGCGCTCTTTGGCGGTGTTCAGGCACTTGCACCAGCTCGCATAGCTGCTCATGGTGGGGTAGTCGCTGTCGGCCCATGATTGGGCCAGCTTGGCCAATAGCACTTGCGCCGTGCCGTCCTCCAGCTGCACCAGCCCTTCGTCCACTGCCGCCAAGGCTTCTTCCCTGCTGGACACCCGCATCAGGCGCAATTGGTCTTCTACGCTTTCGATGGCTTCGACAGATTTCTTGCTGCTGCTGGCCACCCCTGCAAGCACCAGGTCGGCACCGTAGGCGGGGCTAAGGCCCTGCTTCATCAGGGCCATGACGGTTAACGTGACAATTTGGAATTCAGGCCGCAGTGGCGCTAACTGCGCTACCGGAACGCAGCTTACTTGGGCCTGGCGCGCAACCCTGGCCCCGAGCGCTTGGGGTAGCGGTTTTGCTGGGGTATCCAGCATGCCTTGGCTCAGTTGGTGCATGGCCTGTGGGTCTAGCGGGTTCAGCTCCAAGGCGATGCTGTCGCTTTGCCGGATAGCCTGAATCAACTGCGGGCCGGGTAAAGCCCACTCTAGCTTGGACACATGGATGGTGCCGTACAAATACGAGCTGCGCCCGTCTTTGGTAACGCGCCACAAAAACCCACGGTCTTTGGCTGATTTTTGCAGTTCTTTCAGCTGCGATGGGGTAGGCGCACTGTCAGGTGCCGGGCAGCCGTCTTGTGCGTATGCGCTGCCGAGTAACGCAGCCAGAACCAGAACAACCAAGTGGCGTAGATGAAGCATTGCCAGATGCTAGCAGAGTCGGGCAGTGATGGCGATGGCTTTAGCCGCTTACCCGGCCCAGGGCTCATTCCATTTTGATACTGCGCATCATGATAATGCCGCCAAACAGTGCCGTGTCGGACTTGATCCGTTTTGCCAGACCCTCGGCCGTCGAGGGGGAGGGCTGCCAGCCTACGGTGACCAGTCGGGCACGGCCCTCGGGACTTTTGATGGCTTCGATGACGGCGGCGCTGAGCTTGGCGGCGATGGCTTTGGGCATGCTGGCTGGGGCGGCCATGGCCGTCCACAGATCCATCTCGGTGTTGTACACGCCCAGCTCGGCCATGCTGGGCAGTTCAGCAGCTTGGGTGCTGCGCACCGACGTGGTAACCGCAATGCCTTTGAGTTTGCCGCCGCGGATATGTGACATCACCAAGCCGGGCGGCAGCAGGGCAGCTTGCAGTTGCCCTGCCAGCAGTGCGTTGATAACCTGCGGGTTGCCAGGGTAGGGAATATGCACGCCAGCGGAGCTGATTTTGCCCTTGATAAGCTCCATGCCCAGATGGCCAGGGGTGCCCGCACCAGGAGAGCCGTAGCTGGCCTTGTTGCCCAGGTCGCGCAGCCATTGCAGCCATTGCTGCGGCGTGGTACCGGAAGCGCTGGCGTTGACGACCAGAACCAGCGGCTGGGTGCCGATGAGTGCGATGGGCTGAAAATCACGCGCCGGGTCAAACGGGGTGGCGGGGTTGAGCATTTTCACCACGGTCAAGGTGGTGTTGTTCATGATGCCCACGGTGTGCTCATCGGTGGCCTTGGCTACCAAGTCGCCCGCGATGCTGCCGGAGGCACCGGCTTTGTTTTCAATAATGACGGGTTGGCCTAAAATTTTGGCTAACGACTCTGACAGTGCCCGGGCCGACAAGTCTTGCACTGAGCCCGCTGGAAATCCCACCACGATACGCAAGGGCTTGGTGGGCCAGTTCGCTGCTTGCGCGCTGGCGCTGCCGGCTCTGGTTTGGGCGAACGCGCTGGGCCACAGCGCCAGTTGGCCTGCAGAAAGCAAAATGGAGCGACGAATATTCATGGGGGATTACCGGGTGAGGTTGCGAGAGATGTGCCCTGCGCAGGGTGCGCGGCGTGCAGCTGGTGCAGGTGAAAATTATAGATGCTTTTACAGTGCCGTCTCTGTGCTTGAAAAAATTAAACGCCTCGTATCCAATGTATTTACTATGTATAACGCTTCTAAATTAATAGCAAACGCGTCTTGGAATTTACAAAAACGTGATTTTTTACACACGCTTTTTGCTGTCGGGTGTCGTCGCTTGGCGCGATGGGGCGGGACTGATGTTGACGTTACGCAAACACCTTGCCAGTGCTGCCCCCACCTAACGCACCATTCACCCGCGCATTGCGCGCTCCGGGGTGCCGGGGCTGATGGCGCGCTGCAAATGGGCGGGCAGTGGCGAGCCATCGGAATGCAGCACCAAGCTGGCTATGTGCTGACCACACAGTGCTGCAAAACTCAAACCGCGTGAGCCCATGGCGGTGCAGGCGTACAAGCCGGGATAGCTGGCAGGGGACACCGCGCCCACCCACGGCAAGCGCTCGCGCGTGGTGCAGCGTGTGCCCGCCCAGGCTTGCAGTTGGCCGCTGCCGTGCTGGGCCGCCAGCAGGTCGGCGGCAGCGGGGATGAGCCGCTGCAAACGCTGCAGGTTGGCCGCAATGCCTTGGGCGCTCACCCGAGGGTGCTGGGGCGTGTCGTGCTCATAGGTGGAGCCACTCAGCCATATCTGCGCGCCGTGGGGGCCCCAAGGTATAGCAGGGATAAAGTGGCCGTTGCCATTGATGGCGCAAAACTGGTTGTCTTGCGGCGCTGGCGCCATGCCATGGGAGGGGCGGTACTGCGCCAACTCGGGCAGCAGTGCGGGCCACAGCGCTTGCCACTGGGCAGTCCACGGGCCGTACAGCACTTGACCGGCTACGGGGTGCAGTGGGGCGGCTATGGCTTGTGCGGTGGCATGGGGCACCTCGCTGGCACGCCCCAAGCCTGCCAACAATGCCTTGGCGGCGTAGGCGTTGGCCAGCACGCAGGCGTCTGCTTGGGCCAGCTCTGTGCCCACGGCGTCAAACGCTTGCCATACCGGCGCATGGCCCACGGCGCATTGCAGGCGATGCACGTGCGTACCTGCGCTGACGGTGATACGTGGATGCGCCAGCCATGCTGCCACCAGCGCGGCGGGTTTGACCCAGGCGGCGTCGGCAAACCACTGGGCCCGTGGGCCGAGTTTGCCTGCGCGCTGCAGTGCACCGCAGCGCGACCAGTCTTGGCCGCCCACCAGCAAGGTGCGGGCGGCTTGGGTGGTTGCCGCCACACCCAAGCGGCTGAGCTGGGAGACCAGGCTGTCGTCGACCGAGTGGTGTGGTGCCATCAAAGCAACGGGCAAACCAGCCGATGGTGCCGTGCTGGCCACGGCAACCGCGCTGGCCTCTAGCACCGTCACGTTACAGCCTTGCAGAGCCAGTGCGTGGGCCGTAGCGGCCCCCGCCAGGCCAGCACCAATAACTATGATTTTCATAGCTGCTACCGCAATGCTATAAAGGGCAGCAAAGGTAGTCGACGGCTTATTCTGTGGGCGGCACGTAGCCTTGCACCGCGTCGGCACCGGCGCCAAAAAAGTGCGCTTCCATCTGGCGGGCCAGGTACTGGCGGGCGCGCTGGTCGGCCAGGTTCAGGCGGTTCTCGTTCACCAGCATGGTTTGCTGCTTCATCCACGCGGCCCATGCCTCTTTGCTTACCTGCTGCCACAGCTTTTTGCCCAGCTCGCCCGGGTAGGGCGGAAAGTCCATGCCCTCGGCTTCTTTGCCCAGTTTGATACAGTTAACCATGCGTGCCATGTTGGTGTCCTTCGTCTTGAATAGGAATAAAGTGATTACAAAATGTTCAATGCGCAAGCGAACCCTTGCGGGGTTTGCGTGTCCAATACCCGTATTGTCTCTTACCGGAAAACCTGATGTTTAATTTTTGGAAAAACCTCACCCTCAGCAGCGGCGCTGGCCTGATAGCCCTGGCCTGCATAGGCATGCTGGTTTTTGGCCTGTACCTGCAACATGTGGTTGGTTTGGAGCCTTGCCCAATGTGTATTGTGCAGCGATACGCTCTTATTTTAGTAGCAGCTTGTGCTATATTCTGTTGGGCTAGCGGCCTAAAAGCCTCTAAAAAGCAGGGTAAAAGTACCATGCAAGCCGTGTGGGCCGGCGTGGCCGTGCTGTTTGCAGGGGGCGGCGCCTTTGTAGCAGCGCGGCAGAGTTTTTTGCAGTGGTACCCGCCCGAGGTTGTGTCGTGCGGGCGCGACTTTTACGGCATGGTCGAGACCTTCCCCCTCAAACGCGCCATTCCGATGATTTTCAAAGGCGGCGGCGACTGCTCCAAGGTGGACTGGACCTTTCTAGGCGGCTCTATTGCCAACTGGTCATTTGTGGCGTTTGTGGGAATGGGCTTGGTATTGGTTACCTTGCTGCTCAGGCGCAGAGCGGCCGCGGGCTGAGCGTTGCCTCGCGGCAAGCACACAGGCCCTGCTGCCAAGGGCTTACGCTTCGTCCACCACGGTATTGGCCAGCGTGCCAATGCCTTCAATCTCTACCTCAATGCGGTCACCCGCCTTCATAAACACCGGCGGTGTGCGCGCATAGCCCACACCAGACGGCGTACCCATGGCAATCACGTCGCCGGACTCCAGCGTCATCACTTCACTGAGCCAGCACAGGGTTTGAATCACCGGGAACATCTTGTTGCCGGTGTTATCACTCTGCATGACCTTGCCATTCAGGCGCGATTCGATGTGCAAACCCGCAGCGCCAGCGGGCAGGGCGCTGGCAGGCACCATGCCGGGGCCAAAAGCGCCGGTGCCGTCAAAGTTTTTGCCAATCGTCCACTGCGTGGTTTTGCGCTGGTAGTCGCGCAGCGAGCCATCGTTAAAGCACGAGTAGCCAGCCACGGCTTGCAAGGCGTTGGCGGGTGTGAGGTGGCGTGCGCGTTTGCCGATGATGACGGCCAGCTCGGCTTCGTAATCCAGTTTGTCTGACACCCTGGGGCGCAGCATGGGGGCCTCATGCGCGATGAGGGACGAGCTGACGCGCAGGAAAAAGCTGGGGTAGGTAGGCGGTGCGTTGCCGCCTTCTTTGGCGTGTTCGGCGTAGTTCAGGCCCAGGCAGATGATCTTCCCGGGGCTATGGATGGGCATGAGCCATTGCACGGCGTTCAGTGCCAGGTGGGCCGAGGCGGGGGCTGATTGGGCGGCCTGCACTGCGCTGGTCATGGCGCTTTCGCCGAGCTTGATCAGGGCGAGCAGGTCGCGCGGCAAGACGGGTGCGGCGATGCTCAGGTCGATCAGTTGCTTGGCTATGACAAAGCCGAGGCGGGGTTGGGAGTCATCGGGTTTAAGAAATTGGACAAACATGTTGATCGGATGATAAGTTGAAGGTCAATAAGCTTGTTGAGTATCAGGCCGCGCGCGGCAGGGGTTGATCGTAAAAACCCCTAGGTGTGCCGCAAAACGAATGCACAGGGGGTTGGGCTGCACTGGCGTTATTGCCTTTGCTGGGCCTGCTGGGCCTGCTGGAGCTGCGGCTCAGGGTGCGGGTGCGCTGATCCAGTCGGTGATTGTTTTTACCGCTTGCGCTTCCATGCCAATAAAGCCGTGCCAGTGCATGGCCTCGCATTCGTCGCCGCGCGGGTCGCTGCCGCCCCGCAAGATCAGCAGCTTTTTTACACGCGCTTCTTTCAAGCCGTCGATGATATTGCTCGCCTCGTGAGGGCGCGTTACTCTGCAACTGTCATTGGCGTGTGATACCACCAGCACGGGTTGGGTGATGTCGGCAATCCTCTGGCGCGGCACGCTGGTGGGCGTGTTGTAGGCGGTATACGCTGCGGTCAGCACAACGCCATCAACCTCAGCGCCCAAGGCTATGGCCGCCGCAGCTGCGGAGATGGTGCCCTGGCTGGTGCCCAGTAGCCACATTGGCAGGCCGTTACGCGCCTTGAGGTGGCGAATCACCGCCGCAATGTCTTGTACATGCTCGGCGCTGGCGCGTTTGGTCGGGTCAAGCTGGCGCATGTCGCTGGCGTTGCCGAGCAGAGCCACGTGAAACCCTGCCTGGGCAAAATAATCGCGGCTGCGAATCAAAAAATTGTTGGACTGCGGCGCGCCGCCCTTCAAACCAATGCCGCCCGCGCCGCCACTAAACAGCAGCAGATTGGCCTTGGCGTTGTCCCGCTGCATCCACCAATAGCCCGAGGTGATGCCAGAGCGGGTGCTGATGCTTACATAGTCGTCTGCTGCTGCAGCCAGGCTGCACGCCAGCGCTAAAGTAAATGCGAGAACCCGTTTGAGCATAGGCTTAAAGCTTCTTCACCAACACCTGGCTCTTGCGGTCCCAGTTGTACTTGCGCTTACGCGCCTCGGGCAACCAGTCGGGGTCTACCTGCGCAAAACCGCGTTTGATAAACCAGTGCATGGTGCGGGTGGTCAGCACAAACATGCTGTCCAGCCCCGCAGCTTTGGCGCGCTGTTCAACGCGTTTTAGCAACTTTTCACCATCGCCTTGCGACTGCGACTGTGGCGACACCGTCAGCGCTGCCATCTCAGCGGTGCGCGCCTCGGGGTAGGGGTACAGCGCCGCGCAGCCAAAAATCACACCGTCGTGTTCGATGATGCTGTAGTTGGTAATGTCGCGCTCAATCTCGGTACGGTCGCGCTTGACCAAGGTGCCGTCGCGTTCAAACGGCTCGATCAGTTGCAGCACGCCGCCCACGTCGTCGGGTGTGGCTTCTCTGAGCGATTCGAGTTTTTCGTCCACCACCATGGTGCCGATGCCATCGTGCACATACACCTCCAGCAGCAGCGCGCCGTCGGTGGCAAAGGGCAATATGTGGCTGCGTTCTACGCCACTTTTGCAGGCCTTAACGCAGTGCTGCAAATAAAACGCGGTGTCGGTGGGTAGCTGCGCGCTGGGCAGGGCGGCCAGCATTTTTTCGGCGGCAGCCAGCGGCAGTTCGGTGTCAATCGGGTTATCTTCACTCAGGGGTTGAGAGGTGTCCAATGCCAGGCCGGGAATTTCCGTTAAAAATATCAGCTTGTCAGCCTGCAAAGCCGTGGCAACCGAGGTGGCCACTTCTTCCATCGTCAGGTTAAACGCCTCGCCCGTGGGGGAGAAGCCAAACGGCGACAGAAGCACCATGGCGCCCATGTCCAGCGTGCGCATAATGCCCGCCGTGTCTACCTTGCGCACCAGTCCGCTGTGCATAAAATCCACGCCATCCACAATGCCCACAGGCCGGGCGGTAATAAAGTTGCCGCTCATTACGCGTACCGTAGCGCCAGCCATAGGCGTGTTGGGCAGGCCCTGGCTAAACGCGGCCTCAATCTCGTAGCGCAGTTGGCCCGCAGCTTCTTGCGCGCAGTCCAGCGCCACGCTGTCGGTAATGCGAATGCCGTGCGAATATTTAGGGGTGTGGCCCTTGGCGGCCAACTGCTCATTTACCTGCGGCCTAAAGCCATGCACCAGCACAATCTTCACGCCCATGCTCTGGATCAGCGCCAAGTCTTGCGCAATGGTCGTCAGCTTGCCCGCCGCTATCGCCTCGCCACACACCGCCACCACAAAGGTTTTGCCACGGTGCATGTGAATGTAGGGCGCAACAGAGCGAAACCAGGGAACGAAGGTGAAGTTGAAGACGGTGGACATGCGGTTTTACTAAAAAATTAGGGCGGCTCAAAACAGACTAGCCTTAACTGTAACCTAGCTCTTTGTGTTGCACCATAAGCACGGGTGCCAGCGGCTAATTCCGACTGTTGCGTACGATTATTGCAAGGTAGGCCGCGCGCCCCGGCAAGCGCCGCCATAATTGGTCTTAACTAACAACACACAGATGGGGTGACAGTATGAACGCAGGGGTTTTCAAGTCAATCATGCCAGCATGCGCGGCGCTGCTGCTCATTACCGGGTGCAGCTCCATGCCGCTGCCAAAAGGTGCCGCCAGCCAGGCTGAAGCCCTTGCGCTGTTAGAGCAATCACAGCAAGCACACGGTAAAGCCGCATTTGCGGCCATCAAAGACATCAACGTCAGCTACACTGGCAAGTGGTTTGACCTGATTACGCGTATTCAACCCGCCATCACTGACACCGCGTTTCGCCAGACTTCGCAAGAGCGTATGCTGATGGGCGACAGCCTGATTGCACAAATCCACAGCGGCAAGGGTGGTGAAAAAACGGTGATGGAAGACCGGCGCCAAGTAGCCATCTGGTACAACCAACAGCCGCATACCAGCCCAGGGCAAATGGCAGCGTCGCACCTGGTGCTGCATGCATACCAAATATTTTTATACCCCGCGTTTTATGTGCAGCGTGCTAGCGTGCTAGAACTGGCAGGGAGCAGTGTGGTGGGTGGGCGCGACTGCGACAACCTGCTGGCGGTGTTGCGCCCTAGCATAGGCAACTCGGTGGAGGACAAGGCGCTACTGTGCATTGACCGACAAGACAAGCTGGTGCGCCGCGTGTGGATCACGCTTGAAGGCTCTGAGCCCAGCAAGGGCGCGGTGGTGAGCGTGGTGCACGACAAATTTGTCGAAGTGGGCGGGGTAAAGTGGCCAACGCACTTTTATGAAACGGTGGTCAAGCCGTTTGCAGGCTTGCCAGCGCATGATTTTTCTTTGTCGGGCCTGGATATTAACCGTGGCCTGAGCAAAGCGGATTTTAAAGATGGCAAGTGGTCTGACAAAGCGGCCAAGCCAGCGGCTACGCTGCCTACTCTCCCTACTCGGGATACTTATCTCTCGGTTGACTAGCGCGGCGAAAACACTGCCAGATCAATTATTCGGCTTTGATATTGGCCGATTTAGCCAGCTGTGCGTAGCGTGCCAGATCGGTCTTGATCAGGTTGGCCAAATCGGTGGCGTTGCCGCTCAGTGGCTCAATGCCCGCCGTGGAGAGTATTTCTTTGGTCGCGGGGTCGGCCATCACTTTTTGCACATCGGCGTAGATGCGTGTCACCACGTCGGCGGGCATATTGGCCGGGCCCATCAGGGCGTACCAGATAGAGAAATTGAGCGGCTTGAGGCCTTGCTCCTCAAAGCTGGCGGCGTTGGGAAGCAGTGCGTAACGGCTGGCGGTAGACACACCCACCGCATTGAGCTTGTCCGATTTTACGTGCGGTGCCGCCAGATTGGCGCTCAAAATAGCCAACTGCACCTGGCCGCCCAACACATCAGTTAGCCCTGGTGCGCAGCCTTTGTAGCCCACATGCGCGGCACTTACCTTGGCCTGCTGCTTTACCAGCTCCATCACAAAGTGCTGCGGTGTGCCCTGGCCGCAGGAGCCGTAGTTGAGCGCGTTGGGGTTGGCGTTGGAATAGTTCACCAAGTCTTTGAGGTTCTTGATGTCGGTAGCCGGGTGCGCCACCAAGGCAATCGGCGTCAGGCCCAGCAGCATGATGGGTGTGAGGTCTTTTTCGGGCGAATAGTTCAGCTTGCCCGATACCGCAGGGTTGACCACCATGGTGCTGTTTTGCAGCAGAAGGGTGTAGCCATCAGCGGGTGATTTGACTACCGCCTCGGTGCCAATATTGCCCGAAGCCCCTGCGCGGTTGTCCACGGCAATGCCCTGGCCCCACAGCGTTTGCAGGCGTGCGCCTATCTGCCGCGCCAGCACGTCAGACCCGCCGCCGCTGCCATAAGGCACAATAATTTTGACAGGGCGCGAAGGGTAGGCCTGCGCCCACGCGATAGAGGTTACGCAACTTGCAGCCAACACACTGGCATGTAAAAGTGATGATAATAATTTCATGATTAAGCGGTTTGTAAAGTCAATTCTTGCACCCACAGGTCCCACGCGCGCACCACTTGCCCTTCGGTAGACGCTTGTGCCAATGCGGCTTCCTCGTCGTTTAAAAAGTTAACATCGTCCAGTACGGCTGCCTGCAATTGCAGCTTGGCGTTCACCTCGGCGTATATGGCGCGGTATACCGCCAGTTCAATCGACTCCGCCACGGTGGTCGAGCCGTGACCGCGCATCAGCACGCAGGGGTGCTTGCCCAAGGCTTGCGCCAGCGAACGGCCAATGTTGGCATCGCGGATCAGCATGTCTGTGTTGCCATGCGCCTGCCGTATGTCAAACAAGGACACCCCGGCGCCCAAAAAGCCGCTCATGTGAAAGATGGGCCGCAGCCGCTGGCCACTCACACCAAACGGAATCACACTTTGCGAATGGCTATGCACAATCGACACCACATCGGGCCGCGCTTTGTAAATCTCGCTGTGGATAAACCGTTCCAGATACGGCCGCTGGCCCGACGTACTCGCGTCAGTACCGTCCATGTCATAGGTTTGTATGTCCTGCGCCCGCACCAAGCCGGGCGCACGGTTGCACGAGAGTAAAAAATGCGCAGGCGACGCGCTGTGCCGCACACTGATATGGCCAAAACCATCCACTATGCCATGCTTGTACAGGATGTGGTTCGCGGTTACCAGCTTATCTATTAACGTTTTATCAGCTTGGGGTATTGTCATGCGGTGGTGCCTAATGCTTGTATACAGCAAGCATAGCACTGGCCAAAAATCGCAGCTTGCCCCACCCCATGCCAGGCCGAATCACTTTGGCAGTCACGCCCAACCGCCGCGCTCTGCTAGCGTGTGGGCACTGGCTCCCACCAGTGCGTGAAGGTAGGCTCCGCGCTGGTGCGCAGCGAGCGAAGGTATGCGGTGAGGTTTTGTATGTCAAGGGTTGTCAGCTTTGGATAGGCCGGCATGCCCTTTTCTTTTCCTTGGCGTATGGCTTCGCTGACGTCTCCAAGATCGGCGCCCTCGCGCCTGAAAGCGGGACCCATGCCGCCTCCGCCGCGGCCACCGTGGCAGCCGTAGCAATTTTGCTCAAGGTAAACGCGCCGCCCCTCTTCAGCTGGGCCCAATGCCGATGCCATCGTTGTAGTCAGCACCAGGCCGAGGCCAGCCACCGATTGAAAAATTCTTAACTTGACTTGCATTTCAAACTCCTTTTGATGTCATGGTATTACCCGGCAGTTCAGGCACCGCCTATTGCCTAAGCGCAGCAACTGGCGCCTTGTCGATGAGAGGTACGCCAAAGGCTTCTAAAACCTGTCGGATTTCCCCGCGTTTGCGATCCAGTACGCCTTCCAGCTCCTCTTTGAATGGCGCGTCGTCGCGCCTTACCCCCAGCGACACATCGAAGGTAAACGGCAGCGGAACCCGATCAGCGCCTGCCGAGACCGGTACCACGGCCAGTTCGACCGGTTGCCGTTTGACGAAATACCCGGCGAACGGTCCCCATACGATAGCCACGTCAATCTCGCCGCTCGCCACAGCGTCGATGATTTTTCCGGATGGGCTGTCGGCCGTATCCAGCATGGAAAAGCCGACGACGTTGTTAGCGATTCCGCGGCGCGCCAGCGCATGCGCTGGAGGCAGGTTCGCGCCATCGTCGCCAAAGGCCTGCAAGCCGATCTTGATGTTTTGCAGCACCGGGTCATCAAACGAGCGCAGACCGTCCAGCTTCTTGTTCTTCGCGTACACAAAAACGTAAGTGGAGCTGTAGTAAGCCTTGGTCGTCAGCACGGGTTCGAACCCGCTTGGGACACCTATGATGAGGTCGCAGTGCTTCGCCGCGAGCGTCTGGCGTATGAACCCGCGGCGTTGTGGATGCCACGTGTACCTTACGGAGGCTTGCAGGTCGCGGGCGATGACGTCGGCAATCTTGTTTTCGAATCCTTCAAGCTGCCGGTTCGAGAACGGGAAGTTGTCCGGGTCTGCGCACACTCGCAACTCCCGCACTTTATCCGCCGCGGCGGCTCCGCTCGACCACACTGCCACAGCCAAGGCTAGTGCGAACCATGGCAACCTGCGCGCGCTGCCAGAGTGACGCGATCCGCTAGGGGATTGCGTGACCCGCCTATTAATGCGGGTCGCAAAAAGTGTATGGGCGTCGCTCATGGTCACCTTTCGTCCAGTACTTGGGCAGGGCTAGGGGAGCTTGAACACATGGACAGCACCACCCTTCGCGGTGAACTTTGGTAGATCTGCGGTCACGCCAGGAATGCCGAATGCTGCGTAGGGATCGTCTACATCAAGGTTTCCGGACACTACAGCACCCAGCAGGCCGCCGACACCCGAGTAAACGGCCACACGCTGCTTGCCATCAGGGCCGGTGAAAGTTATCGGGCTGCCGATGATGCCCGATGGCAGCTGCGTTTGGAAAAGCACCTTGCCGCTCGTCGCATCCACCGCCTTCAGCCACCGGTCCAACGTGCCGTAGAACACCAGATTACCAGCCGTTGCGAGGACGCCGCTGTACAGTGGGAAGCGCTCTGGGATGCTCCAAATTTTTGTACCCTTCACGGCATCCCAGGCGATGAGCTCGCCACGAACGCCGCTGGGCCCCGTCTTCATCGTTGTGCTGGCCCCAACATAGGGCGTGCCCTGGATGTAGTTGACTTTCAGCGGCTCGGTGTCGGCACATACGTCCATGCTGGGAATGTAGAACAGGCCCGTGGAAGGCGAGAAAGCAGCAGGTTCAATATCTTTGCCTCCCGGAGGTGCGGGGCAGATGTCCTTGGTGACCTCGCCCTCACGGGGGATCTTGGCCGGGTTTAAAACCGGCGATCCACTCACCAAGTCGATGCGATCAGCCCAGTTCACCGGAACGAATGGTTTGGCTACCAACACCTCACCTGTTCTGCGGTCCATCGTGTAGGCAAACCCGTTCTTGTTGAAATGCACGATAAGCTGACGTACCGCGCCATTGAATGGCAGGTCGACCACGATGTTCTCGTTGACGGTGTCGTAGTCCCATGCGTCGTGAGGTGTCATCTGGTACGCCCAGACGGCTTGGCCCGTATCGGGATTGCGCGCAAAGATGGTCGATGACCATTTGTTGTCACCGGGCCGGATGTCCGGGTTCCAGGGAGCGGGGTTGGATGTACCTTCAAACAGCAGGTTGAGCTGAGGATCGTAAGTTAACCATCCCCAGCGCGTGCCGCCCCCTTGCGTCCACAATGTGCCGGGCCATGTCGTCTGGCCCAGATTGGTTCCCCTATCCTTGGCGTAGAAAGGGTGGAAGCCGTTGCCGATCAACACGTCGGCATCCGGGCCGGTACCCCAGGCGCGCCATACCTCGCGCCCCGTGTCAACGTTCAATGCGGCAAGCCAACCACGCACGCCCAGTTCGGCGCCGCTGTTGCCAACGAACACTTTGTCGCCGACCACGAGCGGAGCCATCACCATGGTCTGCCCCGAGCGCGGGTCTCCCAGATTGGTTCGCCACACTTGGCGCCCGGTTGCCGCATCGACGGCAACGGTTGTGTTGTTAAGCGCGTTGTAGATAATCTTGCCGTTGGCAAAGACGGCACCGCGGTTGACGATATCGCAGCACGCTTGGCCTATCGCGAACTGGTTTGGTGCGGGACTGAAGACCCAGCGGGTCTGGCCGGGGCGGGTCAGGTCCAGTGCGAACAGCCTGTTGGGAAACGGACCCACGACATACATGGTGTTCCCCACCACCAGGGGCGCGCCTTGATGCCCCGCCCTGACACCCGTGGTGAACTGGAACTCGTGGGTGATGCCAGCGACATTGCTGGCGTTGATCTGCGAGAGCGAACTGAAACGCGTACCTTGGGCAGTTCCCGCGGGCGTTGTCCATTCGGCGCCTGCGGCCTGCGCCCATGCGGGGCCGTGCGGCACTAAGCTGGCCGCGAGCAGCAGCATGGGGCCGAGAAGTCTTGCACTGCGAAGACTGGAAAGCAGTTTGAGCGTGATCACATGAGCCTCCATAAAAAACCTCATGCTGCGCCGCTGGCTTCCTGGGGTATGTGCAGTAACCCACATAATCTGGTAACAGTTTGCAAAGAAAAGGAGTGCAAAGAAAGGGAGTGCAAAGACAACTGGGGCGGACTTAATCAAACGAAAGAAAGTAGCGTCAATCTTGCTAGGCGGGCGTAATTTTTACTACGAATTAAATAGCTGCTTGTGTAATATTCCATAGGCTCTTCAAACGATTTTTCTTAACTGAGTGCACTCAGTCATTTCATAGTTACGCAGTCAACTGCCCGACGGGTACTAGACTGTATGCGGCAAAAAAGCAGGCATCGCGCGCAGGCGCTGCATCAGGCCATGCTGCAGCGCAAACACCGTCAATTGTTCGGCGTAGGGCACCAGCATCTGGTCGTCTTGCGCCAGGGGCACGCCTAGCAGCTGGGCCATTTGCTCTTTGGCAATCTGGCCGTGAGCCAGCAGTGCGTCGGTGATGTGCAGCAGCAAGCCGGCATCGGCTTTGAGCAAGGCCTGCGCACGCGCGTACTGCTGCACCAGCAAGGCCTCGATTTCGGCATTGGAGGGGACGACATTGGTGTTGATGTCTCCCTCGGTTTCATGCGTTACATCGGTGCGGCTCAGGCGGCTGCCAAAACCGTAGTAGCGCACATAGCGCGCGGCCAGGGCGGTGGCGCTTTTAAAGTCGCTCTCGCTGCCGGTCGTGCAGGCCCCTTCGTTAAACACCAAGGCTTCGGCGGCGCGGCCCGCCAGGCTCACGCACATGCGGTCCAGGCAGTTTTGCTGCGACATGGTCTTCATGCGCACGTAGCTGTTGTAGCCGCCCTCAAACGAGGCCACGTTGATCTTTACCTCTTGCGGCGCGTGCCCAAACAAGCGGCCATACACCAGGCCATGGCCGGCTTCGTGCACCGCCAGCAGAGCCCGAAAGTCCGGGCTTGCGCGCTGCTTGAGCTGGTTCAGATCCAGCGGCACAGGGTAGGCCGTGCTGTGCGGGCCGCAGCGCACATGCAAGTGCTGGGTGTTAATGTCCAGCGACACCTGCAGCGTAGAGCCCGCCTCGATGCCGTGCTCCAGTGCCCATAGCACGGCGTTGACCAGGGGCGCGCTCAAAATGGCGTGTACCGACGAGAACAGCGGGCGCGTGCCTTGGGCCGGGAAGACGGCGTTGGCATAAATGCCCGCATAGACCGACTCATCCAACGCAAAGCTCAGGCCGGAGCTGGCCTGCACTTCATGCACATACTTGCCGCAGGCGCTGCGGATCAAGCGCTCATACGTCGCTTGGTTGAGCGAGGGGTAAATCACATGGTTGTTGCCCATGCGCGCTACCTGCTCAGGTTTGAAGCGCTCGGCCAGGGCTTTTTTGACGTCAATCACCGACAGCTTTTTCGTCATGGCGTGAAAGATATCGGCATCGGTGTCGCAGTCTTCCACCCGGCTGGCCATGCCTTGGTACATTTCGTCCAGGTTGCCCGAGACGATGATCAGCAAACGGCTGTAGTCTGTCTCCCAGGCCTCGCTGGAGGCTTTGAAGGTCAGCATGCGCTCTTGCAGTTGCTCGGCGCTCCAAGCCATCACTTCTTGCAACGGCTCTTTGAGCTTGAGGCTGTGCTTGAACTCTTGCGCCTGGTAGGGCGAGAGGTTGAATTTGAGTTTTTTGCTTGCCCCGCCTTCTTTGGAGGAATCGTCTTTGTCTTCACGCTCATCGTCGTAGAGCGACATCGCCAAGGACGACTCCAGTTCTTGCAGGAACGACAGCGAGGGCGGCAAACGCCCGTCGGACAGCAACTGCCAAACATCCTGGTAGCGCTTGACCGGCGCGTCTTTGCCTTGCTCGCTCACCGTGCGAAAGCGCTGGAATTCGTCCAGTACCAGCATGCCGGGCTCGCCTTCTTGCACACCAGACTCGCTCAGCATCGCGCTGATCGAGTCGGCACTGCGCCTGCTGCTGCCGTTGCTAAAGCCGTCCATTTGCACTTCAACAAAGCGGTCATAAAACCCCAGCTTGTGTGCCAGGCTGCGGGTGAGCTGCGTTTTACCGGTGCCGGTCAGGCCCCACAGGCACACAATCACCGGGCGGTGAATGATGTGCGGCAGCACATACCAGGCGCGGATAGATTCGATCACGCGGTCAATGATCTCGTCAATACCAAACAGCTCGGTTTTCAGCTCGGCTGCCACGCTGGCCAGGTGGGCGCTGCGCTGGCGCAGCAGCTCGGCTTGCACCATGGGCATAGCCATAGAGGTCGTATTCAAATCGTTCTTCATGCTAATCATTCAAAGTGTTCACGGCCTTTTGTAGGGCCATGTGTTCAGCGCGGCGTTGTGCGCCGCGTGAGCGAATATGCTTGCCCGCGCCAGAGGTGATGGCGCGGTGGGCGAGGGCCTGCACCACGCGGTTGCGCGGGGCAGACAGTTGCAAAGTCAAGGTCAAGGCCAGCGGCTGTTTGATACTGCGCAGGTGCTTTACTTTGCCTTGCGCAAAGTCACGGGAAAATAGTTTGGCACTCATGGTGCACGCTCCAGATACAAAAACCTCAGCAAAGTAAAACAGTCTGGGGCTTGTGGAGCGTGCGTCTCAATAGAACGCGCAGCACCTTGCCGCAAAGCTGGTGTGGTGTGGCACCACATCCAGCTGGGGGGCAGTGGAGGGTGCGTCAGGTGTGAGTGAAACAAGTCATGGGTTTAATGTGCTTTAAGGGTTGGCTGCACAAGGATATTCGTTGTGCAGCGGCTTAAAGCAGGAAAAGGATTGTGCTGAAGCGCACTCGGTTTGACAAGTATTTTGCGCAGCTTTTTTTCATGGCGTTGTAAAAAAACAATCACAGCAGTGCCTCACTGATGGGGCGACTGCGGATGCAACCGGAAGTGCCTGAGCCGACCTGTTGCCTGCGAGACCAGGGCAGGGCTGGCGCATTCAGCTACGCGGCTGTCCCCCGTGGTGGCTTATGGCCGCCGACTCCTTGTATGCCGCTACGCTGAATGCAGCATCGGCCAGCTCTTGCTGCCATGGCGAGTGCTCCACCGTCGCGCGCCTGCCCTATTTGCCGCCGTGGCGCTTGGAATGTGAGCTATTGGGGTCAGATCAAAATTCAGGAAAGCAATGCCCCCGAAGCGCGCAACCTCGAACGAAATTTTGCTCTGACCCCAATAGCGGACTATCCGGCGACTACTGCTTCTACGCATGCATTCAGGCGGTAGCCCAATAAAATACTGCGTAAGCAGCTCCTAAATAAGTAGTGAATAAATCGCACCACGGATACCATAAACTATCCCCACAACGCAACCGCACCAAGCCCCAACACAGCCCCACCATGAGTTACGTCATCCACATCTGGCAAACCCCCATCCCCACCAGCGTGCTGCAAGCCGACAAAATTTGCGACCGCCTGCAAGACAAAGAGGGGCGGCAAAACCCCAAGTTCATCGAACTGGCCAAACGGCTGAGCCAGCGCTATCCCTGTCGCGGCCAAATGACCGGGGACGAAGACGATGAAGAAGGCGTATGGTTGGATGAGCCCTTAGACGGCATCAGCCCCAGCCCAGTGCTTGCCCTGGGTATACGCAGCGACTATGTGATAGAGGTGATGCCCTTCGTTGCCGTGACCGCCAATGCACTGGGGCTGACCGTGTATGACACCCAAGTAGGCGAATGTTACTTACCCAGTGGCCAAGTGCTGACCATGCCAGGACAGGCATCAGTGGGCTTGCAGGAGGAGGTAGACCCTGAGCTCATTTATTCTTCTGACCAGATTATCAAAATAGCCGCTGAGCACAGTATTGAGTTCTATAAAAAATACGGGTACAAGTATTCTCGTAAAGGCAATTGCTTTGTGAAAAAGCACGATGGTTTTTATCATTCAATTACATTGCAGGGCGGGGGGGGCGTTGCTGCAAGCCACACCATCTGCATTACAAAAGGATTGCACCTTGTTTCGCACATAGCAAATCTAAGCTATGTAAAACCTGAGCCTGCGCAGGTGATTGAGCTACGTTATGATCAGGACAATTATCCAAAAACATGGCCCAAAGTGAATTGCCCTTACCGAGCTGAGCGGGGTGATATTGCGGTGCGTTCAGTGTCTGAAGTTAGGTCTGCCATGGATAAAATAATGGTTTATGAAGAGCAAACCTTCATGCCTCTCATGAGTGAAATTCAAACGCTTGAAAGTGTTCATAAGTTTCTGCACAATCCTGCCTTTAAGATATTGTCGAATTCAAGGGTGGTAAACTATTATGGGCAATTGCTGATTGCTTATTTGGTAAAACCAGACAATTTGGATGCACTCATTGTCAAAATTCGAGCTTCAATTTCGAAAGACGAAATGCCACAAATGGCTCTTTCATTTTTCGACAAAACAGTAGAATTGATCAAACTTGAACTTGCGTCTGCATCGGTCTAGGTAAAGACCGAACGGTAACTATGCTTACTCTAAAGGCAACCACTCCCCATTTAGTCGGTGACAAGGTCTCCGTCAGCAAATGCTCGCCCTTGGGTGTGATGCGCCTGACCAACTGCTTGAGCTCTACAATGCCTTGCAGCGATTTGGCATCACAAAACGCAAGCACATCCCGCGCTGGCAGTGCCACGATGGCTCCGTTAGGTGAGTGCGGTGTCTGGTCGCAGAAGGGTATGACGAGCAGGAGCTTGCCCGGGTCGTTTTACTTCTGCACAATAGGGCTTATGACAAACGCGCCTCAAAATACCACTCCGGGCGATTACCTCGTGTGGGAAAACGAGCAAGCCGAGCGGCATGAATTTTACCGTGGCGAGGTTTTTGCCATGACGGGGGCGCGGCGGGCGCACGGCGAGGTGGTTGGCAATGTGTTTGCCGCCCTCAAGCGGCAGCTCAAAGGGACACCATGCCGGGTGTATTTGGAGGGCATGAAGGTGCGTGTGGCCGACGACGCTATTTTTTACCCGGACGTGTTTGTGACCTGCGATGCCCAAGACTTGCGCACCGAGATGATTTTCACTGCACCCACCCTTGTGGTGGAAGTGCTTTCACCGTCCACTGCCGGGTTCGACCAAGGCTTGAAGTTCACGCAATACCGCCGTATTGCCAGTCTGAAAGAGTACGTGTTGGTATCTCCAGATGGGCAGCGTGTTGAGGTGTATCGGCGCAATGCAGAGGGTTTGTTTGTGCTGCATGACTACACCGCCGGGCCCAGTTTGCTGCTGGCCAGCGTGGAGGCCGAGATTTCCCTACAAGACCTTTTTGAGGGAGTTGATCCGGATCGACGGTCAGCGTCCTAATTCAAGAACCTTGGGGCGTGTCCAAATAGGACACGGCGATTAGCGATAATCACGGGTTGCCCCACGCCCCATGCTAGACATTACCTTCCCCGAATCCCTGCCCGTATCCGCTCGCCGTGACGAGATTGCCACCGCTATCCGAGACCACCAAGTGGTGATTGTGTGTGGCGAGACGGGGTCGGGCAAGACCACACAGTTGCCCAAGATTGCTTTGGCTTTAGGCCGCGGCAAATTGAATTACCCGCCTGGAAGGGGCAAGCTGATTGGCCACACCCAGCCGCGCCGCATTGCTGCTACCTCGGTGGCCAAGCGGATTGCGGAGGAACTGAAGACACCGCTGGGCGATGTGGTGGGCTACAAGGTGCGCTTCCAGGACCGGCTCTCGCGGGACGCGTCTGTCAAGCTGATGACCGACGGTATTTTGCTGGCCGAGACGCAGGGCGACCCGGATTTGAAGGCGTACGACACGCTGATCATTGACGAGGCGCATGAGCGGTCTTTGAACATTGACTTTCTGCTAGGGTATTTGAAGCAGTTGTTGCCGCGCAGGCCAGACCTCAAAATCATCGTGACCTCGGCCACCATTGATGCGGATCGGTTTGCCCGGCATTTTGAATCCAGGAATGGCCCGGCTCCGGTCATCATGGTCAGTGGCCGCATGTTCCCGGTGGAGCAGCGCTACAGGCCGTTTGAAGAATCGCGTGACTACGATTTGAACTGTGCGATAGCCGACGCAACCGATGAGCTGTGGATGGGCGGCGGTGGCGGCGACATCCTGGTCTTTCTCCCCGGCGAGCGCGAAATCCGTGAGGCAGCCGACCATTTGCGCAAGCACCTGGCGCACCAGCCATTGCACCGCAATGCGGATGTGATCCCGCTGTTTGCGCGGCTTAGTCAGCAAGAGCAAGACCGCGTGTTCGAAGTGGGCAACGGCAAACGTATCGTGCTGTCTACCAATGTGGCCGAAACTTCGCTCACGGTGCCGGGTATCCGCTACGTGATTGACGCAGGCACAGCGCGCGTGAAGCGCTATAGTTTCAGGAATAAAGTAGAGCAGCTGCTGGTCGAGCCAATTGCGCAGGCGGCCGCTAACCAGCGCTCGGGCCGGTGCGGGCGGGTGGCGGATGGTATTTGCATTCGCCTGTATGAGCAGAAAGACTTTGACGCACGGCCTAAATTTACCGACCCGGAGATTCTGCGTTCATCGCTAGCCGGCGTGATCTTGCGCATGAAGGCGCTGCGCCTGGGCCATGTGGAAGACTTCCCCTTTATCGAGCCCCCGCAGCGCCGCGCCATTGCCGATGGCTATGACCTGCTGCAAGAGCTGGGCGCGGTGGACGAGTACAACGAGCTGACCGCCCTGGGCGCGGAGCTATCGCGCCTGCCGCTAGACCCGCGGGTGGGCCGCATGATCATCGAGGCACGCAGCCGCAATGCGCTGGACGAGGTGCTGATCATCGCCAGCGCGCTGAGCGTGCAAGATGTGCGCGACCGCCCGATGGAGGCGCAGCAGCAGGCCGATGAAGCGCACAAGAAGTTTGACGATGAGAAGAGTGAATTTACCGGCTACCTGAAGCTGTGGAAATGGATCAACGCAGCGCGGGGTGGCGACGGCAAAGAGCACAAACTCAGCAACCGCCAATACGAACAACTCCTACGCCAAAACTTCGTCAATATCCGCCGCGTGCGCGAATGGCGCGATATTTATTCGCAGTTGCACACCGTCGTCACCGAACACAAATGGCAGCTCAATTCTCAGCCTGCGAGTTACGAGCAACTGCACCTGTCCATGCTGGCAGGCCTGCTGGGCAACATCGGCTGGAAGCTGGAAGACGAAGACGTGTATCTGGGCGCGCGGGCGATCAAGTTTTACCGCCATCCGGGGGCGAATCTGAGCAAAAAGCCGGGCCGCTGGATTGTGGCGGCTGAGCTGGTGGATACGTCGCGCCTCTTTGGAAGGGGCATCGCCGCGATAGAGCCGCAGTGGATTGAACAAGTAGCCGGCCACCTTTTAAAGAAGCAATTGCTCGACCCGCATTGGGAAAAGAAGAGCGCCGAGGTCATCGCGCTGGAGCGCGCCACGCTGTACGGCATCGTCATCTACAGTGGCCGCCGCGTCAACTACAGCAAGGTAGACCCCGTGGCCGCGCGCGAGGTGTTTATCCGCGAAGCGCTGGTAGGCAACGAGTGGGAGACCAAGCTGCCCTTCCTGGCGCAGAACGAAAAACTGCTCAAACAGGTGGAAGACATCGAGCACAAATCGCGCCGCCAAGACGTGCTGGTAGATGACGAGCTGATCTTTGCCTACTACGACCAGCAGATTCCTGCCGTGGTGTGCAGTGGCTATCTGCTGGAGCAGTGGTACCGCGAGGAGAGCAAAAAGAACCCCAAGCTCTTGATGCTCACCCGCGAAGAGCTGATGCGCCACGAGGCCGCTGGCATTACCACCCAGGCCTTTCCCAAAGTGGTGCGTTTGGGCGGCGTAGACTGCCGCGCCACCTACCTGCACGAGCCGGGCGATGCCAAAGACGGCCTGACGGTGGAGGTGCCACTGTTTGCGCTGAACCAGGTTCATGATGAGCGCTGCGAATGGCTGGTGCCCGGCATGCTGCAAGGCAAAATTTTTGCGTTGATTAAAAGCCTGCACCAGAGGCCCCGCTCGCGCCTGGTGCCACTGCCCGACAGCGCGGCGCGTTTCTACGCGGTGCTCAGTGAGCCAACGGCCTTTGGTGCCAGCGGTTTGGTAGATGCGCTGCTCAAGCTGTGCCGCGATGCCACTGCCGTAGACATCAAGCGCGGCGACTTCAAGCTGGACATGCTGCCGCCCCATTTGTTCATGAACTTCAGAGTGGTAGACGAGCATGGCCGCCAGATGGGCACGGGGCGCAACCTGGCCGCGCTCAAAGCCGAGCTGGGTGTGCAGGCGCGCGGTGCATTTGCATCGCTGGCGGCTCTGTCTAGTGCGGCCAGCAAAGTGCCTAAGGTACTTCTTGATGATGACAATAACCAGCCAAATCAGCCGCAAGCCCAACAGGATATAGCACAAGCTGCTATTAAACATGTAGCAAATGCTAATACCCCTGCGTTTCAAGCGGATGCGCGCTACACCGCCTGGACGTTTGGCGAGCTGCCCGAGCTGCTGGAGATCTCTCGCCAATCGGGGCGCGGTGCCAACGCCCAAGTGCAAACCTTGATCGGTTTTCCGGCGCTGATAGACCATGGCGATGCCGTGAGCGTAGAAGTGTTTGACGAGCCCGACGTAGCCGCTGCCAAACACCGCGCTGGCCTGCGCCGCCTGTTTGCCTTGCAGATCAAAGACGCGCTCAAATACCTGGAAAAAAATATCCCCGATCTGCAAAAAATGAGCGTCGCTTACATGCCGCTCGGCACCAGCGAGGAGCTGAAAAGCCAGATCATTGACGTAGCGCTGGACAAAGCCTTCTTGTTGGACCCGCTGCCAACCAACGCCGACGACTTCAAACGCCGCGTCGACGAAGGCCGTGGCCGCCTGACCTTGATAGCCAACGAAGTGGCACGTTTGTGCGGCACTATTTTGACGGAATATGCCGCCGCGGCCCGCAAGATCAAAGACACCAAAAACGCCCCCGAGGCCACGGCGGACGCGGCCCAGCAGCTGCAGCGCCTGATGCCCAAGCGCTTTTTGACGGCTACTACCTTCATCCAGCTGCAGCACTTCCCGCGCTACCTGAAAGCCATCACCCTGCGCCTGGAAAAACACCGCACCGACCCCGTACGCGATGCTTTGCGCCTGAGTGAGCTAAGACCCCAAGAGCAGCGTTTTGTCCGTCTGCTGGCTGAACGCAAAGGTGTGCTGGATGTTCGCTTGGCCGAGCTGCGCTGGTTGCTGGAAGAGCTGCGTGTCAGCTTTTTCGCCCAAGAGTTGCGTACGCCGCAGCCTGTCAGCACCAAGCGGCTGGATAAGGTGTGGGCGCAGTTGATGCAGTGAATGGTGCGTTGGCTGTTTGAAGATTACGCATCTTGTTTTTTGTAGCGTTGCGGCGGTTGAAGAATTTGCGCTGCAAAATACTCCGAAATTTCAGCGCTTGTAAACCGTTTGGGTTGCAATCCGAGACATCATGCCCCCGCGGCATCTTCAAACGCCCAAAGCAATGTGATTAAGGTAGCTGGCAATCTTCAAGCCCCCGCCGAAAAACACAGAGCCACCTACCCCGGAACCTGCTCCTGCCCACAAGCCACCTGCACCAGCTCACGCCGCCCACCATCCACTCGCATAGCCGACAAACAACCGCCCCACACACAGCCCGTGTCCAAGCCAATCAACCCAGGCAGATTGCGCAAACCCAAAGTAGACCAATGCCCAAACGCCACTGTCACATCAGCGGTTTTGCGCCCCGGCACATCAAACCACGGCATAACGCCAGCAGGTGCGGCGCCTGCGCCTTCTTTGGTGGCAAACTCCATCTCGCCCGCTGCACTGCAAAAACGCAAACGGGTAAGCGCATTGACGACCACCCGCAGGCGCTCGGTGCCTTGCAGGGTATCGCTCCACTGCGCGGGCTGGTTACCGTACATGCTCTGCAAAAAATCTGCATGGGTGTCGGCGCGCAAGGCGGCACATACCTCGTTGCTTAAAGCCAAGGTTTGCGCCGCGCTCCACTGGGGCAGCACACCGGCGTGCACCATCAGCAAGCCATCTTGCAGCAAGGCCAGGGGGCGATGGCGCAGCCAATGCAGTAGGGCGGCTGCGTCGGGGGCAGCCAGCAGCTGGGCCAGTGTGTCGCTGCGGTGCGCGGGCCGCGCGCCAGTGGCTACGGCCAAGGCGTGCAGGTCGTGGTTGCCTAGCAAGCACTGCGCGGCGTCGCCCAGCGCCACCAGGCGGCGCAGTACGGCCAGCGAGGCCGGGCCACGGTTTACCAGGTCGCCCAGCAGCACCAGCTGGTCGCGGCTAGGCGAGAAGCCAATTTCGGCCAGCAACGCGCCCAAAGCGTCGTCGCAGCCCTGCACATCGCCAATCAGATACAGTCCCATGGTGTACTTTCAATTTTCTTGATTTATGGACTTTATCCTGATTGCCGTGTTGACCTTGCTGAACGCGGCTTTTGCCATGAGCGAAATGGCGTTAACCGCCAGCCGCAAAACGCGGCTGATGGCCATGGCCGAGAGTGGTGATGCAGGGGCCATAGCGGCGCTGGAGCTGAACGCGCACCCTACACAAATGCTGTCAACCGTACAGGTGGGCATCACCTCTATTGGCATGCTTAACGGCATTGTGGGGGAGGCGGCCTTTAGCGAGGGGGTGTCGCAGTCCTTGCAACAGATGGGTTTGGCCGCCAAATTTGCGGCCCCAGCGGCCACTACGTTTGTGGTGGCCCTCATTACCTTCATCACCCTGATTTTTGGCGAACTGGTGCCCAAACGCATTGGTTTGCTCTACCCCGAGGCGGTGGCCCGGGTAATGGCCCGGCCCATGGCCTGGCTGGCCAAGGTGGCCAACCCGTTTGTCAAGCTGCTGACCATGTGCACCCAAGGTGTGCTCAAGCTGATGCGCATCAACACCAACCACGCCCGCTCGGTCACCGAGGCTGAGATTTCTGCCAGCCTGGACGAGGGGCTGGATGCGGGCGTGATAGAAGCCCACGAGCGGCAAATGGTGCAAAACCTGTTTCACCTGGACGACCGCCCGCTGACCTCCATCATGGCGCCCCGCCTGGATATTGTGTGGCTGGACGCTTCGCTTACCGTAGCACAAGGCTTGGAGAAGGCCGGCGGCACCAAAGATGCCAGCATCAAAACATCGCACAGCTGGTTTCCGGTATGCCGTGGCGGGCTGGACGACGTGATTGGCCTGGTAAGCACAGCCCGCATGCTGCGCACTGACACCACTGCCACGCTGGACAGCCTGGTCAGCCCGGCGATTTTTATCCCCGAGACCTTAAGCGGCATGGAGCTGCTGGAGCAGTTTCGCGCCCAGTCGGCGCGCCTGGTGTTTGTGGTGGACGAGTACGGTGTGGTGCAAGGCCTGCTGACGCCGCGCGACCTGCTGGAGGCCATTACTGGCGAGCTGAAACCGCAAGCCTCTGCCGACGCATGGGCGACGCACCAGGCCGATGGCTCGTGGCTGCTGGACGGCCTGATGCCGATTGCCGAGCTAAAGGCGCGGCTGGGGATTGACGACGATCTGCCAGAAGAAGACAAAAACCGTTACAACACCCTGGCTGGCCTGCTGATGGCGGTGGCTGGCGAGTTGCCCCAGCAAGGCGACACCATCGAATGCGCCAGCTGGCAATTTCAGGTGCAGGCGCTGGAAGGTCGGCGTTTAGACCGCATCAGGGCGTTAAAAGCAGCCAATTAGCAGAATTTGGTTAGAAAAGTGAGCTAGCAATGGCCGTTACATGGGCAGATGCTCGCGGTAAAACCTTGTAAAGCAAACTTTACACGCCCAGTTTGAACATGTTCTGACCAAAACGGTCTACCATTTGGTTACCGGTAGCGTTATAGCCATATCGCTGGTGTTTTAGCAAGGTGTTGTCATGAAAAACCGTCAATTATTGAGTCGTTCATTTATCCCGTCGTCGCTGGTTTGCGCCACTTTGGGCTTGGCCAGTATGGTTGCCCATGGGCAAGCCTTTGCGCAAGACGTAGGCCGTGTCATCTCTAGCACCGCCATCATCAGCCAGGTGAGTGTGCCGCGCCAAGTGTGCGCCCAAGAGCAAGTGCAAGTGCAAACCCAAACACCGGCTAGCAAGTCGGGCGCTGGCGCTCTGATGGGCGGTATTGCCGGTGGCGCCATGGGTAACGCCGTAGGCCAGGGCAGTGGCCGCGCGGCAGCCACCATACTGGGCATCTTTGGGGGAGCCATTTTGGGCGACCGCATCGAAGGCGGCAGCCCAGCGCAAGCGGCTACCACGCAGCAAACCGTTAACCGCTGCTCCACACAAAACTTCCTGGAAAACCGTACTTCGGGCTACCAAGTGGTGTATGAGTACGCTGGCAAGCAATACACCGTGCAAATGCCCAATGACCCGGGCCCCACGATACAGCTACAAGTAGTGCCCGCTGGGGCCACCGTACCCGTTGCGCCAGCCCCTGCCGCACCAGCCCCGCGCGTGATGTCGCAAGTGGAGCCGCAGGTGGTTGTGCAGGAGCCGGTTTATAACGCTACTGTCATTACCTCGGGTACCGTCTACCAGCCTTATGTAGTGGCGGCGCCTTACCCTTACTACTACCCTGGCCCGGTTTTTGGCACATCGCTCATTATTCGAGGCGGGTCTGGTTACGGCCATCGCCATGGTGGGCATTACGGCCAAGGCCGCTGGTAATTGGTAGCAAGGCACAGCAACTGCTCTGCTGGACCAAAAGAAAAAGCCGCTTGAAACGTGAGTTTCAAGCGGCTTTTGTACGTGGTGCCGATGAGCGGAATCGAACTGCTGACCTACGCGTTACGAGTGCGTTGCTCTACCAACTGAGCTACATCGGCTTCAAGTCGAATTATAGCAAAACAACTTGCCGTTACTGGCGCGTTGAGTGCTATTAAATAAATAGCTCTTTGTGCCTCATCCTATTGGGCTTTCGGGTTATTTTGCTTCTAAATGGTAGGATGTGGCGCGTTCCACTTCGTTTTTGGAGCCTAGTATCACGCTCACGCGTTCGTGCAGTTTGGTGGGCTGGATGTCCAAAATGCGCTGCTGGCCATTGGTAGCCGCACCGCCAGCCTGCTCAATCAACCAGCTCATGGGGTTGGCCTCGTACATCAGGCGCAGCTTGCCGGCTTTCTCCGGTTCCCGTTTGTCCCAAGGGTACATAAACACCCCGCCGCGGGTAAGAATGCGGTGCACGTCGGCCACCATGCTGGCTATCCAGCGCATGTTGAAGTCTTTGCCGCGAGGGCCATCTTTGCCTTGCAAACACTCGTCGATATAGCGCTTCACGGGCGGGGCCCAGTGGCGCATGTTGCTCATATTGATGGCAAATTCTTTGGTGTCTGCCGGGATGGTGACGTTCTCTTCGGTCAAGATAAAGCTGCCTTGCTCGCGGTCTAGCGTGAACATGGCTACGCCGTCGCCCACAGTAAGCACGAGGGTGGTTTGGGGGCCGTACACGCAGTAGCCTGCAGCGACCTGCTTGTTACCGGCCTGCAAAAAGTCTTTTTCTTCAATGCCTGCATCGTGGTCGTCGGGCTTTTTGAGCACGCTGAAAATCGTGCCGATGCTGACGTTCACGTCGATGTTGCTGGAGCCGTCTAATGGGTCAAACAGCAGCAGGTATTCGCCCTGCGGGTAGCGGTTAGGCACCAGGTAAATGCTGTCCATCTCCTCACTGGCCATGGCGGCCAGGTTGCCGCCCCATTCGTTGGCCTCGATCAGCACCTCGTTGGCAATAATGTCGAGCTTTTTTTGTACCTCGCCTTGCACGTTTTCAGTGCCCGCTGTGCCCAGCACGCCACCCAATGCGCCTTTGTTGACGGCATGGCTGATGCTCTTGCAACTGCGGGCGACGACTTCTAGCAGCAGCCTGAGCTGGGGCGGTATGCGCCCATCAATGCGTTGCTGCTCTACGAGGTATCGGGTAAGGGATATTTTGCTGGTCATGTTGTTGGTGCTGTTGCGGGCGAGGAATGGGAGGGGGATTTTTTGAACGCAGAGGGCGCGAAGGTTTCGCAGAGGGCGCAAAAAAGAAAATACAAAAATAAAACCAAAAAAGCCAATACAAAATCTAATTTCTCAGAATTGAATTCTCAAACTAAATGAGTTGATTTCTAATTTTGAATTTTATTCCTTATTTTTTCTTCCTTTTCTCTCTTCTTTTGTCTTCTTTTGCGCTCTTTGCGAAACCTTCGCGTTCTTTGCGTTCAAAAACTCTTCGGTTTTCGGTATTGCCTGAAAAGCGCTAATCCGCCAAAGCCCGCGAAACCACCTCGCGCACGTCGTTGCTCAAGTCGGTCTTGGCTGCAACCCGTTTGATGGCCTCTTTGGCGGCATTTTGGTAAGGCTGGGCAAGCTTTTTCCAGCGGTCCATGGCGCGGGCCAGGCGGGCGGCTACCTGGGGGTTAATGGCGTCTAGCGCCATCACCTGCTCGGCCCAGAAGATATAGCCTGCGGCGTCTTGGCGGTGGAAACCGCCGGGGTTGCCGCTGCAATAGCTGAAGATGACGCTGCGGGCGCGGTTGGGGTTTTTGATGGTGAAGTCGGGGTGCTTCATCAGTGCGCGCACGCGGGGCAATATGTCGCCACCGCGGTCGGTGCTGCCTGCTTGCAGGCTGAACCATTTGTCCAGCACCAGCGCTTCGTCTTTGAACAGCGCGTAGAACTTCTCCAGTGCGGGCGCAGCCAGTGCGTGGCCGCTGCCCACCAAGGCACCCAGCGCACCAAAGCGGTCGGTCATGTTGCTGGCGTCTTTGAAGCGCTGGTAGGTTTTGCCAGGCCAAACCGCGTCTTGGGTTTCACGCGCAGCCAGGCACAGCATTGACTGCGCCATATTGGCCAGTGCGCGGCGGCCGCTGCTGACGGCGTCTGGGCTGTAGCCGCCGGGGTTTTGGTGGGCTTCAAAGGCCCACTCCCAGTCTGCCTGCAGCGCAGTCGCCAGCGCACAGCGCATGGCCTCGCGCACCGCGTGGATGGCTTGCGGGTCTACCACCTCAAGCTGCTCGGCAATGTAGGTTTCCGAGGGCAGGGTCAGCACCAGCTCTTTAAATGCTGCGTCCAGCTCGGGGTTGCGCAGCACGCTGCGCAGCGCGGCTACAAAGGGCGATTGCGCAAAACTTTCAACGCCAAAATCGTCATTTGCCGCGTTGGCGGCAGCTCGAGCAGCTACTAATTGCATAGCGTGCTGCAGCCCCAAGCGCTGCGCGGCCTCCCAGCGGTTAAAAGGGTCGTTATCGTGCGCCAGCAAAGCCAGCAGTTGCGCTTCGGAGTAGTCACACTCCAAAATTACCGGAGCCGAGAAGCCGCGCAGGATGGACGGCACAGGCTCAGAGCCGGGCGCGCAGTCGACGTTGATGAACTGCAGCACTTCAACGGCTTGCGTCATCACAAAGGTGCGCTGACCAGGAACGGCATGCGCCTCGCTGGCCAGTTGCAGTGGCAGGTCGTGGCCTTGCGGGTTGAGCAAACCCAAACCAATGGGGATGACGAAGGGCTCTTTGCCAGGCTGGCCGGGCGTGGCCGCGCAGCTTTGCGACAGGTGCAGCGCGTAGGTGCGTGCGGCAGCGTCGTACACGCCGTGCGCCTTTACACGCGGGGTGCCCGCTTGGCTGTACCAGCGTTTGAACTGGGGCAGCAGGGTGCTCAGGGCTGACGTGGGATTGGCGTCCGCAATGGCTTGCGCAAAGTCGTCACAGGTAACGGCCTGGCCGTCGTGGCGTTTGAAGTACTCGGTCATGCCTTTGGCAAAGCCCTCGCGGCTGACCAGGGTTTGCATCATGCGTACCACCTCGGCACCTTTTTCGTAGATGGTGACGGTGTAGAAGTTGTTAATCTCCTGGTAGGCGTCGGGCCGCACCGGGTGGGCCATGGGGCCTGCGTCTTCGGGGAACTGGGCGGTGCGCAGCACGCGCACGTCTTCAATGCGCTTGACGGCCCGGGCTGACGGCGTGGGGCACAAGTCCATGCTGAACTCTTGGTCGCGAAAGACCGTTAAACCTTCTTTCAAAGACAGCTGAAACCAGTCGCGGCAGGTGATGCGGTTACCCGTCCAGTTATGGAAATATTCGTGGCCCACCACGCTTTCAATGTTGGCGTAATCCACGTCGGTGGCGGTGGCCTGGTTGGCCAACACGTACTTGGTGTTAAAGATGTTCAAACCTTTGTTTTCCATCGCACCCATGTTGAAGTCTGCCGTGGCGACGATCATGAAGCGCTCTAAATCCAGCGGCAGGCCAAAGCGGGCTTCGTCCCAGGCTACGCTGTGCATCAGCGAGTTCATCGCGTGCTCGGTTTTGTCCAAATCGCCGCGGCGCACAAACACCTGCAGCAAATGGTCTTTGCCTGCACGCGAGGTAATGCGCTGCTCGCGCGCTACCAAATTGCCAGCCACCAGTGCAAACAGGTAGCAGGGCTTTTTATGGGGGTCTACCCACTTGGCAAAGTGACGGCCATCTTCCAGCGTGCCTTGCTCTACCAGGTTACCGTTGGAGAGCAGCACCGGGTATTGCTTGGCATCTGCCCGCAGCGTCACGGTGTACATCGACATCACGTCAGGGCGGTCTAAAAAGTAAGTGATGCGGCGAAAGCCCTCGGCCTCGCACTGGGTAAAAAACGTGTCCTGGCTGACGTACAAGCCCATCAGCTTGGTGTTTTTGGCCGGGTTGCAGGTGGTAAAAATCTCCAGCTCGCAGGCGTCGGGCAGGTTCTCCAGCACCAAGGTGTCGCCGTCCATTTTGAAGGAACAGCCTTGGCCGTTGACCATCACGCGGGCCAGGTTCAGCTCGTCGCCGTCCAAGCGCAGGGGTTGGGCGGGCACATCCGCATTGCGGCGGACCTGCATTTTGTTCAGCACCCGGGTTTTGGCGGGGTCCAGGTCAAAGCTCAAATCTACAGAGTCGATCCAATAGGCGGGGGGGCTGTAGTCGGCGCGCTGGATGAGCGCTGTGCTGGCTTCACGAAACATGGGGGATACCTTCTGGAAATAGAGAGTCTAAAAATTTTGAATCTAACAGTTCGTTGTAGTTGCGTACAGCGGCTATCACATGGGGGCCAGCCAGCTCGGCCGCGCTGTGGCCAGTGCACAGGGCCACGGCCCGCATGCCACCACGCCTTGCAGCCTCAATGCCAAAGGGCGCATCTTCAAAGACAATGGCGTTGGTTGCCATTGTATTCATCGCACGGGCAACTTCTAGAAATATAGCGGGATCGGGCTTGCCTGGAAAGCCCTGGTCTCCGCCCACCATCGCATCGGGCAAAGGATGCATTTTTAGGTGGTGCATGGCGAAGGCTATGTTGTGCTTATCGCCAGCGGTGCCCACACCAATTTTCAAGCCCATGGTACGCGCTTTGGCGGCAAAGGTTTTAAATCCCGCCACTTCTTTAAACACGGGAGCAAACAGCTCGCGGTAAATCAGCTCTTTCTCGTGTACCAAGGGCAGCGCTTCGTCCGCCGTCATAGGGCGGCCAAACAGCTCACCCATGCATTCGGTACCCGTGCGGCCGGTGGTGCGCGCTAGCAGGTCGGCTAGGTCGATGGTAATGCCGCGCCGCCGGCAAAACTCCAGCCATGACCGGGTGTGGTAGGGCATGGAATCGATCATGGTGCCGTCCATGTCGAAGATGAGGGCGGTGGTAATGGGTGAGAGAGCACCGGTCATAGTTAGCTTAAATCCAGGGTTTGTAGCCCAAGCTCTGAGGATGCGCGTAGAAGTTGCTTGTCGGCTGACACCATCAGGCTACAGCGGGCAGTTTTGGCACAGGCCAGGTGCAGCGCATCAAGAGCACCCAATTGTGTAGCCAGTTGGTCTACCAGCTCCCCCGAATAAGTAAAAATAGACTCTGCGATGGACTGAAAATGCCAAGTGCTTTGCGCCAGCTCCATTAACACTTGGTTATAAGCCTGCTGCGCGGTCTGTAGCGTAATTTGCTGTGCGACGTTAGGGTCACGTTGCCTACGGCGCAGAACGGTTTTTAGTTCGGTGAGCGACAGAGACGACAGCACGCAACGGTGACTACCGGTAATTAAGAATGTCTCCATGTCCAGGCTGCGCGCCTCGGTTACAAAGCGCTTCACCAGTGCGCTGGTGTCCACATAAGCCATCGGACGGCTCATGTGCCGCGCCTGTCACGTTCTTGGCGAATAAGTACCTCGCTGGGCACCTCCATCACTGGCGACTGTGCACGCAGCCACGCCATTGATTCAAACTGGGGTGGTTGGTTTATAGGCAGTATCCGCGCCACCGGCTCCCCGTTAGACACCAGCACCAGCTCATGCTCGCGCTCAAGCGTCTCACGCAGGTGCGGAATAGTGTTGCGAAGCTCGCGGACATTGATGGTTTGCATGGCGTGTCACCTTTTAGGTTATCGTGTCACGTATTGTATCGAGTTTGCGGCACATCTGTGCTTTATCTACTATCAGTGCTGCTGTCGTTTTCATCACTTCTTCCCCGCTAGACGTCGCACAAATATGCAGAGTCAACTTTTGTGAACTTGCGGTGAGCACATTAGCTATTCAACTAATGTGGTATTCAGCCTGTAGGGCTGTTTCTCATACCGTGGGACTGAAAAAACAATGAAGAAGCATGTAAAAGTATTCCTGTGCGTAACTACAGTAAAATTATGTAAGCCAAAAACGGATACATTTTTCTGTTTGGTGGCAATCCCCGCCTACGCGGTTCAGTTCTACATCACATTCGCAATTGTCATGCACAACGCCACAGCATCTGATTTAAGTAGTACAAAGCGAGCGCTCTTATACGCGCAAAGATGTGTGTCTACGCCCAGTCGCTCGGATCCAATAGAGCACACAATGGGAGAACGCAACTTCCTGTGGTATCTGGGCCGTATCGATCCGACAACTGACTTACCGTTTCCATTTGGTGACAATAGAATCAGCGGCAAGAAATTCACTAAATTGCAGTCGGAGTTTTTAAGCGAAGCTTATCTTCAGGGACTGACTGTTCGGGTTATCGCCGGTGAACGATCTGACGCAACGGAGCTAATCAGGTGTGAAGGACGCAAACTTGATTCTGAATTTGCGGAACATAGTCGGTCTCATAAGCCATTTAACTGCAATCGACCACTTGCATTTTTCACAACGCCAGGTGACGGCGATAGTTCAATCACTTCGCCAAGGCGCGAACTATGGTTTATTGTCTTTCCCTCGCCTCAATATGTAGATCAAATCGCCGAGCTCATTCAAGCTATTTTTGATGATTTCGGAGCGCGACCTTTTGGTCCAATTCGAAAAAACGAATCAACCCATAAAAAACAGACCGTAGAGGTCTGGCACCACCCGGAACTTGAAGCATCTATTGCTGAGTGGACTTTTTTTGAGAGTTCATTATCTGCATACGTTCGTCATGGCGATGTCGTGGCAATTGGAAACGTTGAACTTCTTTTGCCTGGAATGGAGGCCGTTGGTTTCAAACGGAAGTTTGACGACTGGCAAGCGTTCGGATTGTGTGACATGTTTGGAATTCAAATTGCAGTAAATGAAACTAGCTTTTGCCGCATAGTTTTAGTGGGCGTGAAGGAGTGTTACTGGGGTGAGGCGAGCGCACGGTTTGTAGACGCACTTTTGCGTGCGGGCGCGCGGCACATACTTTACGGTTCTAAGGCCGCGTCAATGAACTCGCGGGACGACATTTATGGAATTAGATCGCCAGGCTCCTTTAGTATCTATAGCCGAGAGCGAGAAAATCAAGGTTTAACTCAGCTAAATTCTACGTTGACGGATAACCCTGCATTGAAGCATCTTGCGGAACTTGCAGAAATTGCTACTGTTGGAATTGGTGTTACGGTGCCTACCGTAATTGGAGAATCTGTTGATCAACGAGACCGTCTCAATAATCTGAATCCGTCCACTATGGATGATGAGGATGGGCATATTGCTAGAGTTGTGCAAACTTACAACCGAGCGATGGATGGCGGTGGCGAGGATGTTGCTTTTCTTCCTATTCACTATATTTCTGACTACATTCATAAACGCGGCGAAGGTGTGGAGAATGGGCAAGCACACTTAGGGATAACCGATCATGCTAAGCGAAATCCTGCATTCCAACGAATAGGCAGTTTCTTCGGGGTGTATGCAACGATATCAGGGCTGAGAGAGTATGCACCGATGCCTAAGGCTGCAAGACTAAGTGCTAACCTGGGCGAGACTGTTAGCGAGCAAATGCTTTCCGTTACGCACCTACTAAATGCTGGCATGATTCGGGAGGCAATCGCGTCGTTAGCGGGTAGTGACCGCACCGCGGGTCTCCCGCTATCAAATCTTCAAACAATCGCACTCATATGTCAAAAATATGGTTTTCTTGACGATGCGGTTTACATCCTTGGAATACTTAAGAAGCCGAAGGCCTGGAGTAAGCTTAATCAAGGTGACCGCAACCGTCTAAAAATCATTGATATTAAGATACTTAGCCAAGCTGGACGATTTAGCGAGGCGAAATCAGCTTGCCAGGAAATCCTAGCACAGCATTCACCAGGCGAAAACGAGGTGCTTGAAATGTCTGCGTCTCTTTATCGACGTATTGCGCTCGCCCATGCCCACAGCGGACAGTGGGATGCCGCAGAGCAAGCATTTGCAAAAGCAAACGAACACATCCTCCCGCATGATAGTCATCACGGACATGCAACAAATGCGGTATTTAGGCATATTGCGCAGTTGTCTCCTTTTGCGCCATCGATGGAGGAACCTACTTGGCGTCAGGCCATGTCGTCTGCGCGCGAGAACTACTATCTTGCTGCTAAGAGTGCGCCGGTATGGCAGGCGAACCCTGACAAGTCTGCTATCGCCGCACTCTTCGTTGAATCAGCTTTGCATTTAGACGCGAAGAACATTGACGATACCTCTGGGATAAGACGCCTATTCGCGGCGCACCTATTGAATATGAAGGTGGGCGGCACAGAGCGCTCCGAAGGATATGGAGAGCTAATTGGTTTCATAACGGACCCTACGCTTAAAGACCTCTTTCGACGGGCGATGCGCATGGACGGAGTTGGTCGCCGTGCATTTCAGAGAGTCCCACACTCTATGCACTTGTTGACTGAAGTTCAAGGCGTGCTGGATGTCTTTCGTAGCCCAATACTGAAACGGGGCAGTGTAATGAACAAGGCATTAAATAGGCATGATAGTTATCGCAACTAATTTTTGTCATTAGTCGATAGAAAAAGGTACCTTTAAATACCCTCGAAACCGGGCCCTGCCGCCGCGCAACGGCTCACTCGCCAGCCGATAGCCCGGAAAGCGCTGTACAAAGCGCCCAACGGCAATGCGCCCCTCCAGGCGCGCCAGGCTGAGCCCGGCGCATTGGTGGATGCCGAAGCCGAAGGCCAGGTGTTTGTTGTTTGGGCGTTCAATATTGAGCGCGTCAGGTAGATCAAACACGGCGGGGTCGCGGTTGGCCGCGGCTATGCACAGGGTTATCAGCGCACCTTCGGGCAGGTTTAGCCCGCCTACGGTGCACTCGCGCAGGGCGCGGCGGTTGCCTAACTGGTTACTCGGCTCAAAACGCAGAAATTCATCCATTGCAGTGTCCAAATAGGCCTCTAGCCCAATAGAACGTAGCACAAGAAGCTCTGAATTTGATAGTAGCCTTTGCAACTGATCGGGCCACTCTTGCAGGGCGACCAGGGCATTGCCAATCAAGTTGGTGGTGGTCTCATGCCCGGCGTTGAGGATGAAGATGCAGTTGTGTAGCAGCTCGGCCTCGCTCAGTTGCTCGGCGCTGCCTTCGCCTTGGATCAAGCGGGTGAGCACGTCGTGGTCGGGGTTGCCGGGGTGCTGGCGGCGATGGGCAATCAAGGTTTTGAGGTAGGCGCTGAAGTCGCTTACCGCCTGGTTGCCTTTGGCTTCTTGCTCGGGCGTTAGCTTGGGCTCTAGCGCGCCCAGGATGGCCAGCGACCAGGCGCGCAGGGGCGCGCGCTCGGCGTGGGGAATGTTCAGCAGGTTGCCAACCACCTCGATGGGGATGGCACTGGCAAAGTCTTCGATCAGGTCGCCACCACCTTGCGCCGCGATGTTGTCAAGCAGGCTGTCTACCAAAGTGATCAAACTGCCCTCCATCTCGGCAATGGCGCGGCGGGTGAGGGCGCCCATGATCAGCTTGCGTACGCGGGTGTGCAGTGGCGGGTCGTTAAAGACGAGGCTGCTGGTGTGGTGCTGCAAAAGCGGTGCGCCAGCGCCGTACTTGGGGGTGAACTCGGCTTTTTTGTCCGAGCTAAAGGTCTGCGCATCGCGGTACACGGCCAGCAAGTCGGCATAACGGGTGAGAAGGTAGGAGCCATCGGGCATGCGCCGCACGGGTTGTGTTTCCCGCAGCGCGGCGTATACCGGGTAGGGGTTGTCCAGGAAGTCGGCGGGGAGCTGGCGCAGGTCAAAACTGGCGGCTATCTGGTGGGCGCGCTCGGCGGGCATGGGCCGGGCAATTGAGAACGACGGTTGGAGCATAGGGTGATTGTGGCACCGACCCCGCCGATAGCGCAGCCACCGCTCAGGCTGCGAAATGGCCCAAACAATGCGAAAACAGGTCATTCTGTTGATAATTGTCAAAGCATAGGGAGACGTAACGCCTATAGTGAAGCTGTGCTCGAGTAGAAGTCTAAAAAGCTGAAATTCAAGCACATAGATGAGGCTCCCCTTCAGTGGGGAAATTCTGGTGTCACCGACATCAGAGAGGACGGAGATATCCTCAGACTGACCGGACGCACAAAACGCATGGTTGGGGTCTTCGCCAAGCCCGCCCAATCGCAAGATTGGGCGGGCTTCTTTATTGGGGGCGTTTCAGCAGCGACACGAAGATGCCCACGGACAAAGCCATTCCAGCAGATCTGCGTGCCAGTATTGACCCCGGCCGGTTGCTCTTTAACGATACGACCGTGTTGCACGCAGCGGCTGCTACCAAGCCGATACTGACGGAACTGTGACGTTGAACCGCAAAGGAGCCGCGGTATGCGCTACACATGGATGATCGCTTTCAAAACCCAGGTAAACCGCTGGCCGACAGAGGCTGGTCTCGCTACCCGTCAACTAAGGGCAAGTTCAATGCGTCAGACGGCAAAAGCTAAGAAAAGTGAAGCTTAGCTTGGCGTGGACAAGAACTTTACGAGCGCGAACAAGGTGGCATCGGGCGCTTCAGACATCAATTGATGGCCTGCATCTACCGTCACCACTTTAGCCAGCGGCGCGGCACTTATCAAACCTTGTGCAGCCTTGGGTGTGGTCATTTGGTCATGCTTGCCAACTATAAAAAGTGTAGCAGCTTGTGCTATGTTCCATTGGGCCAGCGCCTCAAAAGCTTTTGAATATTGGTCGCAGGCGGTAAAACCGATGTGAAAGACGTTCTCCTTCACATTGCTGGCAAGCACGCGGCGCATCAGCGCTTTGGAGCCGCCGTAGAGCCAGGTGCCAGGGCCCAGGGTAGAGGGCGGTGGCGCCAAGGTGCTGTGGCTGAAAATGTTGACCATGTCGATAGCTTGTATTGGCTTGTTCAGTGCCGCGTCTAGCAGCGCGGGCGACACCTTCATGGGGAAGGCGGTAGCTACCATGGCCAGGTGCGTAACGCGCTTTGGCACCAGGCTGGCGGCGTGCAGGGCAATGAGCGAACCCCAGCTGTGGCCCACCAAGGCAGCTTTTTGTACGCCTGCAGCATCTAGCAGGGCGATAACGAAGCTTGCGGCATCTTCGACAGATTTAGGACAGCTCCCCGCGCTTTTCCCGTGGCCGGGCAGATCCACCGCCAACACGTTGTAGCCGTGGTTTGCCAGGTAGCGGCTTTGCAAAATCCACACGCTGTGGTCGTTAAGCACGCCGTGGATGAAGACGATGGTGGGTTTGGCGGCGTCAAACGCCTTGCCGCCGGTGTAGCAGTAGGTGTCTACGCCTTGCACGGCTATTTTCATGCTGCCGCTCCCGTCAGTTTTTCAGCTGCTTTCAAGGCGCGTTTGAGGTCGTCAATCAAATCGTCGGCATCTTCCAAGCCAATGCTCAGGCGGATGGTTCCCTGCGTAATGCCAGCACCTGCCAATGCGTCGTCAGTCATGCGAAAGTGCGTGGTGCTGGCCGGATGAATTACCAGACTGCGGCAGTCACCCACATTGGCTAAATGGCTAAACACTTTGAGTGTTTCGATAAACTTCTTACCTTGTTCACGTGCACCCTTCATGTCAAAGCTGAACACGCTGCCCGCACCGCGCGGCAACAGCCTTTGCGCCAGCGCATGGCTTGGGTGAGATGCGAGCATGGGGTGGCCAACGCGTGAGACAAAGGGGTGCGCGGCCAGAAACTCCACAATCTTGGTGGTGTTGCGCATGTGCTGCGCCATGCGCAGTGGCAGCGTTTCAATGCCCTGCAAAATCAGCCAGGCGCTGTGCGGGCTCATGCAGGCCCCAAAGTCACGCAGGCCCTCGCGGCGTGCGCGCAGCAAGAAGGCGCCCACGGTGCTTTCCTCGGTAAATACCATGTTGTGAAAACCAGCGTAGGCCTGTGTTAGCTCGGCAAATTTGCCGGCTGAACGTGGGCCGTCCCAGTCAAAACTGCCACTGTCCACCACCACGCCGCCAATCACCGTGCCGTGGCCCGAGAGAAATTTGGTAGCCGAGTGGTAGACCAAATCGGCCCCGTGGTCAAAGGGCTTCATCAACCACGGCGAGGTGAGGGTGCTGTCTACCAGCAAGGGCACACCGGCGTCGTGCGCTATCGCGCTGACGGTGGGTATATCCAGCACATCCAGACCAGGATTGCCTACGGTTTCGCCAAAAAACAGCTTGGTATTGGGCTGCACGGCGTTTTTCCAGCCGTCAATGTCACCCGGTTTGACGAAAGTAGTGTCAATGCCAAAGCGGCGCAAGGTGTAGTGCAAAAGGTTTTGAGAGCCGCCGTACAGCGCAGTAGACGCAACGATATGCGAGCCTGCGCCCATCAAGGTGGCAATAGCCAAATGCAAAGCCGCTTGCCCTGACGCCGTGGTGACAGCGCCAATGCCACCTTCCAGGGCTGAAATGCGTTGCTCAAGTACCGCATTGGTGGGGTTGCTGATACGGCTGTACACATGGCCTGCGCGCTCTAAATTAAATAGCGCAGCAGCATGGTCGCTGGACTCAAACACAAACGATGTGGTCAGGTGGATGGGCACGGCGCGCGCGCCAGTGGTGGGGTCGGGTGCGGCACCTGCGTGAAGCGCTAAGGTGTCAAATCCGGGGTCTGCGTAGCCGCTCATGGCACAGTCTCCTATGTTTAGGCCCAATAAAAAATAGGGGCTGTTAAAAAATGCATTTGTGGGCTATATTGTGAGCATAAAACTGAGGATCTATGCTGTGAAAGTAAGTGACATTCTGAAATCTAAGGGCAGTACGCTCTACACCACCACTCCGGAAGACAGCTTGGCCCATGCCATGCAGTTTATGGCCGAGAAAGACATTGGCTCTTTGGTCGTGATGTCCAACAGTATGGTGGTGGGCATGTTGACCTTTCGTGAGGTGATTTTGGCCATCAATACCAATGGCGGCTCGGTTGGCACCACCACGGTCTACCGGGCCATGGACAAGGGCCCATTAACCTGCACCCCCGAGACCGAGCTTGACGAAGTGCGTCGCATGATGCTGCAGCGCCATGCCCGTTACATGCCAATTATCGATAACCGTATGCTGATGGGCGTTATCAGTTTTTACGATGTAGCCAAAGCGGTGGTGGACAGCCAAAACTTTGAGAACAAGATGCTTAAGGCCTATATCCGGGACTGGCCGGAGACCGACGGCTAAAGATTCTGCCCTGGCGGTTGTGACGCGATGGCGTTACACCTCCCAAGGCCGTGACTTGAATTTGGCGGCCAAAAAATCTCGCAGTAACCGAACCCGCTTCGGAGTTTGCGCCCTGAATGGCGCCAGCCATTGAATATCTGCGTCCCGCATGGCGTGCCCAGGCAGTACGCGCACCAGTTTGCCGCTGGCTAACAGCGGCGCTACATCCCACAGGCTGCGCAGCATTATGCCCCGACCAGCCAGGCACCAGTCGCGCACCAGCTCGCCCGAGTTGCTGCTCAGTGCGCCGCGCACCACCACGGCGCGGCTGCGGCGCTCGCCCTCGGCACCAAGGTGCCAGGTGGAGCTGGGGTCATCGTTTTCGCGCACCACCAAGCACTCGTGTTGCTGTAGATCATCCACGGTGCGGGGCGCACGGTGTTGGCGCAGATAGCTGGGGGCAGCGACCAGCACCCTCTGGTTGTGTGCCAGCAACTTGGCAGACCACTGCGCGGTGCGGTTGGCGCGCATGGCCCACAGCCAAACGGCACCGTCCAAGCCTTGCGAGCTCAGGTCAGGCAAAATTTCGGTCAATTGCACTTCTACGCGCACCTTGGGGTAAAGCGACTGGTACTCAGCCAGCGCTGGGCCCAGCCAAATGCGGCCAAAGCCAAAGGTAGCCGCTATACGCACGGCCCCCATCGGTTCACGTGTTTGCTCGCGCAGCGCCTCTTCGGTTTGCTTGAAACCTTCCAACAGACCCAGCCCGCGCTCGCACAGTAGCCCGCCTTCTGCAGTTGGGGCCACGCGGCGGGTGGTGCGGTAAAAAAGTTTCAACCCCAAGGCGGCCTCTAGCGTTGCCAAACGCTTTGTCACCACTGGCGGGCTCAAACGCAACTGCGCGGCGGCTTGCGACATGCTGCCAGTGCCTTTAATGGCTAACACCAGTTCTAAATCAGCGCGATCCATTGTTTCTAAATTGAAAATAATAAATTGCTTAATTATTGCTTGATTGTGAAAGCACCGTCCAGCACAATTGCGCCATGCTGACAGACTTCAAAACTTTTACCATCCATCGCGATGGCGTAGCCCTGCACGCGCGCATCGCTGGCAAGGGTGCGCCACTGCTGCTTTTGCACGGGCATCCGCAAACCCACATGATGTGGCACCTCGTGGCGCCTGACTTGGCAAAGCGCTTTACGGTGGTAATGATGGATCTGCGTGGCTATGGCGATTCAGGCCGCCCAGTGGCTGACGACAGCCACACTGCGTATTGCAAGCGCGAGATGGCGCGTGATGCGCTGGCGGTGATGCACTACCAGGGCTTTGACCAGTTTCAGGTGCTTGCCCACGACCGAGGCGCACGCGTGGCGCACCGGCTGGCGGCAGACCATACGCAAGCCGTGCAGCGCATGCTGCTGCTGGACATTGCGCCTACCGTGGCCATGTACGAAAAAACCAACCTCGCATTTGCGACCGCCTATTGGCATTGGTTCTTTTTAATTCAGCCGCCGCCGCTGCCCGAAGCTTTGATTGAGTCAGACCCGGTGCGCTATATCCGCTCAGTTATGGGTAAGCGCCATGCGGGCCTGGGCGCATTTGCCCCCGAAGCGATGGCTGAGTATGAGCGTTGCATCCAAACAGAAGGCAGCGCGCGGGGCATTTGCGAAGACTACCGCGCCAGCGCCACGATTGATCTGGAACATGATCGAGCCGACATTGCCGCAGAGAAAAATCTGCCAATGCCACTAAAGGTGCTGTGGGGCAGCCATGGCGTAGTGGGTCAAAATTTCGACGTACTGGAACTTTGGCGAGCGCGCGGGGCCGACGTGGCGGGCGAAGGCCTGCCTTGCGGGCACTACATAGCAGAAGAGGCGCCCGAGCTGCTGCTAACCCATGCGCACAATTTTTTCACTTATTAACGCATCATTTTTTTCAACTTACAGAGGACAGTTCCACCATGGCAAAACACAACATAGCGGTCATCGCCGGCGACGGAATCGGCAAGGAAGTCATGCCTGAGGGCGTACGCGTGATGGACGCAGCGGCGCGCAAGTTTGGCATTGACCTGCACTTTGACCACTATGATTTTGCCAGCTGGGACTACTTTGAAAAGCACGGCAAGATGATGCCCGACAACTGGAAAGACCCGGTGGGTGGCCACGATGCCATTTATTTTGGCGCCGTCGGCTGGCCCGAAAAAATCCTGGACCACGTGTCCTTATGGGGTTCATTGCTGCTGTTTCGCCGCGAGTTTGACCAGTACATCAATTTGCGGCCCGTCAAACTCATGCCCGGTATCATCGCCCCCGTGGTCAAGCGCGACGGCACGCCCTACAAACCCGGCGAGATTGATTTTTATGTGGTTCGCGAAAACACCGAAGGCGAGTACTCCAGCGTCGGCGGGCGCATGTTCCCGGGTACTGGGCGTGAGTTTGTATTGCAAGAGTCTGTGTTTACGCGCACCGGCGTAGACCGGGTGTTGAAGTTCGCGTTTGAGCTGGCCCAGTCGCGCCCCAAGAAGCATTTGACCAGCGCCACCAAGTCCAACGGCATCTCCATCAGCATGCCCTACTGGGACGAGCGCGTGGTGGAGATGGCTAAAAACTATACGGGCTTGAACGTCGATAAATTCCACATCGACATTTTGAGCGCCCACTTTGTGCAGCGCCCCGCCTTTTTTGATGTGGTGGTGGCGAGCAACTTGTTTGGTGACATTTTGAGCGACCTTGGCCCTGCCTGTACCGGCACGATTGGCATTGCGCCAAGTGCAAACCTTAACCCGGATCGCAAATTCCCTTCGCTGTTTGAGCCAGTACACGGATCGGCCCCCGACATCTATGGCAAAAACATTGCTAACCCGATTGGGCAAATTTGGTGCGGTGCCATGATGCTTGAGCACTTGGGCTACAAGAGCGCACACGATGCGATAGTGGACGCGATTGAGCGAGTGCTGGCACCAGGCAGCGGTGCGCCCTTGACGGCTGATATGGGCGGTACCGCCAGTACGACAGACCTGGGCACAGCCATCGCGCAGGCCCTGTAAATGCTGGGCCGCAAGTGTTTTAGTTAACAAAACACTTGCCCTTGTCAAGAAATATGCACGGACTTGGGCAATTTGTGGCAATTATTTGGCACAGTAGGGTAACGCCCAAGTATTTTTAACTGAACGTGACTTGTGCACGCATTAAAACCGCATAGAATTCGCGACGCGCCGCAACAAATTACGGAGCCCTATTTTTTTGAAAACATTTATTGAGGAGTCAAAGTGAATAAAACCGAACTCATCGAACATATCGCCAAGCACGCTGACATTTCCAAAGCAGCCGCTACCCGAGCACTCGAGTCCACCATCACCGCTGTGAAGACCACGCTGAAAAAGGGAGGCACAGTGTCGTTGGTGGGTTTTGGTACTTTTGCAGTGGGTAAACGCGCCGCACGTACGGGGCGCAACCCTCGCACCGGCGCGGCGATTAAAATTAAAGCCGCTAAAGTGCCTAAGTTTCGTCCAGGCAAAGCTTTGAAAGAAGCATTGAACTGATTGACAGGTTAAAATAGTTTCTCGGTGGGGTGATTAGCTCAGTTGGTAGAGCGGCGCCCTTACAAGGCGTAGGTCGGCGGTTCGAGCCCGTCATCACCCACCAATAGTTGAAAAAGGCGAACGATGTTCGCCTTTTTTGTGTTTAGTTTTGGCATGCGCAGGTTTGGCGCGTGGTAGGAAGGCGTAGCGCAATGTTTGATTTTGTACGCAACAACAAGACGATTCAGTTTTCGCTCTTTTTGCTGGTCATCTTGTCTTTTGCCCTGGTGGGGGTAGGCAGCTACACCCGCTCGATGGACAAAGGCGAGGCAGTAGCCAGCGTTGCAGGGCAAGAGGTCACGCAAAGCGAATGGGACGCCGCGCACAAAGGCGAGGTAGAGAGAATACGCGCCTCGATGCCGTCGATTGACCCCAAATTGCTGGACAGCCCCGAGGCCAAATACGCCACGCTTGAGCGTTTAGTACGCGACAAGGTGATACTGGAAGCAGCCAATAAACTAAAGCTAACCGCAAGCGATCAACGGTTGGCGCGCGATTTACAAGAAAATCCGTCTATCGCCGCTCTGAGAAAACCTGATGGAAGTCTGGATGTAGAGCGCTATCGCCAATTGGTAGGCGCGCAAGGCATGAGCCCCGAAATGTTTGAAGCGCGTGTGCGCAGCGATATTTCCACCCGTCAAGTACTGGCCGGCGTTGGTGCAAGTGGATTGACCACTCCCGCCATAGCCGACGTGTCGCTCAATGCTTTTTTTGAACGCCGCGAAGTGCAGGTAGCACGATTCAATACGGCCGATTTCGCTGCCAAAGTGACGTTGACTGATGCCCAACTAGAGCAATACTACAAAGACAATCCCGCGCTTTTTCAAGCGCCAGAGCAGGCAGACATTGAGTATGTGTTGCTGGATGTGGAGTCCATTCGCAAAACCATCACGCCCAATCCTGATGAAGTCAAAACCTATTTTGAACAAAACGCAGCCCGCTTGGCAGGGCAAGAAGAGCGCCGCGCAAGCCACATATTGATCGCGTCGCCCAAGACCGCCTCAGCAGCAGATCGCCAGCAAGCGAAAGCCAAGGCCGAGAAGCTACTTGCAGCAGTGCAAAAAGCACCCGACAGCTTCGCTGAGCTGGCCAAGAAAAATTCACAAGACCCTGGCTCGGCACCCACCGGCGGCGATTTGGATTTTTTTGCTAAAGGCGCAATGGTTAAGCCGTTTGAAGAGACTGCATTTGCCATGAAAAAAGGCGATACCAGCCCGGTGGTGGAGACGGATTTTGGCTACCACATCATTCGACTGACTGACATTAAAACGCCTAAGCAAAAGACCTTTGAGGAAATGCGCCCAGAGATCGAGGCCGATCTAAAAAAGCAGCAAGCAACGAAAAAATTTGCCGAAGTGGCCGATGCGTTTACTAACGGTGTGTACGAACAGTCGGATAACCTTAAAAGCGTGGCGGAGCGCTTAAAACTTGAGGTTAAAACAGCGGCTAAAGTGCAGCGCAAACCAGCGCCTGGCCTTTCCGGTGCGTTGGCAAACCCCAAGTTTTTGAATGCACTGTTCGCGCCTGATACGGTGGAGAAAAAGCGCAATACCGAAGCCGTGGAGATCGGTGCGAACCAGCTCGTTTCTGGCCGCATTACGCAATATACCCCTGCGCGTACGCTGCCATTTGAAGAGGTAAAAGACCGCGTGCGTGAGCGCGTGCTGGCAGTGCAGGGCGCCGAACTGGCCCGTAAAGAGGGTGGTGAAAAGCTTAATGCCTGGAAGGCTGCGCCAGCGTCGGCCAGCTTGCCTGAAGCCGTGGCCATCTCCAGAGACCAGTCGCAGAAACTACCTGCGCAAGTGGTTGAGGCTGCGCTGCGCGCCGACAGCGCCAAGTTGCCATCGTTCGCGGGCGTAGACCTGGGCCCCCAAGGCTTTGCGGTGGTGAAAATCAATAAAGTATTGGAGCGCGAGGTTAAAGGCGACAGCGCAGCGCAAGACCGCCAGCAATACACCAAGTGGTGGACAAACGCGGAGGCGTCGGCCTATTACAACGTGCTTAAAGAGCGCTATAAAGCCGAGATCAAAGTCACCAAGCCAGCGCCTAAAAAAGACGAAGTTCTGGCGCAGCAATAATTTTTGAAAGCGCCCAATAAAAAAGCCTGCAACTGAAAATTGCAGGCTTTTTTTGCTTTTGTTTGGGGTGGCTGATGGGGCTCGAACCCACGACAACAGGAATCACAATCCTGGACTCTACCAGCTGAGCTACAGCCACCATAGAAGCTCTGATTATAACGCGGAGAATTAGCAAAAACGCCGTTCGCGGTTCACAAAGCCAGTCAAACCTGTCACAATCTCCCCTGACGAGTTAAGGCCCTTCCTTGCCATGTCGCATCCGCTAACCGGTTCAGCCGTGTCGCGGGAGGTTTATCAACCAGCTTATGTTTCCCAAAGGGAGACGGAGGTCAGCACAAAATGTCAGCGTCTGTGTACCAGGCATACGGTAGCAATACCTATCTATTCGGCGGTAACGCCCCATACGTCGAAGAGATGTATGAAAATTATCTCTCCAACCCAGGTTCCGTAACGGACTCGTGGCGCGCCTATTTTGATGCGCTCCAGCATGTCCCCGCCTCTGACGGTACCAATGCGCACGACGTTGCGCATCTGCCCGTCATCAACGCCTTTGCCGAGCGCGCCAAGCAGGGCGTAACGAAAGTGGTGACCGCCAGTAGCGACGCCGCCATGGGGAAGAAGCGCACCGCAGCGCAGCAAATGATTGCCGCTTACCGCAACGTCGGCGCGCGCTGGGCCAATTTAGACCCGCTGCAGCGCACCGAGCGCGAGAGCATTCCCGATCTGGATCCTGCGTACTACGGTTTTACCGATGCAGACCAAGAAGTGGTGTTCGACACCAGCAATACGTATTTTGGCAAAACCAGCATGCCACTGCGCGAGCTACTTAACGCGCTGCGCGAAACCTACTCAGGCACCATTGGTGCAGAGTACATGTACTCCACCAACCAGGACGAAAAGCGCTGGTGGCAGCAAAAGCTGGAGAGCATTCGCAGCAAGCCAAATTTTACGAACGACGAGAAAAAGAACATTCTGCAAAACCTCACCGCGGCCGAAGGCCTGGAGCGTTATTTGCACACCAAATACGTCGGCCAAAAACGCTTCTCGCTCGAAGGTGGCGAGAGCTTTATCGCCTGCATGGACGAGCTGGTGCAAAAGGCCGGTGTAGCAGGCGTGCAAGAGGTAGTCATCGGCATGGCCCACCGTGGCCGTTTGAACGTGCTGGTCAACACCCTGGGCAAGATGCCCAAGGATTTGTTTGCCGAGTTTGACCACACCGCCCCCGAAGATCTGCCCTCGGGCGATGTGAAATACCACCAAGGCTTTAGCTCCGACGTAACCACCCCCGGTGGCCCGGTGCACCTGACCTTGGCGTTTAACCCTTCTCACCTGGAGATCGTCAACCCCGTGGTCGAAGGCAGCGTGCGCGCCCGCATGGACCGCCGAGGCGATGCCATTGGCGACAGCGTGCTGCCCGTGCTGGTGCACGGCGACGCGGCCTTTGCAGGCCAGGGCGTGGTGATGGAAACATTGGCGCTGGCGCAAACGCGCGGTTACTACACCGGCGGCACGGTGCACATCGTCATCAACAACCAAATTGGCTTTACCACCAGCGACCCGCGCGACACCCGCTCCACCATTTATTGCACCGACGTGGTGAAGATGGTCGAAGCCCCGGTGCTGCACGTCAACGGTGACGACCCCGAAGCCGTGGTACTGTGCACCCAGTGGGCACTGGAGTACCGCCAAGAGTTCAACAAAGACGTGGTGGTAGACATTATTTGCTTCCGTAAACTCGGCCACAACGAGCAAGACACCCCTGCGCTGACCCAGCCCTTGATGTACAAAAAGATTGCGGCGCACCCTGGCACGCGCAAGCTGTACGCCGACAAGCTGAGCACCCAAGGTTTGGGAGACACGCTGGGTGACGACATGTTCAAGGCCTACCGCGCTGCCATGGACGAAGGCAAGCACACCGAAGACATCACCATCACCAACTTCAAAAGCAAGTACGCGGTGGACTGGACGCCTTTCGTCGGCAAAAAGTGGACCGATGCCGGCGACACTGCCATCCCCATGGCCGAGTGGAAGCGCATTGCTGAGAAAATCACCACTATCCCCGCAACCGTCACGGCGCACCAGTTGGTGAAAAAGGTCTACGACGACCGCGCCGCCATGGGGCGTGGCGACATCCCGGTAGACTGGGGCATGGGCGAGCACATGGCGTTTGCCTCCCTCGTCGCGTCGGGCTACCCCGTGCGCCTCTCGGGTGAAGACTGTGGCCGTGGCACCTTTACCCACCGCCACTCGGTCATCCATGACCAGAGCCGCGAAAAGTGGGACTCGGGCACCTACATTCCGCTGCAAAACGTGGCTGACGGCCAGGCACCGTTTGTCGTCATCGACTCGCTGCTGTCTGAGGAAGCTGTGTTGGGTTTTGAATACGGCTATGCGTCTAACGACCCGAACACCTTGGTGATATGGGAAGCCCAGTTTGGCGACTTTGCCAACGGCGCGCAGGTAGTAATCGACCAGTTTATTGCCAGCGGCGAAGTCAAGTGGGGCCGTGTGAACGGCATTACGCTCATGCTGCCGCACGGCTACGAAGGCCAGGGCCCTGAGCACTCGTCGGCTCGCCTGGAGCGCTTTATGCAGTTGGCTGCAGATGCCAATATGCAGATTGTGCAGCCCACCACGGCCAGCCAGATTTTCCACGTCCTGCGCCGCCAGATGATCCGCAACCTGCGCAAGCCGCTGATCATCATGACGCCCAAGTCGCTCTTGCGCGCCAAAGATGCTGCGTCGCCGCTCAGCGAGTTCACCAAAGGTGGTTTCCAGACCGTGATTCCTGATCACAAAGAGTTGGATGCGAAAAAGGTGAAGCGATTAGTGGCTTGCTCCGGCAAGGTTTACTACGACTTGGTGCGCAAGCGCGAAAGCATGTCGGACGGCAAAGGCACTGACGACACCGCCATCATTCGCGTGGAGCAGGTTTACCCCTTCCCACACAAGGCGTTTGCTGCCGAGCTGAAGAAATACCCCAACGTGCAGGATATCGTGTGGTGCCAGGACGAACCGCAAAACCAGGGCGCGTGGTTCTTCATTCAGCACAACATCCACGAGAACATGTCGGATGGACAAAAGCTAGGCTATTCGGGCCGCGCAGCGTCTGCGTCGCCTGCAGCGGGCTATGCGCACTTGCACCAAGAGCAGCAAAAGGCGCTGGTCGACGGTGCCTTTGCCAAGCTCAAGGGCTTTGTGCTCACGAAATAAACACTTCAAAAAAAGAATCTAGGAATTTTTAATCATGGCCATCGTAGAAGTCAAAGTCCCGCAACTGTCTGAGTCAGTGGCAGAGGCAACCATGTTGCAATGGAAAAAGAAAGTTGGCGACGCAATCGCCATCGATGAAATATTGATCGACATCGAGACCGACAAAGTGGTGCTGGAAGTCCCAGCGCCCAGCGCCGGTGTATTGATTGAAATTTTGGTCACAGATGGCGGTACCGTCGCGGCAGAGCAGTTGATTGCGCGCATCGACACTACCGCAACAGCAGCTGCAGCCGCGTCCCCTGTCGCGGCGCCCGCCGCGGCAGTGGCAGCCAGCGCGCCAGCAGCCGCTTCACCTGCAACCGGTGGATCGATGAGTGGGGTAACCATGCCGGCCGCCGCCAAAATCATGGCCGACAATAACTTGGCGACAGGCTCGGTCGCAGGCAGCGGCAAAGATGGCCGCGTGACCAAGGGTGACGTCTTGGCCGCAGTGGCTGGAGGCAGCGCTACCGCCTCCGTTGCTGCGCCTACGGCGATTCCCACTGGCGTGCCTACCAAAGTGTTGCCCCAAGTGGCTGCACCCACCGTAGATCTGGGTAACCGCCCCGAGCAGCGCGTGCCCATGAGCCGCCTGCGCGCACGCGTGGCCGAGCGCTTGCTGCAATCGCAGTCCACCAACGCGATTTTGACCACGTTTAACGAAGTCAACATGGCCCCGGTGATGGAAATGCGCAAGCGCTTCCAGGAGAAGTTTGAGAAGGAATACGGCTGCAAGCTGGGCTTCATGAGCTTCTTCGTCAAAGCCGCCGTGCATGCTTTGAAGAAGTTCCCCGTGCTCAACGCCTCGGTCGACGGCAGCGACATTGTCTACCACGGCTACTTTGACATCGGCATCGCCGTAGGCAGCCCACGCGGCCTAGTGGTGCCCATCCTGCGCAACGCCGACCAGATGAGCTTTGCCGACATCGAGAAAAAGATCGCCGAGTTCGGCAAAAAAGCCGCAGAGGGCAAACTCGGCATGGAAGACATGACCGGCGGCACCTTCTCCATCAGCAACGGCGGCACCTTCGGCTCGATGATGTCCACCCCCATCATCAACCCACCGCAGTCCGCCATCCTCGGCGTGCACGCCACCAAAGACCGCGCCGTCGTCGAAAACGGCGTAGTCGTCGTGCGCCCCATGAACTACTTCGCCATGAGCTACGACCACCGCATCATCGACGGCCGCGAAGCCGTGCTGGGCCTGGTGGCGATGAAAGACGCGCTGGAAGATCCGGCTCGTTTGTTGTTTGATATTTAAGGAATAGCCGATGAGTAAGCAATTCGACGTAATCGTCATCGGTGGCGGCCCTGGTGGGTACATCGCTGCTATTCGTGCCGCGCAGCTTGGTTTTCAAGTAGCTTGTATTGACGAGTGGAAAAACTCTAAAGGTGGGCCAGCGCCTGGCGGTACCTGTACCAACGTAGGCTGCATTCCGTCTAAGGCGTTGCTGCAAAGCTCAGAGCATTTTGAGCAGGCGGGGCATCACTTTGCTGATCACGGGATTGGGCTCAAGGACTTGACCATGGACGTGGCCAAGATGCTGGGGCGCAAAGATACCGTGGTCAAGCAAAACAACGACGGTATTTTGTACTTGTTTAAAAAGAACAAGGTGACGTTCTTCCATGGTCGTGGTTCGTTTGTGGCGGCTAAGGACGGTTTGTATGAAATCAACGTAGCCGGCACGGCCAGCGAAGTGATTTCGGGCAAGCACATTATTGTGGCTACCGGCTCTAACGCGCGCCCCTTGCCAGGCACGCCGTTTGACGAAGAGAATATTTTGTCCAACGACGGCGCGCTGCGCATTGGCGCTGTGCCTAAGAAGCTGGGCCTGATTGGCGCGGGCGTGATTGGGCTGGAGATGGGCTCGGTGTGGCGGCGTTTGGGTGCTGAGGTGACGGTGCTGGAAGGTCTGCCTACGTTTTTGGGCGCAGTGGACGAGCAGATTGCCAAGGAGGCCAAGAAGGCGTTTGACAAGCAGGGCTTGAAGATTGAGCTGGGCGTGAAGGTCGGGGAAATCAAGAACAGCAAAAAAGGCGTGTCGATTGCGTATACCAATGCCAAGGGCGAAGCGCAAACGCTGGATGTAGACAAGCTGATTATCTCGATTGGCCGTACGGCAAACACCGTTGGCCTACAAGCTGACACCATTGGCCTCAAGCTCGACGAGCGCGGCATGATCATAGTCGACGATAACTGCAAAACTAACCTGCCCAACGTATGGGCGGTGGGCGACGTGGTGCGTGGCCCGATGCTGGCGCACAAGGCCGAGGAAGAGGGCGTGGCCGTGGCCGAGCGCATTGCGGGCCAGCACGGGCATGTCAACTTCAACACCGTGCCTTGGGTGATTTATACCTCGCCCGAGATTGCATGGGTGGGGCAGAACGAGCAACAGCTCAAAGCCGAAGGCCGTGCGTACAAGGCCGGCAGCTTCCCCTTTATGGCCAACGGCCGTGCGCGGGCGCTGGGCGACACCACGGGCATGGTCAAGATGATCTCGGATGCCAAGACGGACGAAATTCTGGGCGTGCACATTGTGGGGCCGTATGCCAGTGAGCTGATTGCCGAGTCGGTAGTTGCTATGGAGTTTAGAGCGTCCAGTGAAGACATTGCGCGCATTTGCCATGCACACCCCTCATTGTCAGAAGCCACCAAAGAAGCTGCCTTGGCAGTGGACAAACGCACTCTGAACTTCTAAACCGTGCAGGTTCGCGCCGCCTACGAAGCCGAGCTAAAAGCCCGCGGCTACACCAGTGACCCCGCGCAGCTGCGCGCGGTGGAGGCGCTGGAGCGCTGCGCAACCGAGTGGGCTGACTTTAAAGAGCAGCGGTCTAACGCATTTAAAAAGCTCATTAACCGCCCCGACATTCCCAAGGGCGTGTACATGCACGGCGGGGTGGGGCGGGGCAAGAGCTTTTTGATGGACTGCTTTTATAACGCCGTACCCCTCAAGCGCAAAACCCGCTTGCACTTCCATGAGTTTATGCGCGAGGTGCACCGCGAACTGGCAGATCTGCAAGGCACCGTGAACCCGCTGGACGAACTTGGCAAACGCATGGCCCAGCGTTACCGGCTGGTGTGTTTTGACGAGTTCCATGTGGCCGACATTACCGACGCGATGATCTTGCACCGCCTGCTGGATGCGATGTTTAAAAATGGCATTGGTATGGTGACCACCAGCAACTTTCATCCGGATGAGCTCTATCCCAACGGTCTGCACCGTCCGCGCATATTGCCCGCGATTGCGCTGCTGAAAGCCCATATGCAGGTCATCAGCGTAGACAACGGCACCGACTACCGCCGCCGCACCATGGAGCGGGTGAAGCTGTACCACACGCCCTTAGGCCCCGAGGCCGACGCCGCGATGGAGCAGGCCTTTACCCAACTGGCCGAGGTGCACGACGAAGACCCGGTGCTGCACATTGAGGCGCGGGAGATTCGCAGCAAACGCAAGGCGGGCGGCGTGGTGTGGTTTGACTTTGCCACCCTGTGCGGTGGCCCGCGCAGCCAAAACGACCACTTGGAGCTGGCCACCCAGTTTCATACCGTGCTTTTAAGTAACGTGCCGCAAATGTTTATACGCCAGGCATCAGAAGCGCGCCGTTTTACCTGGCTGATTGACGTGCTGTACGACCGGCGCGTTAAACTGATCATGTCTGCCGCCGTGGCCCCTGAGCAGCTGTATACCGAGGGGCCGCTGGCGCACGAGTTTCCGCGCACCGCGTCGCGCCTCAACGAAATGCAGTCGGCAGAGTTTTTGGCGTTGGAGCGGCGCACCGTAGACACCCGGCTGACTTAGAGCGTGATCGCGCTGATGGGAAATCACATGGGCCAAGAGAGATCGCAACTTGCTAAACTGGTAATGAGAGCTACTATTTTTATAGCTGCTTGTGCTATGTTCCATTGGGCTGGAGCCCAAAACACTACCGAAAATGCACAAGCCATTGCTGCGCGCAACGCCAAAGAGCTGGCCGAGCGTGACCGCATAGCCCAAGAGCGCACCAAAGCCGGCAAAGACTACGAGGCAGCCAAGGAGGGCTGCTACCAGCAGTTTGCAGTCAACCCCTGTTTGGCGACAGCACGCAATAGCTACAACACCCAGGTTGCCGACCTGAAACGCCAAGACAACGCGCTCAGCGACGTGCAGCGCAAACGCCGCGGCGCTGAGCAGGTGCAGCGCACCGAAGATAAAATCTCTAACGCCCGCCCGGCGCAGGTAGCACCGCAACGCGGCAATGCCTTAGCTGCTGAACCCAAGCGCCCAGAGCGCCAAGCGCAGCCTAAAGCTGAAAAGCAAAGTAGCGCGCAAGCCGCCAAAAGCCGCAGCGAAGCGGCTGCTGCCAAGCAAGCGGCTGCGCGCAACAAAGCGGCAGCGCAACAAAGCAAAATGGCAGACGCTGCAACAGCCAAAGCGCAAGCTGTACAGCGCAACCAAGAGGCCGACGCGCACCGCGCAGCGGTCCTGAGCCGCCAGCAAAACGCCAAAAAGAAACCCGCTGCCTCGCTGCCGATCCCGGCCAACTGAGCCTATGCGCTGGGTTTAGCGCAAACTGCTCATGGGCGGGATGGCGATGGGCGCAGGGGCCTCCGCGCCCAAAGGCTCCAGCTTCACCACCACCAGCGACAGGTTGTCGCCCGTGCCACGCGACCGGCTGCGGGCCTTGTCGATTAAAAACTCGGTAGCTTCGCGTGGCGACAGGGCCGACAGCACCGAGCCCAGCTCGGCATTGCTAAAGTAGTGCCACACACCGTCGCTACAGCACATCAGGGTGTCGCCGGGGCGCAGGGTGGGCACGTAGTGCACGTCCATTGGCGGGTCTTCTTCGGTGCCCAGGCAACCCATCAAAATATTGGACTGCGGGTGCGAATTGGCTTCTTCCTCGCTGATTTCGCCTTTGTCGACCAAGGTTTGTACATACGAATGGTCCATCGTGCGCTTTACCAGCTTGTTGCCGTGGTAGTGGTAAATCCGGCTGTCACCCGCATGCACCCAGTGGCAGTCGCCCGCCGGGTTAATTAAAAACGCCACCACGGTGCTGTGCGGCTCTTGTTCAGACGAAATAGCCGTCAGCTTGATGACGATATGCGCCTCTTGTACCAGTTGCTTGAGCATTGACGGTGCATCGTCCACCTCGGGTGAATAGCGCTCAAACAGCTGGCGGGCCGTCATCATCACCTGGTCAGACGCTTTGCGCCCGCCACTGCGCCCACCCATGCCGTCAGCCACCACCGCCAGCACGCAGCCGTTGATACGCGGATGGTTAAGCAGTACCACTTGGTCTTGCTGATATTCACGGTCACCCTTGTGGATGCCGGTTGATGCGGTGATGCGGTAGCCCTTGGACATGGTGTTTTATGGCGCTTTGTAGTGTTTGATACCGATATTTTGCTGCGTAAATACTATGGCGTAGGCAGTGTATTGCAATTATTATCAAGGGTCTTACTGCGCACGACAACTTATTCCTTGGACTCTAACCTACATTCCCCCTCCCGCCGCCTGATCGAACTGCGTATGGAACACGCCGATTTGGACGCCAGCATTGACCGTTTGAGCGACCAAAAAGGCGACGCACCGGTCGACGAGCTCTTGCTGCGCCGCCTGAAAAAGCGCCGCCTCGCCCTGCGCGACCAGATCGCCCGGCTGGACAGCGCGCTAGACGGAAACGAGCCCGCCTGATGGCCTTAACCGACCAAGTACGCACGGCGTTTACCGCTGGCGGCGTGTTAGAGCGTGCCACCGAGCATTTTGTACCCCGTAGCGGCCAGCGCGACATGGCCATGGCCGTGGCCCAAACCATTGAGGATGGCGGCGCGCTGGTGGTAGAGGCCGGCACCGGCGTGGGTAAAACGTTTGCTTACCTCGTACCCGCGCTGCTGTCGGGCGCACGCGTCATGGTGTCCACCGCCACCAAGGCCTTGCAAGACCAGTTGTATTCCCGCGACTTGCCCCGTTTGGTAAGCGCCCTGGGCCTGCCCGTGCGCACCGCCTTGCTCAAGGGCCGCAGCAGTTACCTGTGCCTGCACCGCTTGGGCCTGGCACGGCATGAGACCGGCACCGACCGCTTTGCCACCCGCACGCTAGCCCGGGTAGAAGAATGGGCGCAGGCCACCTTTACCGGCGATTTGTCTGAGATTTCGGGCCTGGACGAGCGTTCGCCCATCATCCCCTTGGTAACGTCTACGCGCGACAACTGCCTGGGCTCGCAATGCCCCAAGTTCAAAGCCTGCCACGTTAACCTGGCCCGGCGCGAGGCATTGGCCGCTGACGTGGTGGTGGTCAACCACCACTTGTTTTTTGCCGACCTGGCCGTGCGCGAATCTGGCATGGCCGAGCTGCTGCCCAGCGTGCGCGTGGCCATATTTGACGAAGCCCATCAGCTCAACGAAACCGGCGTGCAGTTTTTAGGCCAAAACATCAGCACCGGCCAATTGCTGGACTTTGCCCGCGACATGCTGGCCGCTGGCCTGACACTGGCGCGCGCCTTGGTGGACTGGCAAAGCCTGGTAGGCGGCGTAGAACGCAGCACCCGCGAGCTGCGCCTGGTGGTGGGCAAGCAGCCGCCCAATGTACGCATGCGCTGGAAAGGCCCCGCACCCGAAGGCCTGCCCGAGCCCGCCTGGACGCAAGCGCTGATTGACCTGGACGCCGCGCTGGCCCTGGCCTGCGAGGGCCTCGCCACCGTCAGCGAGATCGCCCCCGATTTTGTGCGCCTGCACGAGCGCGCTAGCCTGCTGGCCGAGCAAACCCTGGCCTTCACGCGCCCCTGCGCCGCAGGCTCGGTGCGCTGGCTAGACGTGGGCGTGCAACTGCGCTTGGTAGAGTCGCCGCTGGACATTGCCACCACCGTGCGCAAACGCCTGCTAGGCGAGGGCGTAGCGCCCAGCGAGAACGAAGTGGTAGAACAAGAGCGCCGCCAGCGCGCGTATATTTTCACGTCTGCCACCTTGGGCGACGATGAAAAACTCACCTGGTTTACCCAGCCCTGCGGCCTGGAAAACGCCCAGGTGCTGCAAGCCGACAGCCCGTTTGACTACGAAACCCAAGCCACCGTCTACGTGCCGCGCCACCTGCCGCAGCCCAAAGACGCAGGCCACACGCTGGCCGTAGCGCATCTGGCCGCCGAGGCTGTGCGCCGCCTGGGTGGCCGCACCCTGGTGCTCACCACCACGCTGCGCGCCCTCAAAGCCATTGGCGAAGACATGACCGAAAGCCTGGACGGCAGCGGCATCGTGGTGCTGGTACAAGGCAGTGCGCCCAAGCGCGAGCTGGTAGAGCGTTTTCGCGAAGGCACGACGGTGGGCAAACCCGGCTGCGTGCTGGTAGCCTCAGCCAGCTTTTGGGAGGGCATTGACGTACCAGGCAACGCCCTGCAAATGGTCATCATCGACAAACTGCCCTTCCCGCCGCCGGGCGACCCGTTGGTAGAGGCCAGAGCGCAAAAGCTGGAGGCCGAGGGCCGCAGCCCCTTCAACGACTATTTCGTCCCCGAGGCCGCCGTCTCCCTCAAACAAGGCGCAGGCCGCCTGATCCGCCGCGAGACCGACTGCGGCATCTTGGTGCTGTGCGACACCCGGTTGGTGCAAATGGGCTACGGAAAACGCCTGTTGAACGCACTGCCGCCTATGCGGCGTATTTTTACGACGGAAGAGTTTGACGGTGCCCTGGATGCGTTGAAATAGTAGGTATATTGGAATGTAGCCCAATAGAATATAGCACGAGCAGCTATTTTATTTGTAGCGGTAGTTGATGCTGTTTGATGCTTCAAAGACCGGAAAACCTGCTCGCTTGAAGGTGGTTGGCTGGCGGCGGATGAATGAGGGGTACGCTGCAAAAATTTCCAGAAACACGCGCGAATTGCGGTAACGCCAAGCCAGCTTTTGTATCGCGCGCCTTCCTCCAATTTTTCATCCCACCCCTCATTCATCCACCGCGTGAGGACTCTTTGTGTGCATCAGAAATACGCGCACAGAAAATTTGCCTGATAATTTCACGGAATAACCCATTTGTAAACTCAGCACCAAAACATAGAGTTCCACCATGAATATTGATTCTGCTTTCATTCGCTCTGTCGTTACCGCCGCTGCATTTGTATTGAGCATTGCCTCCAGCGCGCAGGCTCAGACTAGTGGTGCGCCAGAAAAGACCCGTGAGAATTTGATGGTTGTTATTCGTGAATCCATCGGCGCGAATAAACAAGACGAGTTACCAAAACCTACGGGTAAAGCCAAAGCAAAGTTGGCTGATGGTCGAGAGATTGAGATTGAAATGGCCTCATGGGAGTTAATTGGAGATACTCACATCCGTTTTGTCTTTGATGGGCCGCAAACAATGATGGGTGCTGCGCCTCAGGATTTAGCACGTCTCAACGTTGCTAATGTTGAAGATGCACTGGCGCTAGCTTTAACCAACGTAAAACGTGTCTATGGCGAGCCAGTTGCAACGTCTTGGACTGGGGGCTTGATGCAGGTCCAAGGCAAGTCGCCGGATATTGATAGTACGTATTTCTTGGATCGCGAGTTCTGGAGGAGTCTTATCAAATCGAACCCTGAGGGAGTAGTTGTCGCTGTTCCAAAGCGAGGAGGCCTAATTTATGCGCCTTTCAAGGACGAGAAAGCGGTGGATGTTTTAAAAAGAGGGGTTGCTCGGTTGCATGCAAGTAGTGACCGTTTGCGAGTATCTTCGGCTCTCTATCTGTTCAAAGACGATAAGTGGTCGGTATTTCAGGCTGCCGTGAAATAGAGTTAACAAGCTTCCAGTTCTGGTAAGCGCTTTGCACCGCGTGCCTTCAAAGGTGGTCGCACAGGTGAAGCAATGGGAGCGTATCGCCGGAAAAGCGTAGCAAAGGCGCGGTCATTACCTGGTGATAACTACTCAAGTGATCGCGTGTTTTGCGGAGCTTTTTCGGGGATATGTCCCGTTGCCCGTCCAGGCCAGTACAACGCTACAAACCTGCCAGGCTAGATGCCCCTCTCTACGAGCGATGCAAAAGCCGGACAAAGCAAGGGGAAAGCCAACGCGTAGCCCGTAAAATAGCAGGCTATGACCCAAGCTAGCCCTACTCAAAACTTCTCCGTCGCGGACATCCGCAAATCGTTTTTAGACTTTTTCGCCTCCAAAGGCCACACCGTCGTCGAGTCCAGTGGCCTGGTGCCGGGCAACGACCCTACGCTGATGTTTACCAACAGCGGCATGGTGCAGTTTAAAGACGTGTTTTTGGGCAGCGACAAACGCTCTTACGTGCGCGCGGCCAGCGTGCAGGCCTGCTTGCGGGCAGGGGGCAAACACAATGACCTGGAAAACGTGGGCTACACCGCACGGCACCACACGTTTTTTGAGATGCTGGGCAACTGGAGCTTTGGCGACTACTTCAAGCGCGACTCGATCAAGTGGGGCTGGGAGCTGCTCACTCAAGTCTACAAACTGCCCGCTGACAAACTCACCGCCACGGTCTACATCGACGACCAAGAAGCCTATGACATCTGGACGAAGGAGATCGGCCTGCCCCCCGAACGCGTCATCCGCATTGGCGACAACAAAGGCAAAAAATACGCCTCCGATAACTTCTGGATGATGGCTGATACAGGCCCCTGCGGCCCCAGCTCAGAGATCTTTTACGACCACGGTGCGCACATCCCTGGTGGCCCACCGGGCAGCCCCGGTGAAGATGGCGACCGTTACATCGAAATCTGGAACCACGTCTTCATGCAGTTCGACATGCAGCCCGATGGCTCGCTGGTCAAGCTGCCCGCGCCGTGTGTGGACACCGGCATGGGCTTGGAGCGTCTTGCTGCCATTCTTCAACACGTCCACAGCAATTACGAGATTGACATTTTTGACGCTCTCATCAAAGCCGCTGCGCGTGAGACCGGTTGCGCCGACCTCAACAACAAATCATTGCGTGTCATTGCCGACCACATTCGCGCCACCGCGTTTTTGGTGAGTGACGGTGTGGTTCCCTCCAGCGATGGCAGAGGCTACGTGCAGCGCCGCATCATCCGCCGCGCGATTCGTCATGGCTACAAGCTGGGCCAGAAGAAGCCGTTTTTCCATAAGCTGGTGCCGACGTTGGTGGCGATGATGGGCGATGCCTATCCGCGCCTGAAGAACGAT
>JAYUHM010000235.1:0-47599 GCA_043766985.1 Polaromonas sp.
GACAAAGACGACTTGTTCCTATCAGGTAACGGGCTCAACACCGTCACCGGCGGAGCCGGTAACGATGTGATCTATGGTGGATCTGACAAAGATATTCAAGACGGCGGCGAAGGCAACGACCAGCTCTACGGCGGCGCAGGCGACGACATCCTTACGGGGGGCGCGGGTAACGACAACCTGCAAGGCGGAGCCGACAACGATACCTACCAGTTCGACGCAGCGTGGGGCAAAGACGTGATTACCGACAGCGATGGCAAAGGCACTATCACCATCGGCGGCCAAACCCTGGGCGCCGCCAAGGGAGCCGGTAAAACCAATGTGTGGGTGACCGAGCTAGGCGCAGGCAGTGGGCAGTTTGTAGGCATGGCCGTGTATGACGATGCCAGCTCAAGCACCGGTAAAAAGCTCATCATCACCAAGGGCACAGACACCAGCAACACCATCACCCTCAACAACTTTGACCTGACAGCGGCCAAAGGCGCAGGCTACCTGGGTATCAAGCTGGACAAAACCCAGCACATCGCTCTCACCCAAGGCAACGGCACCGCCCAAGGCGCCAGCACGCCCAACGTGTATGCCGACAGGTACTTCAACCCCAGCAGCCTGGACGGTAAAAACACCCAGTTTAAAGAAGGCAACGGGGCCAGCTTTAGCGTCAGCCTGGCGGTAGGGGCCAAGGCGGGCGACACGGTAAGGCTGTCGGTCAACGGTGGCCTGTCGGGCAAGCTCAAGACCCGCGTCAACGGCAGCCTGGTAGATGCAGGTGGGGCCAGCCTGACTTTGAGAGAAGGCCAAACCCTGGCCAGCTTTGAGCTGGTGAGCGAGGGTGAGATAGAGGCGGACCTGACAGGCTCGATCAGCGCCAGCTACAGCGGGGAGGAGAGTGCGGACAGTAATAGCTGGGATGTGACGGTGCAGGATGCGGGAACCCGCGTGCATAACTGCGCGAGGACTGCACGCAGAGTATCTAAGCACTATATATTTAGTAGCTGCTCCCGCAATACTTTATTGGGCTGCAGGTCCAAAATACTCTTAAATACCGCTATAACTACACCTTTAAGAGGTATGCGCGATGCTTAACCTTGCGTGTATCAAGTGCTGGGTTTGTCACTTGCCGATGGCACTAATCCTTGCCGCGCTGACTGGCTGCGGCCCTGATGTGGCGCGCTGGAAGGAAGAGGTGCTGCTGCATGACGGACGGATGATTGTGGTGGAGCGTATGGCAAAAGCCGCAAAAGGTGGCATCACCTCTCCCCGAGGACGTGATCTAGAGTTTGAAATAAGTTACAAGCCATTGGGGATTTATTGGCATGACACAAGCCAGCAGTCCGCATTAGAAATATTCGACGGTATTCCTTATCTGGTCATCCCCTACCCTGGCGACCCCAGGATTTTTTGTAAGGACAAGCCGCCAGGCACGTTGCCGATTCAAGTCCTCAAAATGCAAGGCAAAGAGTGGATTGCGGTCAATACAGACTCTTTCCCAGTGCATATTGCCAACTTCAACCTGTATCAAAGATATTGGGGTAATAAAGCGAGTGAAGACGCTAAGGGCCTGATAACTTGGACGCATAAGGAAGACATGGATGCCTATCCCATAGTTCGGTGGGACGATGGAAATGGGAACGTTGTTCGTCGCCCCTACAAATTTCGAGAGCACCTTATACGCAACGACAGCACGTGCGCTCGGTATCAAGACCCACACAAATAAAGGAATACACACCATGACAACTCAAACTGAATACGCACTGATGTCCGCCAACGTGTATGGCAATTACCCCCAGTGTTGGGTCAGGTCTCCCATTTCCCACAACACCATTTCTCCACTAAACTCCTGCAATGGTTAGACCATTAAGAATTGAATATCCAGGTGCGGTGTATCACGTGACGTCGCGCGGTGACAGGCGTGAGCCTATTGCTAAGGATGATACGGATCGGGCTTTGTTTTTGGAGGTGTTGGGGCAGGCGTTGCAGCGTTTTGATGCGCAGGCTTGGGCTTACTGCCTGATGGGCAACCATTACCACCTGCTGCTGCACACGCGGGAGGCCAATTTGTCGCGGCTGATGCGGCAGATCAATGGGGTGTACACCCAAACCTTTAACCGTCGTCACGGGTTGACGGGGCATTTGTTTCAGGGGCGTTTTAAGGCTATTTTGGTGGACAGCGACAGCTATTTGCTGGAGGTGTGCCGCTATGTGGATCTGAACCCCGTGCGCGCCCAGATGGTCAAGCGCCCGGACGCTTATGCCTGGAGCAGCTACCGCGCCTTGGCCGGACTGGCCGAGCCTGCGCCCTGGCTCGACCGTCAGCCGCTATATGCGCAGCTACTACCCGGCAAGAGCGCGGCCAAAGCTGCCGCGCAGTACGCGGAGTTTGTGTCGCAAGGCCATGGCGTGCAGCTATGGGAGATGGCCTTGCAGCAGCAGATTTATTTAGGTGACGAGGGTTTTGTTACCCGCATGCAGCAACTCGCGGGGCTAGACAGCACCGCCCCAGGTAGCAGCCCACGCAAAGCGCAGGTTAGCCAGATTCACACCAGTGCGCCACCCAAAGACCATGACGTGCAGCGCTACGCGGCTATGAAAACGCTGAGCAAAGAGCAGCGCAACCAAAACATTGCCGATGCGTTTTACCAAGGTGGGCACAGCCAAACTGCGATTGCACTGGCTTTTGGTGTGTCTACCTCGACCGTTAGCCGCGTGGTGGCTGACTATGAAAGATAAATTATGGGAAATGGGAGACCTGACCCCTCCAAAAACCCTGCGACAATGACGACATGACCCCTCAAGAGTATGTTCAAAACAAAGCCGCCGCATCCGGCAGCAGCTTCTACTACGCCTTTCTATTCCTCCCCAAAGAGCGCCGGGCCGCTATTACGGCCTTCTACGCTTTTTGCCGTGAGGTAGACGATGTGGTGGATGAGGTGAGTGACCCGAGTGTGGCGGCTACCAAGCTGGCTTGGTGGGCTAAAGAGGTGGCGCAGGCGTTTGCTGTGCCGTATGTGGCGGCCAACCGCCACCCGGTCATGCAGGCGCTGGTGCCGCTGGCGGCTACCTACAAGATTGAAGAGCACCACCTGCAAGCGGTGATAGACGGCTGCCGGATGGATCTAGAGCAAACCCGCTATCTGGACTACCCTAACCTGCAACGCTATTGCCATTTAGTAGCGGGCGTGGTGGGCGAGGTGGCGGCGCAGATCTTTGGCCAGACCGATGCGCAAACCACGCAGTATGCGCACAAGCTGGGCCAGGCATTCCAGCTTACCAATATCATCCGCGACGTGGGCGAAGACGCACAGCGCGGGCGCATTTACCTGCCGGTGAACGAGCTGCAGCAGTTTGATGTGAAGTCGCACGAGCTGTCGAAAAAAGCCTATTCAGACCGCTTTACTGCTTTGATGACCTTCCAAGCCCAGCGCGCGCACGCCCTGTATGACGAAGCCATGGCCCTGCTACCGCAGGCCGACCGCCGCACGCAAAAGCCCGGCCTGATGATGGCCAGCATTTACCGCACCCTGCTGCGCGAAATTGAGGCCGATGGCTTTCAGGTGCTGCACCAGCGCACCAGCTTGACGCCGCTGCGCAAGTTTTGGCTGGCGTGGAAGGTGCAGGCTTTAGGTGGTTAGCCGCACATGAAGGTGCTGATTATTGGTGCCGGCTGGGCGGGCTTGGCGGCTGCCGTTGAAGCTACCCGGCTGGGCCATACCGCTACAGTTTTAGAAGCAGCTCGTGCTATGGGTGGAAGGGCTAGAGCCTTAAACGTCACATTACCAGACGGCACAGAGGCCACGCTGGACAACGGCCAGCATATTTTGATCGGCGCCTACAGCCAGACGCTGCAACTGATGCGCGATGTGGGTGTAGACACCGGCACCGCGCTGCACCGCATGCCGCTCACGCTGCGCTACCCCGATGGCACTGGCCTTACCCTGCCCGATTGGCAGAAACCGTGGTTTGCGGGCTTGGACGTAGCCGCAGGTATTTTTAAAGCACGCGGTTGGAGCCTTTCGGACAAGCTATCACTGCTGCGCGCGGCAGACGCCTGGCGGCGCGCTGGCTTTAGCTGCCCTGCCCAGTACAGCGTGGCACAGCTATGCCAGGGCATTTCAGCGCAGGTGATGATGGACATGATTGACCCGCTGGTGGTGTCTGCCATGAACACGCCTACAGACCGTGCCAGTGGCCAGGTATTTTTAACTGTGATGCGCGATGCCCTGTTCACACCTGTCGCCAGCCGGGCTAGTTCAGCGCAGTCGGCAGCCGCCTTGTACCCAGATCACCCGCCCCCAGCAGGCTCCAACATGCTGCTGCCGCGCACTGATTTAGGTAGCCTGTTTCCGCATGCTGCAGCGCAATGGCTTACGGCGCGTGGTGCGCAGGTGCGGCTGGCAGAGCGCTTGAGTGACCTGCAATCACTATCAAAAGGTGAGCGGCTTGTGCTACATGCCAATGGGCTGGAGGCCGATTTACCCGGTAAATTTGATGCCACCATAGTCGCCACCCCGGCGTGGGAGGCCGCCCGTTTGGTACGCAGCTTGCCGTCAGACTACGAAGACACAGACTACCCAAATACAGCGCACGCAGACGCAGCAGCCTGGGCTGCATGCGCCGAGGCCCTGCAACATGAAGCCATTACCACCGTGTACGCGTACAGCCCTGCGGCCCACTTGCCGCAACCCGTAATGGCCCTTCGCAGCAGCAGCAGCAACGCCCAGCAGCCGGCGCAGTTTGTATTTGACCGTGGCGCGCTCAGCGGGCAACCAGGGGTATTGGCTTTTGTCGTGAGTGCCAGCACGGGCGATGCAGCCACGCTAGAGCGGCAGGTAATAGCGCAAGGCCGCCAGCAGCTTGGCTTGGCAGACTTGCAACCCGTTAAAACCATCGTAGAAAAGCGCGCTACCTTTGCGTGCACGCCCGGATTGCAGCGGCCCAGCATGCGCATTGCAACCAGGCTGCTGGCCTGTGGCGACTACGTGCAAGGCCCCTACCCCGCTACGCTGGAAGGCGCCGTGCGCAGCGGCCTGGCCGCTGCCCGGGCGCTATAGGCAGTAGGCGCCTAACCCGCCGCGAAGGACGCGACGGGCAGCCACGCCGCGCGCTGGCCAGCTTATTTCTTTTTGCTCTTAGACGCAGCTTTAGCCGCCTCGGGCTTGGCGGCATCAGCTTTGGGCTGATCGCCCAGCGTAGTCTTAACCGGGCAAACGCTGAAAGCAGGGCATTTTTTGCAACCGACGGCAATGGCGATGGGGCATAGAGTCATGAGAATCCTTCTGGCGTGATGGCAATGTGCAAGTATGCGCTTTTGGGCCGCAAAATGCCACCCTGACCTTGCTGCTGATTCATGGACACCGAAGGCACCCAAGGCCCCGGCCTAGCGTGGGCGCTGGCTGTTAGCCACTGTCCAGTCGTAGGGGCTAAACGCTACAGCGTAATCTGAGGGAATGGCTCTGCTGGTGTAGCGCTGGGCGTAAGCTATCAGGCTGGGCGCGTGTGCGGGCGTGAAGTCCTCGGTATAGAACTTCAAAATCTCGTTAAAAAACACCGTGCGCTTTGCGTCGTCAATGCGCAGGTTTTGCGGGCGGGCAAAGAAGGCGCGGGTTTCGCGGTCGAGTTCTTCGCCCAGCTTGTCAGCCGTAAAAGGCAGGCGCGGCAATACGGGGCACGACACCGCAGAGCAGTTGAGAGCAAAGTGGATACGTGGCTCGTTCAGTTTGCGAATGGTATCGTTTTCAAAGGCGTACAGCGATGTGGCCACGCCGCCAATGTCAAATTTGCGCAAAACAAAAAATTGAACCTTGGCCCACCCCGCATGCGTTGGCGGAATACCCGAAGCCACCACGTTCAACATGGACAAGGCGTTGTAGGCATTGATCATGTGCGCTAGCTGCGTAGCCGGCCTACCCAGAGCGTCCAGCGGGGTAGCGGCAATAGCCAGTGCGTAGTTTTCAAGTGCTTTAATGCCGCCGTTGCTGGTGTCGTCACGCAGGGCGGCAAAGTTGACTTCGCCTTGGTCGTTGACATGGCGCTGCAGCACCCGCGCGTAGCCGCTTCGCGCATCGGCCAGGCTCAATCCAGGCGGGCTTTGGGCATCAGTACGTGCGGTCAGGGGCACTTTAACTACTGTGCTACATGCACACAGCAGCAGCACAAATGCCGCCATCGCTACGCGCTGTAGGGCTGCGCGAAAGTTTGGGTAATATTGCATTAACAATTGACGTCCTCCACAGCCTGCTGATGGCGCGCGGTCATCGCCGCCTCACGGGGTTTGCCTTTGAGCCATTTGAGCGGAATGCTGACATTACCTAGCGCGTCTGGCGCCACGGCCAGTGGCTGCCAGGTTTCGCCACTGGCCAAGACGATGGGCTTGAGCAGGTAGTTGTCGCGGGCAGCGTTGTAGGCGCACATGGACATGGGGCCGTCGACCGTAGCCGCCATGAAAACGCAGGCGTCAATGCGGTCAGCGTCCAGGTTGCACGCGTCCATAAAATTGTGCGTAAAAAAGGAGATTTTTCGCACAGGCGGCACAACGCGCCCATGGCTAAACCATTCGCCTCTTGCCTGCCACGCCATACGGGCCGTGTGTTTGATAAAACCGCCCCACAATTGGCGTTGGCTCAGCACCACTTTGCCCAGCGCCCATGCGCCGCGCAAACCTTGGTCGCGCGGTATCACTACGTCAGCCGTGTCGCGCATGACGCGGGCTACAAACGCGCCGTCTTGCAGGGCGTCAAAACGCTGCTCACCCACGGTGAACAACATCGCGTAGCGATTGCAACTACGGTGGCCGCCCTGCAACGCGTCAAAGTTCAAAGGCACGCCTGCGCCCTGCTCTATGGCTTGGCACACCGAGGCTTGCGTTACCGCCACGGCGTCCCGCCCCTCTGCTGTGCCGCGCCCGGTGTCGGCACCCAACTGAAACGAGGCAAAGCGCACTACATCGTTGTGTTGCACAAAAAAATTGGCCAGCGCAGACATTTCGGCCATGTTGCCTGCAAACACCGTGGTGTTGAACATAACCGATAGCTGCAGCCCACGTGCCATGTTGATGTATTGCAGGCGCAGTGTGTTCAAGTCGGCCTCACAAGCATAGCCTTTGCGCTCTTGCGTCATGTCTACATGAAAGGCTACATCGTTCAAACCATCCGCAACCAACACTTGCAGCCACGCGCGGTCAAGCAAAATGCCATTGGTCAACAGTGATGCCCTCATGCCGCATGCGCGCACATAGCGCACTATCTGCGACAGCTCCCGGCGATCACGCAATGTGGGGTCACCACCGGAAATTTGTACGTCGGTGTTGGGCCCAAACTGCGCCGCTATGCCGTCAATGCGCCGAAACAGGTCTTCCAGCGGAATGTCGCGCACCGCCTCTGCGCTGTCTGACAGGTAGCACAAGGTGCAGTCCAGATTGCAGCGCTGGGTAACTTCCAGGGACACGCAGCCCATCGTCCAGCGCCTGCCCGCTGCTTGGGATGGGCTCCACTGGCCCGTGCGCTGCATGCGCTGGGCCATGCGTGCCAGGCGTTCTGGCTGAGTTTGAGGCGGCGGTAGGGTAAGTGGCGCGTGCATTACGGCTTTGGTCGTGGCTGGCTACCTAAACTTACAGTCGGTACGCCAACGCGCTTTGGCGTTGCCAGTGGGCTGCGCTAGCATGCGCGGCTTTGCACTTTGCAGCCCTGCGCTATTTCATCTGCACGGATCCATTCACCGTCACCACCACGGTACTGCGCCCAGCCTCTACCGGCACGGGCGCGTCCGAGGCCATGGACTTGGCTTCCATCGCCACCATGCGCCCGCGCGGTGGCGCAAAGCCTTGGTCGTTGGCATTGACCGATACCTCACGGATGCTGTAGCCACCAAAACCAAAGCTTTTACTGATCTCGGCGGCTTTGGTTTTAAAGCGGTCAATGGCTTGCTGCTGCGCCTCGCCCTCTACCTTGGCACGCGCCTCGCGCGACAGCCCAAAGCTGACTTGGCCCAAGGTCAGGCTGCTGATTTTGCCGGCGGTAGCGCTGATGCGGGCAAAGTCTCGGCCCTCCAGCACCAGCTCGGTGGTGCCCTGCCAGCCGTTGATCTTGCCGTCGCGGCTGTAGCGCGGGTACAGGCTGAACGACCCCGTGCGTATGTCCAGCTGGCCGGGCTGGGCTACTTTTTTTGCCTCGTTCAGCGCGGCATCCAAAGCTGTTTTAAGCTGGGTTTGCACCGCGGCAGCGTCGGCGCCGTCTTTGGTGGTGTTCATCGAGATCATCAGCAGGTCTTGCTGCACCTCTACGCTGCCGCTGGACTGCAGCGAGGCAATGTTTTGCGGTGCGTCCAGCCGCATATTCTGCGAAAAACTGCTGTCAGCCCAATAGAGCATGGCACAAGCTGCTATTATTTTAGTAGTATTTTTCATACGGGTCCGAGGTAATGGATCTGGTAGCTTACCGCACAAACGCAGCCTGCAGGTGCAGGGCCGTGGCCAGCGGTGGCTACTGCGATACGTTGGCAGGGCCGCGCTGGGCACGCAGGTCGCGGGCCAGTTGGCGACGCAGTTCGGTGCGTTCTTCAGCAGTCAAATGGCGCAGGTTGACAGGGCCTGCGGCCTTGTTGTCGGCGCCGCTGTTGGGCTGCTTGCTGAAGTTGACAGGGGCCACGCCGTCGCCGCGCTGCTGGCGCACCGTGCTGCGCAATTCCTGGCGGCGCTGCTGCAAGGGGTCGTCCTGCGCCCAAGCTGGCGAGCAGGCTATAACAGAGGCTAAAAGGGCTGCCAAAAAGGCTGCCACTCTCAAGGTCAAACCCGAGCCAAAAGCCCTTACCTGGCTACTTACCAGCCCTTGTCTGTGGGCGGTTTGCGTTAACGCATTGCTGTATTTCATGGGGGTAATCCTAGCTAGTCTGCCTAAGTTTGCCTATGGTCAAAAAGCCACGTGCGCTACAAAATGTAGTCGCGATAGCACCATAACGAACGAGCAGCCCCCAGGGAACACATCGGGCGTGTCAAGATGCTGCGTTAGCATGCAAAATTTGTAACAGAGTGTCGTAAGTTTATGATTTTTATAGGTTTTCTTAATTTTATGGGGTAAAAACGGGCTCTGTTACATATTTATTGAGAGGTACCTTATGACCCAAGTAGCCAAACAAGCCGACCGTATTTTGGTGGTGGACGACGATGCCCGTATCCGCGACCTGCTGCGCCGTTATCTGGCCCAAGAGGGCTTTGAAGTGATCGTCGCCGAAGATGGCAAGGCCCTCACCCGCATCATGATGCGCGACCCAATTGACCTGATCGTGCTGGACCTGATGATGCCCGGCGAGGATGGCCTGTCCATCTGCCGCCGTCTGCGCGCTGCCGGTGACCGCACCCCCATCATCATGCTCACCGCCAAAGGCGAAGACGTAGACCGCATCGTAGGCCTGGAGGTAGGCGCCGACGACTACCTGGGCAAGCCGTTTAACCCACGCGAGCTGCTGGCCCGCGTGCACGCCGTGCTGCGCCGCCGCCCGGCGCACGAGTCACCCGGTGCACCGTCTACCGAGAACGAAACCGTCACCTTTGGCCCGTTTGACTTTGACCTGGGCCAGCGTACCCTGCGTAAAAACGGTGAAGAAATGCCACTGACGACCGGTGAGTTTGCCATGCTGAAAGCGCTGGTGCGCCACCCGCGCCAGCCGCTGTCGCGAGAAAAGCTGGCCCAGCTAGCCCGCGGCCGCGAGTTTGAGCCTTTTGACCGCAGCCTGGACGTGCAAGTCTCGCGCCTGCGCAAGATGGTCGAGGCCGACGTGGCCGCGCCGCGCTACATCCAAACCGTGTGGGGCGTAGGCTATGTGTTTGTACCCGATGGTAAAAACTAAATTGGCAACGACAATACGTTAATGCCCACCATTGACGTTACCAGCCCTGCACCGCTAGAAACCGGCCCCGCGCCCCTGCACATGCGCCAGGCGGTGGCTAGCCGGGTGCGGCTTAGCCTTTTTTGGCGCACGTTTTTTTTATTGGCGCTGTTGCTGGTGGGCAGTGCGGTAGCTTGGCTGCAAACCTTTCGGGTGATTGAAAGCGCGCCGCAAGCCTCGCAAAATGCCCAGCAAATTGCCTCGCTGGTTAACCTGAGCCGCGCTGCGCTGGTGCATGCCGACGCCATTGCCCGTGTCTCGCTCATTAAACAGCTGGCCGAGCTGGAAGGCGTGCGGGTGCTGCCGCGCGAGAGCACCGACAAGGTGGTGGTTTTTGATAACAGCGCGCAAACCAGCCAAGTCACCAACGAGCTGCGTTCGCGTTTGGGCAAAGACACCCTGCTGGCGCGCGAGGTGAATGGCGAGCCGGGTTTGTGGGTGGGTTTTGTCATCGAAGGCGATGCCTACTGGCTGCTGACCGATCTGTCGCGCATCATGCCGGTAGCCGGTAAAACCTGGCTCATTTGGCTGATGATTGCAGCCGTGTTGTCGCTGGCCGGTGCAGCGGTGATTGCCCGTTTGATTAACCGGCCCCTCAAGGCCTTGAGCTTTGCTGCCAGCCGGGTGAAGGACGGTAATTTTGAGGCCAGCCACCTGGATGAACGCGCCGTTACCAGCGAGATTCGCGAGGTCAACGTGGGCTTTAACCGCATGGCCCAGCAACTGGCCAAAATAGAGCAAAACCGCGCCGTCATGCTGGCCGGCATATCGCACGACCTGCGCACGCCGCTGGCCCGCTTGCGCCTGGAAACCGAGATGAGCGTGCACGACCTGTCGGCCCGCGCGCACATGGCAGCCGACATTGAGCAACTCGACAGCATCATTGACAAGTTTTTAGACTACGCCCGGCCTGACCAAACCAAGTTGCAGGCGGTGTGCCTGAACGACGTGCTGGAGGCCAGCATGTTTGCCATGCACGACGCTGGCGACATGCAGATCAAAATGGACATTGTGGGCGACGTGTACGTGATAGCCGAAGAGGTAGAGCTGATCCGTGTGCTGGCCAACTTGATAGAAAACGCCCGCAAATACGGCAAGTCGCCTAACACCAATATCACGCGGCTAGACATTACCGTGCGCACCAAAGACGAGTGGGTGCTGCTGAAAGTGCGTGACCACGGCGTGGGCGTGAACGATGAAACCCTCAAACACCTTACCCAGCCCTTCTTTCGCGGCGACGCCGCCCGCACCGAGGCCACTGGCGCGGGCTTGGGCTTGGCTATTGTGGAAAAAACCGTGCAGCGCATGGGCGGCATGTTTGCACTGGCCAACACCGCGTCTGGCGGCCTAGCCGCGCATATCAAACTGCGTAAGGCTGGCAAAGCTTAGCCAGACCACGTTATTGGTCGCATTGCCGTTGCAGCAAGATATTAGTGGGTTTTAGACAGTAAGCCCAATAGAGCAGGATGCGAGTAGCTATCACATCAATAGCGATACAGCTCTGACATCACTGCTTTGGCCTTCGCCTGCCGGGTGCAGTTTCTCTGCGGTTTTGGCTTTCAAATTCACTTGTTTTACAGATACACCCATGCCGCTGCGCTCTGAGCGCTAGCGCGCAGACAAGGGCCGCGATTTCGTTTAGGGTAACTTAGAGGGCGTGGCGTGCAGGCCGCCGGCCGTTGGGCCTGGTTCGCACTGCCTGCGCCGGTTTTAAGGAGTTTTCACATGCCTCGTACTCTTGAATTGCCCACCCATTCCTCCGCCCCTAATGCGCTCGGCGGTGGGGCGCTGCAAGCATTGCGGGTGTCAGAAAGTCGTTACCGTCGCCTCTTTGAAACCGCGCAGGACGGTATCTTGCTGCTCAACGCAAATACCGCCCAAATCGAGGATGTCAACCCCTACCTGATTGACATGCTGGGCTACACGCACGCCGAGTTCTTGGGCAAGAAACTCTGGGAAGTCGGCCCGTTCGCAGATATCAAGGAGAGCAAGGAGGTCTTTTCCCGGCTTCAAACCAAAGGTTATGTGCGCTACGAGGATTTACCGTTGAAAACCAAGACGGGCGTATTGATTGAGGTTGAATTCGTCAGTAACGCCTATGACTGCGAGGGCATCAAGGTGATTCAGTGCAATATCCGTAACATCACCCAGCGCCGTCAGGCCGAGCGTGCATTGGTGGAAAGCCGGGCCAATTTAAAGCAGTTATCGATCTTCTTGCAACGGGCACGCGAAGATGACCGCGCACACTTTGCACGCGAACTGCATGACCAACTGGGGCAAAGCCTGACGGCTCTGCGCATCGACTTCAACAGCCTGGCCAATACCATCACACCACTTGCGCCAGCAACGCGCGCGCGCCTGGCCAGAATTGATCAGTTGATAGACAGCATGGTCGACACGACGCGGGACATTTGCGATGAGCTGCGGCCCGGCATGCTCGATGATCTGGGTTTTGAAGCGGCAATTTCTAGCTACGTCAAAAACTTCACGCAGCGCTTCGCGGTACCGTGTGATCTGTTGTTGGACAGTGAGGCCTACGGCTTGGACGATTCCCTGTCTACTACGCTGTTTCGCATCGTGCAGGAGGCGCTGACCAACATTGCCCGCCACGCCCGAGCGTCGCATGCGATGGTTGCGCTGCATGATAGTGGCGACGAACTGCTGCTCACCATCGCCGACGACGGCTGCGGCCTATCGACCGCGCTGGAGGGGGAGCGCAAAACTTATGGTCTGCTGGGCATGCGGGAGCGCGTGGATATGCTCGGCGGGCGATTGGTCATCGACAGCTCCCCAGGGCGCGGCACGCATATAGAAGTCATCATTCCCAAGAGCGTGCAGGCCACAGCATGATTCGCATCCTCATTGCCGACGACCACACCTTGATGCGCGAAGGTTTGAAGCAGATTCTTGCCACTGCCGGCGATATGGTCGTTGCAGGGGAGGCCAGTGATGGATTTCAGACTCTGGAGCGCGTGCGCGGCGGCGAGTGGGACTTGCTGCTGCTGGACATGTCCATGCCAGGGCGCAGCGGTATTGACCTGATCAAGCAGATCAAGAGTGAACGGCCCAAACTCCCCATCCTGGTGCTCAGCATGCATAAAGAAGACGAGTACGCCGTGGGCAGCATACGCGCTGGGGCTAGCGGGTATTTATGCAAGGACAGCGCCTCGCAACAATTGTTGAGTGCGATCCGCACAGTGGCAACCGGGGGGCGCTTCATCAGCGCGGATGTCGTCACAGATCTGGCTTTCAGCCTGATTTTGCAAGACGACCGCCCGCCCCATGCCCTTCTGTCGGACCGTGAATTTTTGATCTTCCGCAACATAGCCAATGGACAGGCCATCAACGACATTGCGTTGCGGCTCAACCTCAGTGCCAAAACGGTCAGCACCTATAAAACTCGCGTGCTACAAAAAATGCAGATGAGCAGTGTCGCTGAACTGATCCGCTATGGCTTGAAACACGGTTTGCTCGACGAAGGTGCCACGCCCTAAGCCGGTGACCAGGCTTACAGCCCGTAGGGATATCCTTACAGCGGCTACCCACTCATTGGAAAAATGTTGCGCTGCATGCTGATAGCGTAACGCGCTAACCCGGCGCATGATCCAGTCACTATGGATCGGAGATGCGTTTGAAAATTCTTTTGGTGGACTATTCGTGGCTGGTTCGCGACAGGCTATGCAGCCTGATCGCTAAGTTGCCCCATACCGCTGTAGTGGCGCAGGCCGATACCGAAGGCAGCGCGCGCCAGCAGCTGCACACCCATCAACCGGAGCTGGTCGTTATCGACCCTATGTTGCGCAGTGGCAGTGGTTTTGCGCTTATTTCACATGTGAAGTCAGAACACCCGCGCGCCACCATCATGGTGCTGACAAACATGGTGTATCCAGAATACCGTGCTAAGTGCGAGGAGCTTGGCGGGCATTACTTTTTCGACAAGTCTAAGGAAACTGCGGCCTTTGTTACTCAACTTGGCCGTCTTTGCACGCCACTGCCAAGGGTATGCCATGCATAGATCGAATGCTCCGCTTGCCATACGCCTCCCGCGTGCGCGCTACTGGTTGCGCACAGTGGCAACACTTGTTGTCTTCGTCGCTATCGCGACGCAAAGTTTGAAAGTGCATGCCGAGTTGGTTTTTCGCAGTCTGCAGCAGGTCAATGGACAGACGAGCTGGTCGGGCATCAAAAAATACAGCAATGTTGCGGACACTTCTTACCCACAAAACGGTAGTGACCGACTGTCGGCACCGGTGGACGAGGTGCGCGTCTACCTGTCTGGCGAGATCACCCGCAAAGACCTCGATAGCGCTTTAGTGATGGAGCGGTTGATCAAGAATGGTCAGCAAAAACTTGTCGACAACGTGTTGTGGCTTGGCAGCGGTGGAGGCGACATTGACGCGGGTATGGACATTGGCCGCCTGCTGCGCAAAATGGGCATCTTCACTTTTGTCGACAAGAGCGACAAATGCATGAGTGCTTGCGTCTTCGCCTTCATGGGCGGCGAGCGCCGAAGTGTCTCAGGGCAGTTGGGAATTCACCGCCCGTACTTCCCCCACACACAAGATTTTCCGGACCGCGCGGCGCGATTTCGACATCTGGCAAAGACAGTGAAGGACTTCGTCGACGAGATGGATTTTCCGGCTTCACTGTACGAGGCCGTGATGCTGGTACCGCCCGAATCGATGCAAGTGGTGTCGGCGGCCGACCTGAAGCGGTTTTATCTGGAAGGCATCAGCCCTTCTACGGAAGACAAGGTAGATGCTGCGGCAGCCAGGCGCATGGATTTGCCGATGTCAGACTACCTCAAGCGCAAGGCGCGCACGCCTCCCTGCGCAGTACTTGATATCGCCCATGGCCGGTGTGCAGGCAATCAGGCCACGGCAAAAACTGGCACGCCGGACCCGTCCTGAGCCTACCTTCCCCCGTAGATCGCCACGCGCCCTTTGTGGCCTGCGCGGGGTGCGCATCTGTATCTGTATGCCAACGCACAGACAGCATTTCCCTGGCGGAGTATGGTGGTTTATGCGACCGTAACGCGCACTCACGATTGCACTGTTATTAGTGATAGCGTGCGCAAATACTTTACTTATCCAAAGGAAATTTTATGAAAACCGCAATGGCTCTGAACACGCTTTCATTGGCGTTAATTGCCATAGTTGGCGTAGGCTGCAGTAACCGGCCCGCTCTCGTTGGCAGCAATAACTACCAGCAACCCGTGGAGATCAGTTATGTCGGACCACCCGGCGCAACGGGTGCCACTGGCGCCACTGGCGCGCAGGGAAACACCGGCGACACCGGCCCCAGCGGTGTGGCGTTAATTGGACCTACCGGCCCTACTGGCGCGACCGGCGCGCAAGGCATGCAAGGCCCTGTGGGTGCTACGGGTGTTGACGGACGCATGGTGGTTGGGCGCGCGGGCCCAACAGGTGCAACGGGTGCGACGGGCGCGCAAGGCATGACGGGTGATACCGGAGCGCAAGGCGCCAGTATGCCTGGCCCAGTCGGTGCAGCCGGTGCAACGGGCCTGACGGGCATTCAAGGCGTTGTGGGCAGCCGCGGCGCTGAAGGCCCTTCCCGCGAAGGACCCGCCGGCCCGATGGGTGCCACAGGTGCCACCGGGGCACAGGGCTCCGCCGGCTACAAAGGTGCTACCGGCACTACCGAAATGGCCGGGGTGACCGGGCGAACCGGTGCGACTGGTCCAACCGGGCCGCAAGGCGCCGTGGGTCAGACGGGTGCGCAAGGCATGGGAGGTTCTACTGGCGCAATGGGTATGGCGACTCCGTCATGGAGCTACACCTTCAGCGGCAACCGGGCCAATGTTTTGGCCTCCGACAACGGCAAAGCCCAGGAAATTGCCAACTACATGCAGCAGAACCCCTCCACCCAGGTCACGCTGTCCGGGCCATCGCGCAGCTATATGGACAGTGTCGCCATCGCGTTGCGCAATGCTGGCGTACCAACTGCCAGGATACAACGCGGTGCCTTCACTGACCCGAACCTGAACAACGGCAACCGCGTCGACGTTTTGGTCGGCAACTGAGTGCAGGCCTAGCCCAGGTACCAACAAGGTCCAGCCCTGCCGCAGCACAGCTTGCGGCAGGGCATCTTGTCTGTACCTTTCTCATGTCTTCTAAAAAGGAGTAGTTTATGAACAGTATCGTCTACTTGGTTGGCGCAATCGTCATCATCGTCGCCGTGTTGTCATTCTTCGGTCTGCGCTAGTGATAGCGTAGGAGGCTACAGAATCAAGAGCGCAACTGCTCGCGCTTCGATACTCAAGCCCTCCCCCACGGGGCCCATTTTCTCAGCCGTCTTGGCTTTCACGTTCACCTGCTGCACCGCCACACCCAACGCTGCGGCGATGCCTTCGCACATCGCGGGGATGTGCGGGGCCAGCTTGGGTGATTGGGCGACGACGGTGCTGTCGATGTTACCTATCTGGTAGCCGGCAGCGCGCACGCGCTTGGCGGCCTCTTGTAGCAATACGATGGAGTCTGCCCCTTTGAACTGCGCATCGGCGTCGGGAAAGTGCCTGCCTATGTCGCCCAAAGCCGCTGCACCCAGGAGGGCGTCGGTGATGGCGTGCAGCAGCACGTCGGCATCGGAATGGCCCAGCAAGCCTTTGTCAAACGGGATGTGCACGCCGCCGATGATGAGCTTGCGGCCAGGCACCAGGGCGTGGGTGTCCCAGCCTTCGCCGATTCTGAAACTGGTTGGGGTATAGGTAGGCATAGTTTGTTTTGCATCAGTTACGGTGTTGCAGGGCCATGCGCCTTGCGCTACTTGGCCACTTGCCTGCTCTGCAAAATGGCCTCAGCTAATGCAAAGTCTTCTGGGTAGGTGACCTTGAAGTTTTGCGCGCTGCTGTGCACCAGCTTGGGGCTATGGCCCAGCGCCTCCATGGCGCTGGACTCGTCGGTGGCACTGGCAAAAGAATGCTCCAGCGCCTGCGTGAGCGCGCCTATGCGGAACATCTGCGGCGTGTGGGCCAGCCATTTGTCGGCGCGCGTCACGGTGCCGGCTACGTGGCCGTTGAGTGCAGTTTTCAGCGTGTCGGGCAGGGGCAGTGCCAGCAGGCCGCCTACCGGGTCGTGCTGGCAAGCGTCGATTAAAGCGTTGATTTGCGCGGGCGTTACCAGGCAGCGCGCGGCGTCGTGCACCAGCACCCAGTCGTCTTGGTGGGCGCCTTGGGTAAGCATGGCTTGAAGGCCGTTCAGCACGGTTTTGGCCCGCGTGTCGCTGGCGCAGTTGGCAACCCAGTAGGTGGAGCCTACGTGTTGGGCAAAAAGCGCATCATCCGGCGCAATAACGGTCAAGGTCTCGGCTATTCGCGCAACTTGGGTAAACGCCGCCAGGGTGTGGGCCACCATGGGCTGGCCTGCGATGGGCTGGTACTGCTTGGGCAGCGCCCCGCCCGCGCGGCTGCCAGAGCCCCCGCAAGGAATCAAGGCAAAGAACTGGGGGTTATTTTGAGGTTTTGTGGTCATCGTTCTCTGTATCTTAAGCGCCTATTCTAAAATCGGAGTTGCACACCCCACTGCACAGGCTTTGGGGTGTTTTGTATTTTCTGCTTTAAAACACCATTTCTCTCGGCAAAACCCAGTGGATTACCCCAAACTCAGCCCCGGCAAGCGCCACGCCCTGCCCCGCCCCATTAGCTCTGCCGACTCGCTTTTATTAGCCGAATTTGCCACGCAAGAGAAAGCCGCTGGCCGAATCACCGCCATCGTCACCGCTGACACCGCTGACGCGCAGCGCATGGTGGAAGAGCTGGCCCTCTTTGCGCCCGACCTGCAAACGGTGATGTTCCCCGACTGGGAGACCCTGCCCTACGACACCTTTTCGCCGCACCAAGACTTGATCAGCGAGCGCTTGGCCACGCTGTGGCGCATCCACAGCCGCGCTACCAACCCGCAGGCTACCGACACCGCCGACATCGTGCTGATCCCCGCCACCACGGCGCTGTACCGCCTGGCACCGCCCAGCTTTTTGGCGGGCTACACCTTTCACTTCAAGGTCAAGCAAAAACTGGACGAAGCCAAGTTCAAATCCCAGCTCACGCTTGCGGGCTACAACCATGTGACCCAGGTGGTTAGCCCCGGTGAATATGCCGTGCGCGGCGGGTTGATTGACTTGTTCCCCATGGGCAGCCTGGTGCCCTACCGGGTCGATTTGTTTGACGACGAGGTGGACAGCATCCGCACCTTTGACCCGGACAGCCAACGCTCTCTGTACCCCGTGCCCGAGGTGCGCCTGCTGCCGGGCCGCGAGTTCCCCATGGACGACCCGGCGCGCGCCAAGTTTCGCAGCCGCTGGCGTGAGCTGCTGGAGGGCGACCCGACCAAGAGCCGTATCTACAAAGACATTGGCAACGGCGTAGCCACCGCCGGCATTGAATATTATTTGCCGCTGTTTTTTGATGAGACGGCGACTGTGTTTGACTACCTCGGCACCGAGGCCACGGTCGTGCTGCATGGCGACCTGGAAGGTGCGTTTGCCCATTTCTCGCAAGACAGCAAAGAGCGCTTTCGCCTCGCCCAGGGCGACCCGGAGCGCCCGGTGCTGCCGCCTGAGGCGCTGTTTTTATCGACAGAGCAGTTTTATGGGATAGCCAAGACCTTCAGGCAGTTGGTGATTCGGCCTGGCACCGTAGCCGCAGAGCCGGGCGATGCGCTGACCAGCCCCGCCGCCAACTCGATAGCCACCGACTACGCCGAGTTCGAGCTGCTCCCCGCCTTGGCCGCCCAGCGCGGCATGGAGGAACCGCTCTCCCTGCTCAAATCGCACCTGGTAGGCACCAAGCACCGGGTGTTGCTGCTGGTAGAGAGTGAAGGCCGACGCGAAAGCCTGCTGGACTTTTTGCGGGCCAGCCATGTGCTGCCGCCCTCCTTTGAATCACTGGCCGAATTCCAGGCCAGCGACGAAAAGCTGGGCATCGTCACCGCAGGGCTGGCCGCAGGCTTTGCCTGGACGGAAGGCGGCATTGACTTCATCACCGAGACGGAGCTGTTTGCCACCACCGGCAGCGCCCGCCGCCGCAAAAAGCAAGAGCAGGTGACGGATGTGGAGTCCCTCATCAAAGACCTGAGCGAGCTGAAGGTGGGCGACCCTGTGGTGCACAGCCAGCACGGCATTGGCCGCTACCGGGGTTTGATGAACATGGACGTGGGGCAAAAAATGCCCGACGGTAGCATTGCCCTGCAAGAGTTTTTGCTGCTCGAATACGCCGACGCGGCCAAGCTGTATGTGCCCGTCAGCCAACTGCACCTGATCAGCCGCTACACCGGCGTGTCTGCCGACGAAGCCCCGTTGCACCGCCTGGGCAGCGGCCAGTGGGACAAGGCCAAGCGCCGCGCCGCCGAGCAGGTGCGCGACAGCGCGGCAGAGTTGCTGAACATTTATGCCAGACGAGCCGCCCGCACCGGCCACGCGTTCCGCTTCTCTGCCAGTGACTACGAAAAATTTGCCAACGACTTTGGCTTTGAAGAAACCGGCGACCAGCGCGCTGCCATCCACGCCACCATCCAAGACATGGTCAGCCCGCAGCCGATGGACCGCCTGATTTGCGGTGACGTGGGCTTTGGCAAAACCGAGGTGGCTTTGCGGGCGGCATTCATCGCCGTCACAGGTGGCAAACAGGTGGCCATTCTCGCGCCCACCACCCTGCTGGCCGAGCAGCACTTTGCCACGCTGACGGATCGTTTTAGCAAGTGGCCGGTCAAGGTGATGGAGATGAGCCGCTTTCGCAGCGCCAAAGAGATCACCGCCGCCGTCAAAGGCCTGGCCGATGGCAGTGTAGACATCGTCGTCGGTACGCACAAGCTGCTGAGCAACACGGTCAAATACAAAGACCTGGGCCTGCTCATCATCGACGAAGAGCACCGCTTTGGTGTGCGCCACAAAGAGGCCATGAAGGCCATGCGTGCTGAAGTGGATGTGCTGACGCTGACAGCCACGCCCATCCCCCGCACCATGGGCATGGCACTCGAAGGCCTGCGCGACTTAAGCGTGATAGCCACCGCACCACAACGTCGCCTGGCCATCAAAACCTTCGTCCGCACCGAAGGCAAAGGCGTGATCCGCGAGGCCGTGCTGCGCGAACTCAAACGCGGCGGCCAAGTCTACTTTTTGCACAACGAGGTAGAGACGATTGAAAACCGCCGCGCCCGCCTGGAAGAAATTTTGCCCGAGGCGCGCATTGCCGTGGCCCACGGCCAAATGCCCGAGCGCCAGCTGGAAAAAGTGATGAAAGACTTTGTGGCCCAGCGCTATAACCTGCTGCTGTGCTCCACCATCATCGAGACCGGTATCGACGTGCCTACAGCCAACACCATCGTCATGTCCCGTGCCGACAAGTTTGGCCTGGCGCAACTGCACCAGCTCAGAGGCCGGGTAGGCCGCAGCCACCACCAGGCCTACGCCTACCTCATGGTGCCCGACATCGAAAGCCTCACCAAACACGCCCAGCAGCGGCTAGAGGCCATCCAGCAGATGGAAGAACTGGGCAGCGGCTTTTATTTGGCCATGCACGACCTGGAGATTCGCGGCGCAGGCGAGGTGCTGGGCGAGAACCAGAGCGGCAACATGCTGGAGATCGGCTTTCAGCTCTACAACGAAATGCTGGCCGAAGCCGTCAGCTCGCTCAAGGCCGGCAAAGAGCCCGACCTGCTGGCCCCCCTGCACGCCACCACCGAGATCAACCTGCACGCCCCCGCCCTGCTCCCCAGCGACTACTGCGGCGACGTGCACCTGCGCCTCTCGTTCTACAAAAAGCTCGCCACCGCCAAAACCGCAGACCAGATCGACACCCTGCTAGAAGAAATTGTCGACCGCTTTGGCAAGCTGCCCCCGCAGGCACAAACCCTCATCGACGTGCACCGCCTGCGCGTCATTGCCAAACCCTACGGCGTAGTCAAAGTAGACGCCGCCCCCAGCCTCATCAACATCAGCTTCAAGAAAGACCCGCCGATTGACAGCCTAGCCATCATCCATCTGATTCAAAAGAACAAGCACATCAAACTGGCGGGCAACGACAAACTGCGCATCGAACGTGAACTACCCGATGTGAAGGCGCGGGCGCAGATGGTGCGGGACGTGCTGAAAAGCTTGGGGCAGCCCACTACTGCAGCCAAAACCGAAGCACTTGCAATATAAGTGCATGGCACTTATATTGCAAGTGTAATTATTTAGGAGTCTAGCCATGAGCCAAGTCACTATCTATATGGACGATGACGCCATAGCCCGCGCTAAAGCCGCAGCCGCCGCTGCCAAGCTATCGCTCAGCAGTTGGCTAGCCAAGCTGGTGAAAGAGCAAACGCCGCCTGTGGACAGCAACGGTTATCCCGAAGGCTTTTTTGAGCATATCAAAGCTAACGCGCATCTGTTTGACGACTTTCCAACGCTAGAGGAGATTCGCGCGTCCGAAGTGCCGGGCTCTCCACGCGAGCCGATGTAATGTATTTGCTCGATACCAACACCCTGATTTATTTGTTCAACCAGCGCGGTGCCGTATCCCAGCGCCTGCAAGCCACACCAGCGCACACCATCAAGCTGCCAACCCCCGTTTTGTGTGAGCTAGAGTTTGGTACCGCCAAGTCAAAGCGGCCAGAGCAACAGCGCCTGCAGATTGACCACGTGATGCGCGTTTATGAAGTTTTGCCACTGGACTACGCCAGCGCCAAGGCAGCAGGCATGTTGCGCCATGCGCTGGAATCTGCCGGTACGCCTATTGGATTAGTTGACCAGCTGATCGCAGGCATTGCCATCGCAAATGACCTCACTGTCATTACCCGCAACACCCGCGAGTTTGCACGCGTACCCGGCCTGCGTGTAGAGAACTGGTACGACTGAGCTTTTTAGATGTCAAATAAGCCTGCAGCCCAATAGAATATAGCACGAACAGCTATTAAAATAATAGTAAATATAACTTTTGCATAACCACGAATCACCCCATCCTACAAGCGCCTAGCCCCGCAGCGCATAAACTTGAAGAACTACGCCGCTTATTTCCTCAAGCTGTAGAAACCGATGCAGACGGGCGCATTCACGTCAATGCCGCACTGCTCCAGTTGGCGCTAGACCCGTCTAACCCCGCTGGCATCCAGGTAGAAGAAGACGGCTACGAGCTGCGTTGGGTAGGCAAGCGCGAAGCCTACCACAGCGCTTTTGTACCCGTACAAAAAATTGTCGAACCACGCCCCGAGCAAAGCAAGCGCTGGGACACCACTGCCAACCTACTCATCAAAGGCGACAACATCGACGCTCTGCGCCTGCTGCGCCACAGCTACTTTGGCAAGGTCAAGCTGATCTATATTGACCCGCCCTACAACACGCAAAGCGATGCCTTTATCTACCGCGACGACTTTTCTGCCAAGCAAAGCGAGGTACTTAACCAACTAGACTACAGCGCAGACAATATCGACTACATCAAAAACATCTACGGCGCCCGCACCCACAGCGGCTGGCTATCCTTCATGTATCCGCGCCTTCTGCTGGCCAAAGACCTGCTGCGCGATGACGGGGTGATATTTATCTCGATTGACGACAACGAGCAGGCTCAGCTCAAATTGCTATGCGATGAAGTGTTTGGGCAGGAAAACTGGGTGGGTAACGTGATTTGGAAGAACGTTACCGATAACAATCCAACAAATATCGCCATAGAACACGAAAATATTCTTTGCTACGGAAAAAATAAAAGTTCTCTTGACACAGCATGGAAGTCCAGAATCTCAGACGTTAAAGACAAGCTGATTTCGGTAGGAACAGAATTGATAGCGAAATACCCCAGTCAGATGGAACTTCAAAAAGCCTATTCTGAGTGGTTGAAAGACAATAAGGCTTATCTTTCACCTTTAGATCGCTATAAGTACATCGACAACGGCGGGGTGTATACCGGCAGTCAGAGTGTTCATAATCCTGGGCGTGAGGGCTATCGTTATGACGTTTTCCATCCAGAGTCTAAGAAACCCTGTAAACAGCCTTTAATGGGGTACCGGTTTCCAAAGGATACGATGACAGATTTGCTCGCAAATGAAAAGATTTTGTTTGGCGATGACGAGTCAAAAATTGTGGAGCTAAAGGTATATGCGCACGAATATGAGGAAAAACTACCAAGTGTGTTGACCTTGGATGGCCGCGCCGGGTCATACGAGTTGCGAGAAATTTTTCCCGAAATCACAAAAATTTTCGATAACCCAAAACCGATTCAGTTAATTTCGCAAATACTTGCATTCACAACTGAGCAAAAAAGCATAGTCGTTGACTTCTTTGCAGGTAGCGGTACAGCGGCCGAAGCCGTCATGCTTTTAAACAAGCATGACGGGGGGAGTCGTCAATTCATACTTGTCCAGATTCCACAAGCTGTCGACCCTAAAAAACAAAAAGAGACACACACTTTCATCACTGATACGCTAGGTAAACCAGAAGCCACGATCTTCGAGATTACTGCCGAACGCCTGCGTCGTGCGGGTGCAAAAATAGAGGTGGAGCAAGCCGAGAAGTCGAAAATCTCTGGTAGTTTATTGCCCACTGACCAGATCACCGTAGACACCGGCTTTCGCGTCTTCGAACTAGTGGATGACCCAGAAGCGCTCATTCTGCAAAAACCGCTACAACAAGCCACTCAAGCCGACGTACTGGCCTTGCAAACCGCCATCGCCACACCACAGCCCGCCCAACTGCCCCGCATCTTGTACAACCTGCTATTGGCAGAAAGCTTGCCGCTGACCACCCCGCTGCACACCGTGATAGACCAGCATTTGTACTTGGCAGACAACGTGGCGCTCATAGTGCAAGCCGTCGCGCTAGACACGCTGACCGACACGCTACGCGCCCTGCAAGAGGCTGGCACACCCGCCACTTACATCACGGTGTACGCGCCGTGGATTGCAGACGATAACTTTATGCTGGGTATCAAGACGGTAGCTGAATCGCTGGGCTACTCTGACGACAAGCTACGGCTGCGGAGTTAAAGCGCATGATTGCCCAATTTCAATACACCACGCTGGCGCACCAAACGCTGGCGGTGCAAGCCATTGCCGATGTGTTTAACGATGTGCGCTTTGTGTCGCCCATCAATGTGCAGAGCAACCCCACCATGGTGCCAGCAGAAGCTGCGGCAGCACTTAAAGCCAATATTGCCGAGGTGCGCGCACGCCACCATGTGCATGCGGGTGATGTACAAGTGGCGGTGACAGCTACGCCAGCGCTGGCGCTGGATGTTCTGATGGAGACAGGCACTGGCAAGACATTTACCTTTATTGAAACGATTCACAGACTGCACAAAGACAAAAGAATGTCCAAGTTCATCGTGCTGGTGCCGTCTAACGCGATTCGCCAGGGCACGTTGAAAAGTTTGCAAACAACGGCAGAATTTTTTAGTAAGCAGTATGGTCAAAAAATTAGTGTGTACAACTACTCTGCTCGCACGGTGCAAGGCTTTATTAACGCGGCTAACACGGGCATTTCGGTGATGGTGGCCACCTACCAGTCGTTTGCGGGCGACAGCAAGGTGATTAACAAGCGCGGCGTAGAAGCCAGTTTATTTAGCCACGCCAAAAGCTTTATGCAGGCGCTTTCATTTGTGCGCCCAGTGCTGATTATTGACGAACCACACCGCTTTGAGGGCAAACAAACCCAGGAGTATCTGGCCAAGTTCAACCCGCTGCTGACCATCCGCTTTGGCGCGACATTCAAAGGTGACGACGACACTCTGAAATACAAAAACCTAATTTATACGCTGGACAGCCTAGAGGCTTTTCGCCAACGCTTGGTCAAGGGTATTGCAGTGGACACCGTGGGGACGGGTGCCGATATGGCGCAGGTACTGTGCTACACGGCAGTCAGTGGCATTGCTAAAGACCGCACGGCGCAGGTAAGCTACCAAACTATTGCAGGCAAAAACGCCTCAGTAGCGTTAATGGTCAAAGACAACTTGGGCGATAAAACTGAGATTGCATTTTTAGATGGTCATGTGGTGGAAAGCGTGACCACCAAAGAGGTGTTGTTTACCAACGGCTTTGCACTGCCGCTGGGTGAGCCCACCTCTTACGGCATGCTGGCAGAGCAAGTGCAAGCGCTCATTATTGAGCGCAGCATAGCCAACCATTTTGAGCGCGAAGAAGCGCTTTACAAGCGCGGCATTAAGGCACTGAGCTTGTTCTTTATTGATGCCGTGGCCAAATACATGCCCGATGGCACCAAACCTGCCGTTATACGCACGGCATTTGAGCGGCATTACCGTGCACAGCTTGTGCAAACGCTTGAGAAACCCGACTTAGATCCTGGCTACCGTATTTATCTAGAGCGCAGTGCGACAGACATTGGCCGCGTACACAAGGGCTACTTTGCACGCTCGCACAGCGAAAAAGGTGAAGAAGAAGCCATCAAACTGATTTTGCAAGAGAAGGAAAAACTACTTTCGTTTGATACGGATTTGCGGTTTATCTTTTCTATGTGGGCGTTGCAAGAGGGTTGGGACAACCCCAATATCTTTACCCTGTGCAAGCTAGCACCTAGCAATTCCAAAATTACTAAGCTGCAACAAATCGGGCGCGGCCTGCGCTTGGCAGTGAACCAAAAGTTAGAGCGTGTGCAGTCTGACGATGCGGCTTTTGACGAGGTGAACGAGCTGGTGGTAGTGGTACCTGCCAGCGAGGGGGATTTTGTAGCGTCGATTCAAAATGAAATTGCCGCGCACAGCGTACAGCGCGTGGCACGGGTGTTTGACGACAGTGTACTAGCCGAATTTGGCGTGGCACCCAGTACACGCATAGCCAACCGCGTGCTGGATGCGTTGTTGGCACTCGGGGTAATTGCGCTGGACGACGTGTCAGGCAAAGCCACCCTGCTCCTGGAACGCACCGCGTATTTTGCGCGGCGCGATGAAATTTTGGCAAAGTTGAAAACGATCAACGGCATTGAAGATCAAAACGCGGTCAACATGCAGGGCTACCTAGATGCGTATTACCAGTCCTACGGTCAAGTTAAACGTAAAGAAGAAAAGGTCAAACCGAATATTCGAGTTAACGCTGCCCAGTACCAAAAGTTCAAGGAACTGTGGGAAAACCTTAACCGGGATGCCGTACTGCGGTATGAGCTAGACACCGCAATATTGGTGGAAAAGATAGTGCAGCGTATTGGCACCGACTTTCAGGTGCGACCACTGACGATCAATGTGACCCGTACAGAGTCGGTAGAAGATGTCACCCAAGTGAGAAGCTCGCAACGCAGCTATGAAATTACATCGCAACCGGTATATTCGTTATCTGAGTTTGTGCGCGAGCTGGCCAATCTGACCAAGCTGAGTTTTCACACTGTTGGCGCCATATTGAGTGGCATGCCCGCAGATAAATTTGCACAAATTCGTCATAACGAAAACCGTGCACTCACCGTACTGCGCGACCTCATACTGGCCTGTATTTACGAGCTATTGGTTAACAAGGTAACTTACGAATTACGCGAAGTCCGCGTTAAAACCTCGCTGACGGATAAGAACGGTAATCTGCTGGACAGTATTGCTGTATCACTGTGTGGGCCAGAGGTTCACGCAATAACCAATGCACTAGTCCAAGCACGCTCCTTGTACACCGATGCTTTTATGCCCACCGAAAGCAAGATTGAGCGTGATACCGTGGATGAATCCATTCAAACTGCGATCACGGTGTTTGCAAAATTACCCAAAATCGACATTCCTACCCCTGCAGGTAAATACAACCCTGATTTTGGCTACGCTATTGCCCAAGATGGCAAAGCTCAGGCGCTGTACTTAGTCGTTGAAACTAAAGGCTATGACAGCCTCAGTGATATTCCAAGCAAAGAGAAATGGAAGATCGCCAGTGCGAAAAACTTCTTTAAAGCATTACAAGAACTACCAGAACTCAAAAGCAAAGGTGTCAAAATTCAATACCAAACAAAAATTAATGGCGAAACATTGGCCGATTTAATTTCTAATTTGGCAGCATCGCATTAATCTGAGCTATTTCTTTGCGATGTATCAACCGTTTGACATATGCCACGGCATATGCTAAATTATCCACAACCGAAATCCCTCGGTTTTAGTGGGAGAGCGCCATGAACCACGTCTCTGACAACATCAAACCCTATACAGTGCGGCCACTCGCAGAGCCACCTGCCGAACCTGGCCGCCATGTGCGCCTGTTTCGCAATGGGGCCAACCAAGCAGTGCGCATTCCTAAAGAGCTTGAATTACCAGGCGTAGAGGCTATTTTGCGACGCGAAGGCTCTCGCTTGGTGTTAGAGCCTGTGTTGCCACAGTTTGAAAAAGGCTCTCCTGCGGCCATTCTTGCCATGCTAGACGCATTACGCAAGCTAGGCCCCTGTGAGGACGAGTTTCCGGATGTGGACGAAGGTTTACTGCCTGTGGAGCCTGTGGATCTGTAAACATGTTTTTGCTTGACACCAATATCATCAGCCATATGATGAAAACCCCCCAAGGCATCGTAGCCCAAAGGGTCATAGAAATCACCCAATCCGCTGCCGCCGCTCAAAGCATGGTACCTCTGTGCACCAGCGTCTTAGTGCAGTGCGAACTACTCTATGGCATCGCCAAAAATCCGTCTGCCAGGCTTCAATCCGCCTACGCTATCACCATGCAGTACATACCTGTGCTGGCCTTAGAGCCCTTGGTAGCACAGCACTACAGCCAAGTGCGCAACGCCCTGGAGGCCCAAGGCACCCCCATTGGCCCCAACGACACGTTGATAGCCGCACACGCCCTCGCACTAGGCTGCACGCTGGTGACAGACAATGAAGCCGAGTTTCGCCGCGTGCCAGGTTTGCAGGTGGTTAACTGGCTTAAAATTAGTCAAATAAGCCCCTAGCCCAATAAAATATAGCACAAGCAGCTATTACATTTATAGCGTCACTGAGTTAACACATTAATTCGTCAGTACCACATTAATCTGAGCCTCTTGCCGAGCATCAATCAGCGATGTGGCAATCAGCGACACGACGACCGGGTTAGGCAGAAATCCTGCGCTACCGGTATTAGCTGCAAATCGGGCGTTGGTAATCAAGGTTTGCACTACGCTGGCGCCGCCGTACAAAATGGCGCTGCCCACTGGGGCGTCGACGATGGTGCCGCCTACCACTACCGTCCATACCACGGGGCCTGATGCGTTCAGTTCAAAGCTGTTGGGAACGGGCAAATACACGTCTTGGTCTACGCCGGGCAACACAACAACCCCAGCTAGTTGCTGGCCATTCACACGCATGGTGATGTCAAATGCGGCACTGGGTGCCACTGCTGTGACGGGTATCGCTACGGCTACGTCTACGCTGCCTCCGCCGCAGCCCGACAATAACAAACTGGCACTGACTACCAGTGCGCTAGAAAAAACAGTGATGGCTCTCATCATGGCGAGCTCCATTAAAATACCGCTGAGCACGTTGCTTACAACAAGCCACGCTTACGGACTGTAGCTACAACGCCCGGAGCCAACGCAACGTTGACCCCAAGCAAGGTAGTGCACTTTGTATTGCATCTCTTTACCTTGCCGAAACATACCTACTTTGAATCTAATTTCATGAATTCGCACCAAGAACATTCACCCGGCCTGGTTATTCAAGGTATTACGCCACCACTCAAACTTGCTGACTTCAAGCTCGCCGCTTTTGACATGGACTCCACCCTCATCAACATTGAGTGTGTAGACGAGATAGCCGACGCAGCAGGGCGTAAAGCTGAGGTGGCCGCCATTACCGAAGCCGCCATGCGTGGTGAGATTACCGACTACAAAGATTCGCTACGCCGCCGCGTAGCGCTGCTGGCTGGTGTACCTGTAAGTGCGATGGAAGAAGTGCTTAGCCAGCGCATGCAGTTGAACCCGGGGGCTTTAGCACTGACGCAAGCCTTTAAAAAATCGGGAATGAAGCTGCTACTGGTGTCCGGTGGTTTCACGTTTTTTACCGACCATATTCGAGACCGCTTGCAGATGGACTACGCACGCTCCAATGTGCTGGAAGTGGCTAACGGCAAACTCACAGGCCGCCTGGTAGACCAGCCCTGGGGCGATATTTGCGATGGCGCTGAGAAGCGCAAGATGCTGCTAGAGACTTGCGCGCAGCTAGGCATTGATGCCAAGCAAGCCATTGCGGTGGGCGATGGTGCCAACGATTTGCCCATGATGGATGCAGCGGGATTGTCTGTGGCCTACCACGCCAAACCCAAGGTGCGCGAGCAGGCTATGGTGGCGATCAATGCGGGTGGCCTAGACCGTCTTCTGGAACTGTTTAACACGCATTCTTAGAGCGTTTTAGGGCTAAAGCCCAATAGAGCGGTGCACAAGATGCTACTAAAATAATAGTATCTGCCCGCTATACACAGCCTATTTGACCAACACCTCCGCGTGCACTACAGCCGGTGACAGCGCAGTGGTAATAGCCCCCGGCGCCTTCTTGCGTGCCAGCAGGGTATACATGGTTGGCACCACAAAAATGGTAAGCAAGGTACCCAGCGACATGCCGCCTACGATGACCCAGCCAATTTGCTGACGGCTCTCAGCGCCCGCGCCAGTGGCCAATGCCAGTGGCAATGCACCAAGCACCATGGCACCGGTGGTCATCAAAATCGGGCGCAGGCGTTGGGCGGCAGATTGTTGAATGGCTTGCCAGGTCTCCATGCCGCCTTCGCGCAGTTTGTTGGCAAACTCCACAATCAAAATACCGTGCTTGGTGATCAAACCCACCAGCGTAATCAAACCAATTTGACTGAACACGTTCAGCGTGCCGCCGCTCCACTGCAAGGCCGCCAGTGCGCCGACCATCGACAGGGGCACAGACAGCATGATGACAAACGGGTCGACAAAACTCTCAAACTGCGCAGCCAACACCAAGAAGATAAACAGCAAGGCCAGTGCAAACACTATCGACAGCGAGCCGGACGATTTTTTGAACTCGCGGCTTTGGCCGTTCAAATCGGTAGCGTAGCCGGGGCGCAGCACTTTTTCGGCGGTGGTGTCCATAAACTCCAGCGCTTTGCCCAGCGAATATTCAGGGGACAGGTTGGCGGTAATAGATGCCGAGCGGCGCTGGCCAAAGTGGTTCAGCTCGCGCGGCACCACAATCTCTTTGAGCTTGACCAAGGCCGACAACGGAATCATGGCTTCGTTACGGCCACGCACAAAAATCTTTTCAATATCGTCGGGGGTGTCGCGGTCGGTGGTGTTGGTTTGCACTATCACGTCGTACTGCTCGCCGTCGCGTTTGTAGCGCGTTACCGCTCTGCCGCCCAGCATGGTCTCTACTGCGCGGGCCACGGCCTCTACGCTCACGCCCATGTCGGCGGCGCGCTCACGGTCCACCTCCATTTTGATCTCGGGCTTGTTCAGGCGCAGGTCGGTGTCCACCTGTATAAAGCCAGAGTTTTTAGCCAGCTCGTCTTGGAACGTGCGCACCACCTGGCTCAGGTTTTGGTAGCTGTCCGAGGTAACGATAACGAAGTTAATCGGCCGCTCGCGGAAAGCCTGGCCCAGCGACGGCGGCGTGATGGGGAAAGCCGTGATGCCCGGCAAGCCGGATATGCGGCCTGACATTTCACGGGCGATGTCATAGGTTTTCTTGGTGCGCTCTTCCCACGGAACGGCGCGGTAAAACACGTTGCCCTGCGCCACGGTGGGGTTGCCGGTAACGGTGAAGATGCGGTCAAACTCTTTGTACTGCATGCCCATGCGTTCAATGGCCTCGGCGTATTTGGCGGTGTAGTCCAGCGTAGCGCCGTCGGGGCCGTTAATCACCGTGAGGATCACGCCCCGGTCTTCCATGGGGGCCAGCTCACGCTTGATGTCTTTAAGCAAAGCCCAGGTGCCTATCCCCGAGCCGATCATCACAAGCACCACCAGCCAGCGTGCCTTGAGCGTCCAGCCCAGCAGCTTGCTGTAACCACGCGTCAAGGCGTTCAGGCCGCTTTCAATCCAGCGGTCAAAAAACCAGGGGTTGGGGTTGTGCCTTAGCAGCTTGGAGCACATCATGGGCGACAGCGTGAGGGCGACAAAGCCCGACACCACCACCGAGCCTGCCAGTGCCAATGCAAACTCGGTAAAAAGCCGCCCAGTGCGGCCTGGTGCAAAGGCCAGCGGTGCGTACACCGCAGCCAAGGTAAGCGTCATGGCCACCACAGCAAAACCAATTTCTTTAGCGCCGATGATGGCTGCATCAAGCGGCGCTTTGCCTTCTTCAATGTGCCGGTAAATATTCTCCAGCACCACAATCGCGTCGTCCACCACCAGGCCGATGGCCAGCACCAGCGCCAGCAAAGTGAGTGTGTTGATGGTGAAACCAAACAGCGCCATCAAGGCGAAGGTGCCGATCAAAGACACCGGAATAGTGACAAGCGGAATGATGGACGCACGCAGGGTGCGCAAGAAGACAAAAATCACCAAGGCCACCAGCACCACAGCCTCCAGGATGGTGGCGAACACGGCTTTGATCGAGCGGTCAATAAACACCGAGTTGTCGTTGGCCACTTCAATCTCGGTGCCTGGGGGCATGCTCTCCTTGATCTTGGGGATCATCTGGCGCACTGCGGCAGACAACTCCAACGGGTTGGCGGTGGCATTGCGTATCACGCCTAAAGTGATGGCATTTTTGCCGTTCAAACGGGTAGCAGTGCGCTCGGCAGCCGGGCCTTGGCGAATCTGGGCCACGTCGCCAATGCGCACAGGCAGGCCATTGACGCTCTTGATCTGAATGGCCGCAAACTCGGCGGGCCGCTGCAAATCGGTAGCGCTGGTGACGTTAAATTCACGCTGTTTGCTTTCAATACGGCCCGCCGGCACCTCGACGTTAGAGCGGCGCAGGGCATCTTCCACATCCTGCGTAGTGAGTTTGTAGGCGGCCAGCTTGTCTGGGTCCAGCCAAATGCGCATCGAGTATTTGCGCTCACCAAACACCCGCACGTCGGCTGCGCCAGGCGCCGTTTGCAGCATGGGCTTGGCCAAGCGGTTGGCCATGTCGGAGAGTTGCAGCACGCTCATCGTGTCTGAGCTGAACGCCAGCCAAATGACCGGGAAGGCATCAGCCTCGACCTTGGCAATCACGGGCTCGTCGATGCCCGTAGCAGGCAGGCGCAGGCGCACACGGCTCACCTTGTCGCGCACGTCGGCGGCGGCGCTGTCGGCATCGCGCGTCAACACAAAGCGCACGGTGATCTGGCTTTGCTCTTGGCGGCTGATGGAAGTGATGATGTCCACACCCTCAATGCCCGCCAACGAGTCTTCCAGCACCTTGGTAACTTGCGACTCTACAACCTCGCTGGAGGCACCCAGGTAGCGCGTTTCCACCGTCACGGTAGGTTCATCGATCTTGGGATACTCGCGCACCGCCAGCTTGGTGAACGACACGTAGCCGATAAGCAAAATAAGCAGCGACAGCACGGTGGCGAACACCGGGCGGCGGATAGATACCTCTGGCAGTTGCATGGTGTGCTCCTAATGGGTATGCGAATAGATGAAATTATCGGCTTAAGCCAGATGCTGCGTTGCCGGCTGGTGCAGGCATGGCGGGTGCAGAGGATGGCGCAACTACGGCGCCTACCGCGCCACCTGCGCCAGCACCACCACTACCGCCTCCACCAGCGCCTGGGCGACCCAGATCAACCACCCGCACAGGTGTGTTGTCGCGCTGCAAGCGCTGCTGACCGGCCACCACCACGGTGTCGCCTTCGGCCACGCCTTCGGTAATTTCTACTCGCCCCGGGCGGCGGATGCCGATTTTGACCTCGGTACGCTGCGACACCAGGCGTTTGCCATTGACAAAGCCTGTAGGCTGCGCGGGTGCCGATGCCGATGCAGGTGCAGGTGCAGCCGCTGGCGCTACAGCAGCGCTTGCTACGGTTGCCGCAGCAGCGGCTTGTTTGGCAGCCTCGGCAAGCGCCTTGGCTTGCTCTTCGGTTTGCTCTACCACCTTGATGACAAACTGGCGGCCGCCTTGCGGCACGATGGCCTCTTCAGGCACCGTCAGCGAGTTGTCGTTGATCTTGAACACGGTATTTACGCGGGCAAACATGCCTGGGCGCAATGGCCCCGTACCTTGGCCCCCTTGTCCGGTCTGCCCCGTGCCAGGTTTTCCACCTGCTGCGGCAACCCCACTGGAGCGACCCTGCCCCGCTGCACCTGCACCCAGTTTGATGGTCGCGCTGAAGGGCGCACACGCAGTAATAACAGCATCTGCGGCAGGGCGCGCTGCACCCGCCATGCCAGATGATGCGCCAACCCCAGGGCGTTGCACTGGCCGCGCCGCCGCTGTGGGTGCTGCTTGAGGCTGCGCTGCTGGTCGCCCAACTGGAGCCGCAGCACCAGCACGCGCACCTGAGGCGGTGCCTGCTGGCCCGCCCGCTGATGCACCCGCTACCCGCTTGGCTTCACCGCCGGTATTGGGCAAAACAGCGCGCACAGAAATTGAGCGGCCATTGGCATCAATCTGGGGGTCTATCGCCTCAACCTTGGCCTTAAATACCCGCCCTGGCATGGCGTCCAGCTCCAGCTCTACTTGCTGTTCCCGTTTTAGCTTGCCCTGAAAACGCTCAGGCAATTTAAAGTCCACATACATCGAGGACAGGTCTTCAATATTGACCAAATCAGCGCCGTCTTTGACATAGTCGCCAATGTTGATGTTGCGAATGCCCACTGTGCCGTCAAACGGCGCAATGATGCGCATGCGGTCCCAGCGGGCGCAGGACAGCGCCAGCTGCGCCTCTACCACTTGCAGGTTGGCCGCGCTTTCGTCTACCACACGCTGGGCAATAAAGCTTTGCGCTACCAAATCCTGGTTGCGCTTCAGGTTGGCCCGCGCTATCGACACCTGCGCGTCCGCCTGGCGCACTTCTGCGCGCTGCAGTACGTCGTCCAGTTGCACCATCACGTCGCCCTTGCGCACGCGGGCGCCATCGCTAAAGCCCATGGTCATCACGCGGCCAGCCACCTCTGGGCGCAGCATCACGTTTTGGCGCGAGCGCATGCTGCCCACCGACTGCGCGTCGTCTTGCAGGCGGGTGGCCTCTACTTTAGCTACCTCTACGCCGGTAGGGCCACCGGCGCCACCACTGGCGCCAGCCCCACCTGGCCCACCACCCGCACGTGGCGCCGATGCACCCGATGCAGCGCCCGTGATTTCAACCGGACCTTGCGGCTTGTTTTGATACCAATATGCTGCACCCGAAGCAGCAGCAATACCTACTATTGCTACTACCGAATAAATCGCTTTGGAAGCCATGAAAGTCAAGTCTCGTTATAGTTTAGAACTGTGTAGCCAAATGTAGCAGGCCAATGTGAAGCTACGGCAAAGCGGCTTGCAGGGTTTTACCGGGGGTGGAAAAAGCTATTTACGCAGAACCATGTCGACGCCTTTGTTGGCCAGCATGTCAGCGCGGTCGTTGCCGGGGTGGCCAGAGTGGCCCTTCACCCAGCACCACTCAATATCGTGCCCACCGCTGGCTACCAGAGCATCCAGACGCTGCCAAAGTTCCACGTTTTTTACGGGTTCTTTTGAGGCGGTGCGCCAGCCTCTGGCTTTCCAGCCGTGAATCCACTCGGTAATGCCTTGCAGCACATACTTGCTGTCCAAATGCAGCATCACCTTGCAGGGCCGCTTCAGGGCTTCCAGTGCCTGAATGACGGCCATCATCTCCATGCGGTTGTTGGTGGTGTTCAGCTCACCCCCAAACAGCTCTTTTTCGGTGCCATTGGACTTTAACAATACGCCCCAGCCGCCCGGGCCTGGGTTACCTTTGCAGGCACCGTCGGTATAAATTTCAATCGTGTTCATGAATACTATGGTGAGATAACCCGTTGTTGACCGAGGTGAAATTGGCGCGAGGCACTACAGAAACCGGAGCAGCCGCCAATCGGGGCGCGCGCTTCCAGGCCGGGCCCAACAAGCGCATGCCGTGCACTCTTTTTGCAGCCGTAATGCAGTACGCAGCGCCCAAGATAGGCCAGTACCTTGCCCCCAAAGTATCCATCCACGCCATGCGGTCCAACCATGCAGAACTACTTACAGCTGGCCTATAACAGCCAAAATTGCCTGATTCGACCTCAAAGCTGAGCAAGCGCAGCCAGTCGCGCAGGCGCCAGTAGCCAATAAAGTCGCCACCGTCGGGCAGGTACAGGTTGCCCAGGCCAAAGCGTTGGTAAGCGCGCGCCCGGCGCTGCCTCCACCCCCACAGGCTGGTGGGGTTCATGCCGCAAATCACCACCCGGCCCTCGGGCACCAGCACCCGGGCTACCTCACGCAGGGTGGCGTGCGGGTCGCTGCTGAACTCCAGTGCATGGGGCAACACCAGCAAATCAAGGCTGTTTTCGGCAAATGGCAGGGATGAAAAATCCGTTACCAAGGCCACCGAGGCGCTGGCGTCGCCCGGGTGGGCCACGGCCAGCCACTGGTGCGGCATGCGGTTGGCCTGCAAACCCTGTATTTGGGGCAAACCCAGCTGCAAAGCGTGGTAGCCAAACAGGTCGGCCACGGCCAAGTCCAGCTGGGCGCGCTCCCATTGGAGTAAATACTGCCCCGCAGCGGTATTAAACCAGTCGTGCAAACCTATAATTTGATCAGCCATGAACCATATTGCCCAACTTGTCGCATTACCCACATTTACCGATAACTATATTTGTATGCTGCACGACACCCAACGCGCCGTGGTGGTAGCCCCTGGCGACGCCGCTGTGGTGTTGGATGCATTGACACGCATGTCTTTGCAACTGGACATCATTCTAGTCACCCATCACCCTATCGACCACACCGGCGGCGTAGCAGGCTTGCACAGGTATCAGCAAGACGGCCTGCGTTTGCGCGAAAAAAATGCGTCTACCCAATGAAAAAACACCTTTCGATGAAACTAGCCACCCTGCTTTCCCCCTCTTTTTCCATCGCTGGCCCGCGCTTTGCGCTTTGCGCATTAGGCCTGGCTCTCGCAAGCCAAGCGTTCGCGGCTGACGACAAAACCAAGGACACCGTTCTAACCCAAGCAACCACGCCCACCGCCCCCGCAGCTGGTGGGCGTACTTTTGATGTCGATGGCAATCCCGCCGACATGCCGCGCGCCGCGCCCACCGGCGTCGATGCAGCTGCCGCGCAAAACAGCGCCGAGCCACCACCCATCGTGGTCTACCGCCAAACCAACGACTCTGACCTGTGGGCCCGCATTCGCCGCGGTTTTGCCATGAACAGCCTGCAGTCCGACCTGGTGACCAGCCAAGAGCAGTGGTACGCCACCCGGCCCAGCTACATCACCCGCATGACCGAGCGCTCCAGCAAGTACCTCTACCACGTGGTGGAGGAGCTTGAGCGGCGCAACATGCCGACCGAGCTGGCGCTGCTGCCATTCATCGAAAGCGCGTTTAACCCGCAGGCCGTGTCCAGCGCCAAAGCTGCCGGCATGTGGCAGTTCATGCCTGCTACGGGCAAGCACTTTGCGCTCAAGCAAAGTGTGTTTCGCGATGACCGGCGCGACGTGCTGGCGTCTACCCGCGCCGCGCTGGACTATTTGCAAAAACTGCACGGCATGTTTGGCGACTGGCATTTGGCACTGGCCGCCTACAACTGGGGCGAAGGCTCGGTGGGCCGCGCCATCGCCAAAAACCAGCGCGAAGGCCTGGCCACCGACTACGCCAGCCTGGGCATGCCGAACGAAACGCGCAACTACGTGCCCAAGTTGCTGGCCGTTAAAAACATCGTGGCAAGCCCTGACGCTTTTAACGCCGCCCTGCCCGATATACCCAACCACCCGTACTTTCAGAGCGTCGCCATCAGCCGCGACCTGGACGTGGCGCTGGCCGCCAAGCTGGCTGAAATCAAGGTGGACGATTTCAGGTCGTTAAACCCCTCAGCCAACCAGCCCGTCATCTTTAAAGCGGGCACGCCGCGCATACTGCTGCCATGGGACAACGCAGGTATTTTTGAACGCAACTTGGCCATCCATAACGGCCAGACTGCAGGCTGGACGGTGTGGACCGCGCCCAGCACCTACAAAGTGGCTGACGCCGCACGCCGCGCGGGCATGGACGAGGCCAAGTTTCGCGAGATCAACCGCATCCCGCCGCGCATGCTCATCAAGGCTGGCTCCACCTTGCTGGTGCCGCGTTCTGCCAAGCAGCAAAATGACGTCTCGGAGCAGGTGGCCGACAATGGCCAGGTCAGCTTTTCGCCCGAGATTGTGCTGCGCAAGCAAACCGTGAAGCTGCGCAAGGCAGAGACCGTGGCGTCAATTGCCAAGCGCTACCAAGTGACTGCGTCCAGCGTGTCGGGCTGGAACAAAATCAGCCCCACGGGCAGCTTTAAAGCCAAACAGTCGGTGGTGCTGTACCTGCCCGCCAAGGCGAAAGTCGGCAAAGGCGGCCGCAGCGTTAAGGGGGCAAAAGGCGCCAGCAGCGCACGTGGTGGCAAGGCCGTGAAAGGCGCAAAAGCTAGCGGGGTTTCACGCTCCAGCAAAGCCGTAGTAACCAAAAAGCGCCGCAACCGGTAGGCCAACCCGTTGTCAGCCCAATAGAATATAGCATAAGCTGCTATTTATTTAATAGCGTATAGCAATCCAATGGCCATCCCTAACAGCTTCATCCAAGAGCTCATCGCCCGCGTAGACGTGGTCGAGGTGGTGGGGCGGCACGTGCAGCTTAAAAAAGCCGGTGCCAACTACTCTGGCCTGTGCCCTTTCCATGGCGAGAAAACGCCGTCGTTTAGCGTCAGCCCCAGCAAACAGTTCTACCACTGCTTTGGCTGCGGCAAAAGCGGCAATGCCATTGGCTTCTTGATGGAGCACAACGGCATGAGCTTTATCGAGGCCGTCAAAGACCTGGCCCAAAGCATGGGCATGCCGGTGCCCGAGGACGAGCGCAGCCCGCAAGAGCGCGAGCGCGATGCGCAAACCAAAACCCGCCAAGCCACTCTTACCGAGGTACTGCTCAAAGCGTCTGACGCCTACCGCGCGCAGCTGAAAGACTCTGAGCGCGGCAAGCAGTATTTTCGCCAGCGCGGGCTTACGGGAGAGATAGCCAGGCACTACGCCCTGGGCTATGCGCCCGAGGGCTGGCGCAGCCTGGCCAGTGTGTTCCCCGACTACGACGACCCGCTGCTGGTAGAGAGCGGCTTGGTTATCGAAAAACTGGAAGACGAGAACAACCCTGACGGTGAAAAGAAAAAATACGACCGTTTTCGTGACAGGGTGATGTTCCCCATCCGCAACGTGAAAGGCGAGACTATCGGCTTTGGCGGCCGCGTGCTGGACAAAGGCGAGCCGAAGTATTTGAACTCGCCCGAAACGCCCGTGTTCAGCAAAGGCCGAGAGCTGTACGGCCTGTTTGAGGCCCGCGCCGCGCTGCAAAAGTCGGGTTTCGTACTGGTAACCGAGGGCTATATGGACGTCGTGGCGCTGGCCCAGCTGGGCTTTCCCAACGCCGTGGCTACCCTGGGCACCGCCTGCACCACCGACCATGTGCAAAAGCTGTTCCGCTTTACCGACCATGTAGTCTTCAGCTTTGACGGCGACGGCGCAGGCCGCCGCGCGGCGCGCAAGGCGCTGGACGGCGCGATACCCTTTGCCACCGACACCCGCACCGCCAAGTTTTTGTTTCTACCCGCAGAGCACGACCCCGACAGCTTTGTACGCGAACACGGCGCCGAGGCTTTTTCGCGCTACGTCAGCGAGGCAGTGCCGCTAAGCCGCTTTCTCATCGACGCCGCCCGCGACGGCTGCGACCTGGAAGAAGCCGAGGGCCGCGCCCGCTTTGCCAGCCAAGCCAAGCCCCTGTGGTTACCCCTGCCCGACGGCGCCTTAAAGCGCCAGTTGCTGCGCGAAATAGCCTCCTTGGTGGCGCTGGGCGAGCACGAGCTGACCGACCTGTGGATGCCCAAGGCCGCCTCGCCCACCCAGCGCAGCAGCAGCGCCAAAACTGGCAACGCCCCCTACGTGCCCGGCAGCCGCGACGGCGAAGACCCCCACCAAGCTAAGCGCGGCGCCAGCAAATGGCAAAAAGGCGGCAGCAAAACGCCCTACAACGCAGGCTACAGCGCCCAGCCCCGCCCCAGCGCTCTGCCCGGCCGCGCCGCGCCCACCAGCCGCGCCGACCGCGCGCTGCAAATTTTGCTGCTGGACAACGCCGCCTGGGAGCGCCTGAGCAATGCCGAGCACCACTTGCTTTGTGAACTACAAGCCCCACATGGAGAGTTGTTCAGCTGGCTGGACGCCCAAATTCAAGAGCATGGGCCTCAAACCTGGGGAGCGCTCAGCGAGGGCCTGCGTGGCCATACGCATGAGGGCATTACCCGTAAGCTGGTGGCCTCCGTGCCTGAAAACATTGAGAGTGATGCGCAAGAGCTGGGCGCCATATTGGAAAAGCTGCAAATAGAGGCCGAAAGCGCCGAAATGCGTGAGTTGTCCTCCCAAGTGGCCGACCCGGTCAAGTTTGCCCGCTTTAAAGAATTAGACGCCAGACGCAAGAATCGCGTGACATAAAATCGGTTTTTGGGTATAATCCTTGTAACAACGACCCAAGCGCAACAGCAGCACCTCCGTACCGGCAACTTGAGCACCTTTGCGTCTCACCGCCAATCTCGCAAGGACTGCACTCCAAATGATTGCCCAAAACCTTGGTTGTTAGATTCCCCGCTCCCTTTGCGCCCTAGGTTAACTACTTTGGTCGCGTTTCTTCGTGTTTCGTTATTTTGAGGTGTTTATGGCCACAAAGCCCGTTAAAAAACCCGCCGCAAAACCGGCACCCAAAGCCGCGCCATCCAAAGCGGTGGCTCACCCCAAAACCAAGGCCGCAGCCACCTCTGCTGTGAAAGCCAAATCCGTGCCCGCATCCAAATTGCCCATCCCTGTCAAAACAGCACCCGTCGCCAAAGTGTCCAAAACATTTCTCGTTGTCGACGACACTAAAAAAAAACCCAGCGTAGCGGTCAAAGCCGTAACCAGCAAGCCCACTGCAGCGGCCAAAACGCCTGCTAAAGCGGTCGCGAAACCCGTCGCGAAACCCGTCGCGAAACCCGATGCGAAACCCGATGCGAAAGCCGCCACCAAGCGTGGCCCCAAGCCAAAAGGCAAAGGTGTGCCCGGGGTTGATGACATTGACCTGAGCGATATTGAAGCCGACATTACCGAAGCCGCACCGGCTGAGGGCGAGGCTGCCGGAACCGCAGAAAAAGTCAAACCCCTGCGCATGAAGCTGTCCAAGGCCAAAGAGCGCGCCTTGATTAAAGAGTTTGGCCTGGACGACACGGTGTTGTCGGAAGAAGACCTGTCCAAGCGCCGCCTGCGCCTCAAAGCGCTGATCACCCTGGGCAAAACCCGCGGCTACCTCACCCACGGCGAAATCTCTGACCACTTGCCCGACAAACTGGTCGATGCCGAAACCCTGGACGTAGTGCACTCCCTGCTGAACGACATGGGCGTAGCCGTGTACGAGCAAACACCCGACGCCGAAACCCTGCTGCTGAACAACAACGCACCCACCGCAGCCAGCGTAGAAGAAGCCGAAGAAGAAGCCGAAGCCGCCCTGTCTACGGTAGACAGCGAGTTTGGCCGCACCACCGACCCGGTGCGCATGTACATGCGCGAGATGGGCACGGTAGAGCTGCTGACGCGCGAAGGCGAAATTGAAATTGCCAAGCGCATTGAAGGTGGCCTGAACGTGATGATGGAGGCGATATCCAACAGCCCCGCCACGATTCAGGAAATCTTCAATATGATGCAGGAGATCGCTGACGGAAAGGTCGTGATTTCTACCGTGGTGGACGGTTTTAGCAACCCCAACGAGGCCGACGACTTTGTGGCCGAAGAAGACTTTGACGAGTACGACGAAGCCGACGACGACGACGGCAAGGGCGGCTCCAAGGCCATGACCAAGAAGCTGGAAGAACTCAAGCAAGAAGCCTTCCGCCGCTTTGAAGTGCTGCGCGGCCTGTTTGAAAAGCTGCACAAGATTTACGACAAAGAGGGCTACGGCACACCGGCCTACGTCAAGGCACAGCAAGCCGTGACGCAAGACCTGATGCTGATCCGCTTTACGGCCAAGAGCATTGAAAAACTGTGCAACTTGGTGCGTGGCCAGGTGGACGATGTGCGCAAAAAAGAGCGCGAGCTGCGCCGCATTTTGGTGGACAAGTGCCACTACCCGCAAGCCGACTTTATTCGCGAGTTCTCGGGCCGCGACAAAAACAACCACAAGGTAGCCTCGCATTTGCTCGACCTCAAATGGATCGAAAAGCAATCCCACGCTGGCAAGGCGTGGTCTACCACCATGGGCCGCTACATTCCGCCAGTGCAAGAAATTCAGCAAAAACTGATGGACTTGCAAAACCGTGTGGTGGTGCCGCTAGACGAGCTGAAAGACATCAACAAGCGCATGAACGAAGGCGAGCGCGGCTCACGCGCGGCCAAAAAAGAGATGATCGAGGCCAACCTGCGCCTGGTGATCTCGATTGCCAAGAAGTACACCAACCGTGGCCTGCAGTTCCTTGATTTGATTCAAGAAGGCAACATCGGTTTGATGAAAGCGGTAGACAAGTTTGAATACCGCCGGGGCTACAAGTTCTCCACCTACGCCACGTGGTGGATTCGCCAGGCCATTACGCGTTCAATTGCCGACCAGGCACGCACCATCCGCATCCCCGTGCACATGATCGAAACCATCAACAAGATGAACCGCATCAGCCGCCAGCACCTGCAAGAGCATGGTTTTGAGCCTGATGCCGGTTTGCTGGCCGAGAAAATGGAGATCCCAGAAGACAAGATCCGCAAGATCATGAAGATTGCCAAAGAGCCAATCTCCATGGAAACGCCCATTGGTGACGATGACGACAGCCACTTGGGCGACTTCATCGAAGACGGCGCCAATACCGCGCCGCTGGAAGCCGCCATGCAAGCGGGCTTGCGCGATGTTGTCAAAGACATTCTGGACGGCCTGACGCCACGCGAAGCCAAAGTGCTGCGCATGCGCTTTGGTATTGAGATGTCTACCGACCACACGCTGGAAGAAGTAGGCAAACAGTTTGACGTTACCCGCGAGCGCATTCGCCAGATCGAAGCCAAGGCGCTGCGCAAGCTCAAGCACCCTACCCGCTCGGACAAGCTGCGCAGCTTTATCGATTCGATCTAAGTTAGCTGGCTTAGCGGCTGCAACGCTTGGGCCGCGCGCTGGGCAACCTCGCGCGGGGGGAGCTTTTTTAAGCGGTGGTCGCTCCACACCTGCCGCCATAGGCGCGCGCCGGGCTGGCCGTGGCGCAGGCCCAGCATGTGCCTGGCGATTGAATACCAAGGCGTGCCTTTAGCGGCGGCTTCGCGCTCCATGTAGCTCACCATCTGCGCTTCTACACTGTCCCGGGTAATGCCTGCGCGGGAGTTAGCGTCACCATAAAACTGCGCGTCCCACTCGGTCAGCCACCAAGGGTTGTGGTACGCCTCGCGGCCTACCATGGCGCCGTCTATGTGGGCCAGCTCTGTGCGAACTTGTTCGATGGTATTGATGCCGCCGTTCAGCGCAATCACCAAGTGCGGAAACTCTTTTTTAAGCCGGTGCACCAGCTCGTAGCGCAGCGGCGGCACCTCGCGGTTTTGTTTGGGCGACAGGCCTTGCAGCCATGCATTGCGCGCATGCACGATAAACACCTCGCAGCCCGCAGCCGCTACGGTGCCCACAAAATCGCGCACAAACTCGTAGCTCTCGGTTTTGTCAATGCCAATGCGATGCTTTACCGTCACGGGCACGCTCACCACGTCCAGCATAGCCTTCACGCAGTCGGCCACCAGTTGCGGCTCGGCCATCAGGCAGGCGCCAAAGGCGCCGCGCTGCACGCGCTCGCTGGGGCAGCCGCAGTTCAGGTTGATCTCGTCGTAGCCCCACTGCGCGCCCAGCTTGGCGGCCTGGGCCAAGTCGGCAGGTTCGCTGCCACCCAGCTGCAAGGCTACCGGGTGCTCTTCGCTGTTGAAATCCAGGTGGCGCGGCACATCGCCATGCAGCAGCGCCCCGGTGGTCACCATCTCGGTGTACAGCAGCGTGTGTTGGGTAAGCAAGCGGTGAAAGTAGCGGCAATGCCGGTCGGTCCAGTCCATCATGGGCGCGACGGACAGCTTCCAGCGGTTTTGGTATTTCGGGTCAGTCAGCAAGGGCATGGGGGATTATCTCAGCCTGCACTCGAATTCAAGATGCAGCACCATTTATTGCATGCTCACTTAATTGCAGCATCAAGCTGTAATCCACCGGCACTAGAAATCTTTAGACCTCTCACGGAGCTTCGGGTAGTATTCACACACAGATACAAAAACTATGGCTCAGCACCATGCCCCTCTTCCCTTATAACTTTTCAACCTCTAAGTGCCAGCGTATCCCTTGGCATGTGCAATTGCGCAAGGGGTTTTTCTAAGATGAATGTTTTATTTATCCACCAAAATTTCCCAGGGCAATTCATCCATCTGGCTCAGCATTTTGTTAAAAACAAACATACCGTTGTCGCGCTGGGCATCCAGGGGCGACCGGTGGAGGGGGTGAAGTTTCTAAGATATTCTGCAAAAACTGACAACCTTCCAAAAGAAGTCCCCTACCTTCAAGACCTGTATGTCAAGTCCATTCGCGGTTTGGCATGTGCCACCGTGATGCAGCGCTTGGCACGCTCTGGATTCAAGCCCGATATTGTCATTGCGCATCCGGGTTGGGGTGAAGCACTTTTTGTCAAAGACGTCTGGCCAGACGTCCCCTTGCTGAGCTTTTTGGAGTTTTTTTACCATTCGCAGGGGGCTGACTACGGCTTTGATCCCGAGTTCAGCAAAGCCTCTCCTCAGGCCTTGTACGGATTGCGTCTTCGTAACGCCTCCCATCTGATGGCCATGCACACCATGGATTGGGGTCTTACCCCAACCCGGTGGCAACTTAGCACCTTACCCCGCGAATACCAAGACCGCGTCAGCGTGATTTTTGATGGCATTGATACCGAAGTAATTGCTCCAAAAAGCGATGCCGTTTTCACGGTGCCTGGCACACAACGCCAGTTACGCAAGCAAGACCAAGTGCTCACTTTTGTCAACCGCAATATTGAACCCTACCGTGGTTGCCACACTTTTATCAGAGCGCTGCCCCGTATTCTCAAGAACTCTCCAAAAGCAACCGTTGTCATCGTTGGTGAGGACGGCATCAGCTATGGAGCCCCAGCACCCAAAGGCAAAACTTGGAGAGGCATATTTCTTGAGGAAGTTAAGTCAAGTCTTCCGGCGGGCTGGGAAGACCGGGTTTTGTTTGTGGGACGTCTGCCCCATGACCAATTTCTCTCATTACTGCAAGTCTCCGCTTGCCATGTCTATTTGACCTACCCTTTTATCTTGTCATGGAGCTGCCTTGAAGCCATGGCTGCAGGTTGCACTGTTGTCGCCAGCAGTACTGCGCCAGTACGAGAAGTCCTTCAAGACAATGTGCACGGCTTATTGACTGATTTTTTTGACTCCGCTGCTCTGGCTGAACGTGTAACTGAAGTACTTCAGTCTCCCAAGCGGTTTGTGCAGTTCGGCGAAACTGCGCGAAATTTAGTTGTGAATACTTATGATCTAAATACAAAAGCGCTTCCGGCACAAATTGCATTGGTTCAAGCCGTAATTACCGGCGTATTGCCAACAAAATCCAGCCTCAGCACCTTTTCAAAGGCTAAATGTTGATCGCTGAGGGGATGCGAATACACTCTAATACAACTTTAGTAATACTAGTTACTTCTGCAAAAAACAAACACACCCCACAAATGGGGGATGCACACATATTTGTTTGATGGTATAAATAATTCGCTAACGCACAGTAACTATAGATACCGACTGTTGCTTTTTACACTTACCAGGAAACATCATGCAAATCAACGGAGACAACACTAACAATACCCTCATCGGCACGATTGATGCAGATGTCATAGACGGTCTGGGCGGCAATGACACCATCAGCGGCGGCGATGGTAACGATTTCATTATTGGCGGCCTGGGTGTTGATTCTCTGGATGGGGGCGCAGGCTCGGATGCGGTGTCTTACGAGTTTGCCGCCTCAGGCATCGTAATCAACCTTGCAACAGGTATAGCGATCAACAACGGCGAAGGCCAAGCTGAGACGGTGATTAACTTTGAGAACGTGCATGGTTCTCGTTTCAACGATGTCATTCAGCTAAGCGCTGCTGCAGGGTATGTGTTTGCACGTGCTGGAAGCGACAGCGTCACTGGCGGTATTGGTAATGATAATTTTTATGGTGGCAGCGGCAACGATACCTTGACTGGTGCCGCAGGTTTTGACACGGCCAATTACTTTGACGACGGCTTTGATGGCGTCGGCGCAGCAACGCAAGGCGTCATTGTCAATCTGACCACCGGCACCGCTACCGACAATTGGGGCAACACGGACACCTTGATTGGCATGGAGAACATAACGGGCTCGGCTCTGTCTGACAACCTGACTGGCGACGCGAATAGCAATGCATTAAGAGGCGAAGCGGGTAACGACACCATCAACGGCGGTGACGGTAATGACTACATCACCGGTGGCGCTGGAGACGACTCCATTATTGGTGGCAACGGCTTAAGCGACACAGCGGACTACTACTTCAGTAACGCGACCAGCGCAATCAATGCCAATCTAGTAACTGGGCAAGTATTTGGTGGCGACGGCAACGATACCCTGGTAGGTATTGAAAATATCAATGGCACCCTCTTCAACGACTCCATCACTGGCGATGCCCTGAGTAACAGGCTAGAGGGCCGCGAAGGGGATGACAGTATTTTTGGCGGTGCTGGCGAAGATACTTTGATTGGCGGCGCAGGCAACGACCTTTTGGACGGGGGCGCCAATGACACCAACCTTGGCTTTGACTTTGTGGACTACCAAGCGGCTACCAGCGGAATGTCCATCAACCTCGCCCTGGGCACTGCATCGGGTGGCGGGATGGGCAATGACACACTAGTCTCTATTGACGGCGTGTTTGGCAGCAACTTCAACGACACCATCGTTGGCACAGCTGGTATCGATTTCATTCGCGGCTTTGCAGGAAACGACTCTCTGGATGGTGGTGGAGGACTGTTTGACCTTTTGGACTATAACGGCACGAGCACCGCCATCAACGCCAACCTAACGACCGGCCTGGTCACAGGCGGTGCAGGCAACGATACCGTTACTGGATTTGAGCAATTACGCGGGGGCGCTGGCGCTGATGTGTTGACAGGCGAGGCCAACGACAACACTTTGCGCGGCAATGGCGGCAACGACACCATCGATGGCGCGGGGGGCAATGACCGGGCAGACTACCTCACTGCTACATCGGCTGTGGTGGTGAACCTGCTTACCGGTTCCGCTACAGGCGGTGATGGCAACGACACCTTGATCAGTATCGAGCGAATCCGTGGCTCCAACTTTAATGACACTCTGACTGGCGACAACGGCGCAAATTCCTTGGAAGGAGCGGCTGGTAACGATACGTTATTTGGCAATGACGGTGGAGATTTCATTACCGGTGGCCTGGGTGATGACTTGATAGATGGTGGCTTAAACGACATTCGCCAAGGGGTGGATTGGTCCAACAACTCAGATGCCATTGCAAGCGTAATCGTCAATCTGGCGGTCGGCACCGTGTCGGGCGGCAGCGGCACCGACACCCTCATATCCATTGATGCTGCTGCGGGCGGCGCTTTTGATGATCTACTGATAGGCGATGCTAACTTTAACTTCTTGCGCGGCAACGCAGGCAACGATACGCTGGATGGCGGTGCAGGCTTTGATTTCGCAGATTATTTCAATGCAACAAGCGCCATTACCGTTAACCTATCTACCGGCACAGCCTCTGGTGGTGATGGCAATGACACTCTGATCAGTATCGAAGGTGTCAATGGCTCCAACTTTAACGACACCTTGATTGGCAGCGCCGCAGACGAACGCTTCCGTGGTCGTTTGGGCGACGACAGCATAGATGGTGGTGCGGGCAATGACACGATTGACCTGCGTACCTCCTTAACCGCAGTCACAGTCAACCTGGCACTGGGCACGGCTACTGGCGATGGCAATGACGTTTTCATCAACATCGAGAACGTCAGAGGCTCTGAACTGGCCGCCGACACATTGATTGGAAATTCAGGCGATAACGTCCTTCAAGGGTATGGCGGTAACGACACATTGGATGGAGGTGCAGGCATCGACACCGCCAGCTTCAGCACGTCGTACCAGTCCGGCGTAATAGCCAATCTTGGCACCGGCACAGTCGCCAATGACGGCTGGGGCACCACTGACACGTTGATCAGCATCGAGAACCTGTTTGGCTCACAGCAAGCAGACCAATTGACCGGCAGCAACATCAGTAACAGGCTGGATGGAGATTTGGGCAACGACACCCTGGACGGCGGCGCCGGAGCCGACCTGCTGTACGGTGGCCTGGGCGACGACACCTTCATCGTCGATGTGCAAGCCGACATCGCCTTTGAAAACGCAGGCGAAGGCACTGACACCCTGGTTGCCAGTACCAGCTTCTACCTGTACGACAACATCGAGAACCTCACCCTCACCGGCACCGCTGCCTTTGGCGTAGGCAACACCTTGGCCAACCTGATCACCGGCAACGCTGGTGAGAACCTGATCATCGCCGGCAGCGGCAACGACACCGTCTTTGGCGGCGCAGCCCGAGACGCCATCTTTGGCGAAGACGGCAATGACCTGCTCAATGGCGATGCCGGTATTGACTACATCGTCGCCGGCACGGGTGACGACACCATCAA
>JAYUHM010000236.1:0-22941 GCA_043766985.1 Polaromonas sp.
CCGGCCGGCAGGGCACTCAGCTCCGCGGCTGTCACCCGGCCTTCGGCCTCCTTCTTTATGCCGCTGCGCTGACCGCCCCACCGACCCGATCCTGGACGCGTGGTAGGTGTTCGACCCCCGCGAACCAACCACCCTCGGCCCGCCTGCACGCCAGTATCCATAGTACGAACTGGTAAAATCGCGCCCGTTTCCACCGCATTCCGACCCAAGCGGCCGGCCCTGGTGGCCAACGCGTTGCGCAGCAATCTCCTGCGCCCCTATCCAGACCCGAATGCTCATGAACACTGCTCCCGTTACCGTCGCCGACATTCGCAAGACCTTCCTCGATTTCTTTGCGTCCAAGGGCCACACGATAGTCGCGTCCAGCCCGCTGGTGCCGGGCAACGACCCGACGCTGATGTTCACCAACTCGGGCATGGTGCAGTTCAAGGACGTGTTCCTGGGCACCGACAAACGTTCCTACGTGCGCGCCGCTTCGGTACAGGCCTGCCTGCGCGCGGGCGGTAACCACAACGATCTGGAGAATGTGGGTTACACCGCGCGCCACCACACGTTTTTCGAGATGCTGGGCAACTGGAGCTTTGGCGACTACTTCAAGCGCGACTCGCTCAAATGGGGCTGGGAACTGCTCACACAGGTGTACAAGCTGCCGGCTGACAAGCTGACCGCCACGGTCTATATCGACGACCAGGAGGCCTACGACATTTGGACCAAAGAAATCGGACTGCCGCCCGAGCGCGTGATCCGCATTGGCGACAACAAAGGCGGCAAGTACAAGTCAGACAACTTTTGGATGATGGCCGACACAGGGCCGTGTGGCCCGTGCAGCGAGATTTTCTACGACCATGGCCCGCACATTCCCGGCGGCCCACCCGGCAGCCCCGGTGAAGATGGCGACCGCTTTATTGAGATTTGGAACCATGTGTTCATGCAGTTTGACATGCAGCCCGATGGCTCGCTGAACAAACTGCCTGCGCCCTGCGTAGACACCGGCATGGGCCTCGAACGTCTTGCTGCCATTCTTCAACACGTTCACAGCAACTACGAGATTGACATTTTTGACGCGCTCATCAAAGCCGCCGCCCGCGAAACTGGCGAGACAGATTTGAACAATAAGAGCCTGCGCGTGATTGCCGACCATATCCGTGCCACTGCGTTTTTGGTGAGCGACGGTGTCAACCCGTCCAACGAAGGCCGTGGCTACGTGCAACGCCGCATCATCCGCCGCGCCATCCGCCACGGCTACAAGCTGGGCAAAAAGACCCCGTTTTTCCACAAGCTGGTGCCCGATTTGGTGCGCATGATGGGTGACGCTTATCCGCGCCTCAAGAACGATGCTGCGCGCGTGATGGATGTTTTAAAAGTCGAAGAAGAGCGCTTCTACGAAACGCTGGCGACCGGCATGGAGATTTTGGACTCCGCACTGGGCTATGACGCTGCTACTGGCAAAGCCAAGGTGCAAACGCTGCCGGGTGATGTGGCCTTCAAACTGCACGACACTTACGGCTTTCCGCTGGACCTGAGCGCCGATGTGTGCCGCGAGCGTGACCTGACCGTGGACGAGGCAGGCTTTAACCTCGCGATGGACAAACAAAAGCAGCAAGCCCGTGCGGCAGGCAAGTTCAAGATGGACAAAGCGCTGGAATACGCAGGTGCAAGCAATACCTTTGTGGGCTACGACAAGCTCGATCAAGCTACGAAAATTGTAGCTATCTACGCAGATGGCGCAGCGACTAACGAGCTAAAAGCAGGTCAAACTGGGGTCGTCGTGCTAGAGACTACGCCGTTCTACGCCGAGAGCGGCGGGCAGGCGGGCGATGAAGGTTTATTGTTTGGAACTGAGGGTGCTATTTTTGCAGCCTTGGATACGCAGAAGATCAAAACAGACGTTTTTGGCCACCATGGCGAAATGCACACCGGCACATTGCGTGTGGGTGATGCAGTTACGGCCAAGGTCAATACCGAAGCACGCAGTCGCACCATACGCAATCACAGCGCTACGCACTTGATGCACAAGGCCCTGCGCGAAGTGCTGGGCACGCATGTGCAGCAAAAAGGCAGCTTGGTGAATGCTGATCGCACGCGCTTTGACTTTGCGCACAACGCCCCTGTGACGGATGCGCAGATCAAACAGATTGAATTGCTGGTGAACGCAGAGATTTTGGCGAACGCAGCGACGAGCGCCAAGGTGATGGAAATTGAAGCTGCCAAGCAGAGCGGCGCAATGATGCTGTTTGGCGAGAAGTATGGCGACGAGGTGCGCGTGCTGGAAATTGGCTCGTCCAAAGAGCTGTGCGGTGGCACCCATGTGCAGCGCACGGGCGATATTGGGCTATTCAAAATAGTAGCAGAAAGTGGCGTGGCCGCTGGGGTGCGCCGTGTTGAAGCGGTAACCGGGGTAGGCGCTGTCGAATATGTGCAGAATCTGGAAGCTACGGTTAACAATGTAGCGGCAGCGCTGAAAACCCAACCCAACGAGCTGGCTGCGCGCATTGCGCAGATGCAAGACCAGGTGAAAGCGCTGGAGAAAGAACTTGGCAGCGCCAAAGGCAAGCTGGCCTCCAGCCAGGGTGATGCCTTGGTGGACAGTGCCGTCGACGTAAAGGGCCTGAAAGTGCTGGCCGTCAAACTGGACGGCGCCGACGCCAAAACCCTGCGCGACACCATGGACAAGCTGAAAGACAAGTTGAAAACCGCTGTCATCGTGCTGGCTGCGGTGGACGGCGACAAGGTGCAGATCGCGGCAGGCGTGACGCAGGATGCCATTGGCAAAGTCAAAGCCGGTGACTTGGCCAACTTTGTAGCCCAGCAAGTGGGCGGTAAAGGCGGCGGCAAGCCTGACATGGCGATGGCTGGCGGTACGGATACGAGCAAGCTGGGCGCAGCGCTGGCCAGCGTGCAAGCTTGGGTGGCCGAGCGCGCTTAAGCCTGCTAAGTGCACATTGCGGCGAGAGATGGGTACTATTAATTTGGTAGCTGCTTGTGCTATGTTCTATTGGGCTAATGGCCTATTTCGCTTATAAAAGAGAGTAATTGGCACGTAAACGGCAGGTAAAGGCCACTGCCCTGTCACAACACACCAAGGCGGTTAAAGCTACACTGGGTTGATGCGAATGCGCCGACTATTAACCGCTCTTGCGCCCCTATGCCTCGCGCTGTGCAGCGCGCCGTTGCAGGCGCAGCAAGAGGTGGCGCTGCCCAGCCTGGACGGCACACAACTTAAGGCGTGGTGGTTTGCACCGGCATCGCCAATTCTGCCGACTGGCGCGACGATTGAGCCCCAAACTGGCACCCAAGCCAACGCAGCCAAACGCCCCGTCGTTATAGCGTTGCATGGCTGCGGTGGCCTGTACGCTGCGTCTGGTGCACGCAAGGGCCTGCTGAACGCCCGCCACCAAGCCATGGGCGAAATGTTGGCAGGTGAGGGCTACCACGTGGTCTTTCCCGACAGCTTCACTGCGCGGGGCGAGCGCTCTATCTGCGTGCAGAAAATCGGCACCCGCAGCATCACCCAGCAACAAAGGCGGGTGGACGCGCTGGGCGCGCTGGCCTGGGTGCGTCAGCAGCCGTGGGCCGATGCGCAAAAGGTAGCGGTGCTGGGCTGGTCGCATGGCGGCAGCGCTGTGCTGGCCGCTACCGACGCTACCCACGCGCAGGTGCAGGCCAGCAATCTGGCACCCTTCAAAATGGCTTTGGCCTTCTACCCGGGCTGTGCAGATTCGGTGCGCACAGGCTATCAGCCCAACACCGCACTGACGTTTTTTCTGGGTGCCGACGATGACTGGACGCCGCCCGCGCCCTGCATAGCGCTGGCACAGCAGCTACAAGCCCAGCAAACAGGCCTTAAGCAGACGGTAGAGCTGAACGTGTACCCAGGCGCGGTGCATGACTTTGACAACCCGCTGCCGGGCGTGCGCGAACGGCCCGAGATACCCAGCCGCCTGGTGCCTGGCAAGCGCGTGAGGGCGGGGCAAAACCCGGCAGCGCGGCAGGCGTCGTGGGAGCGGGTGAAAGTGCTACTGCGCGAGGCGCTGCAGTAGGCGTTGGGTTAGGCGCTAGGTTGGGCGTTAGCTTAGGCAGGTTTGCGAAACACCAGGTCCCACACGCCGTGGCCCAGCTTGATGCCCCGGTTTTCAAACTTGGTGAGGGGCCGGTAGTCTGGTTTGGGCGCATAGCCGTCCGCACCCGTGGCTGGGTTGGCGGGTGCGGTGTTAACCAGGGTGGGCTCGTCGCCCAGCACCTGCAAAATCTGCTCGGCATAGTGTTGCCAGTCGGTAGCGCAGTGGATATAGCCACCGGGCTTGATGCGTGATGCCAGCAGCTTGATCAAGGGCGCCTGAATCAGCCGCCGCTTGTTGTGGCGCTTTTTATGCCACGGATCGGGGAAAAATATGTGCACGCCTTCCAGGCTATTGGGCGGCAACATGTTCGTCAGCACCTCGACCGCGTCATGCTGGATGATGCGAATATTGTCAATGCCTTCATCGCCAATGCGCTTGAGCAACGCGCCCACACCGGGTGGGTGCACCTCGCAGCCGATATACAGCGCATCGGGCATCAGCTTGGCAATATGCGCCGTGGCCTCGCCCATGCCAAAACCGATCTCAAAGATGGTTTTGATGATGGTTTGAGAGGCATTTGGCCCGCTAGCCCAATGGATATTAGCACGAGCTGCTTCTAAATCAATAGCTACGGATTGGTAGGGCCAGATAAACTGTGGCCCCAAATCGTCCAGCGCCTTGGCTTGCCCCACGGTGGTGCGACCGGTGCGCAGCACAAAGCTGCGGATGGGGCGGTGGGTAAGGGGTGCCGTGGGGGTGGGGAGTTCGCTCATACGCCCTCGATTGTAGAGGGCGTAGGCGCAGATACCCGCTGGGGCCGCGCTATTGTCCGCTGGCAGTAACGCCGCACTGCACCAGCAGTTGCACCGTGGAGTTGGCAGGCAATGTGGCGATGGTTTCCCCGGTGGTAAACAGCGCGGTGGCACCGGCGGCTACTGGGGCGCCCAATGCCAGGTTAGTTGGGCAACTGGCGCCGCCGGTGGTGGCAGCGCAGGTGACAGTGGTGCAGCTTAAACCCGCAGAGAACGCATCTTTAACCACGGCTCCCCCAGCGGCTGAGGGGCCCAGGTTGCTAAAAGTTAAGGTGTAGCTGGTAGTGCTACCGGCCGCCAAGGTGGAGGTGCCGTTGGTTTTGGTAACCCCCAGATTGGCCATCAATCGGACACTGATTGCGGCCGCGCCCGAATTGACTGACCCGCCAGAGAAGTTGGCGCGGGCGTAGTTGTCGTAGGTGGGTGGTGAGACCGGCAAGGCCGAGCCCACCTGCACTACAAAGGTGATGCTGGCGCTGGCACCGGCAGCCAGGGTTTGGCTACCAAAGCTCCAGGCCACCTCTTGCTGGTTGGCTGCATAAATGTTGAGGGTGGGGCTGCTGTAGGGCAGTTGGCTGGGGGGCAGATTGACCGCCGGCACCACACTGGTCAGGCCGTTAATGGCGCTGGTACTTACATAGCTAAACCGGCGGGTAAGGTCAGCCACCGTAGACGTGCCCGTCGGCAGCCAGTCGTACACCGTGATGGTTTGCGCCGCCGTGGTGCCCGTATTGGAAACGGTAATGGTGTAGGACATGGTGCCACCGGGCGCTACCGCAGCGGCGTTAGCTACTTTGTTGATGGCCAGCACCGGTTGCGCGGCTACGCTGGCTTGCACATCGCTGCTGGCACTGGGAAAGCCAGCGGCACTCAAACCCGCCGTGTTCACCACAATGGCGCCCACTGCAGCGGTAGTGGATACGTCCAGCTTGACAGTGCCGGTTTGCCCTGCTGCCAGCGTGGTAGCCGGGAAGCTGATGGTGCTACGGGTACTGGGGCATACACCCGCTGCCGTCAAGGGTGGGTTGGGCGCAGGCAAGCCAATGGGGCCTGCAATGATCTGAATATTGCTCACCGCATTGGCAGCGGTCTGGCAAGCCAGGGTGTCGCTCAAAATGGCGTTGGCAATCGGCGCTGCGCCTGTGTTGGCGTAGTCAATGCGGTAGCGGATCTTGGCGTTGGGTGGAATGCTGCCGCCAGGGCCAATGGCCACGCAGGTGGCGCCCACAAAGTAGCACTCAATGGTTTTGGCTACCGATAAAGGCGAGGTTACCAGTACGGGAGCGGTGTTGGGCGCATCGCTTCTGCCGGCGCCACCACCACCAAACAGCACGTTGGCATTGTTGTAGTAAGGCGTGGCAGACGCCGACACGCTGCCGCCTACGTTAGCCGTGTAGGTCAGCGTCATCACGCCGCCGGGCACAAGGGTGGCAGTGCCAAAAGTCCAGAGGATTTGCTGCGAGTTACTGGCCACTGGGGAGGTGTCGTAAGGCGTCAGCGTGGGCGGCACAACGGTGCTTACCGTGGGCGGCAGTGTGAAGGTGCTGCCGCTGGATACAACGACCGCCGTGGTAGTGACATAGCTAAAGCGCGTGCTGGCGTTGGCGGTGCCGCCCATACTGGGCAGCACGTCGTACAGCGAAATGCCGGTGGCGTTGCCCGTACCAATGTTGGCGATCACAATGGTGTACGACGTTGTACCACCCGGCACGGTAGACGTGGCGTTGGCCACTTTGGTAATGGCCAGGTTGGGTACCGCACCCACGTTGGAGATGGCGTTGGCGGTGACACCGCCAGGCACTTCAGCGCTGGAAAGTTTGGCCGTGTTCAGCAGCAAGTTGCCCGCTGCAGCATTGTTAAGCACGTCAATGTCAATGCTGCCGCCAGCACCTGCGGCCAATGTGCTGAGGGTGGGAAAAGTAACGGTGCTGCGGGTGTCTGGCGTAGTGCCGCAGTTACCCGCCGCAGTGATGGGTGGGTTAGGCGACGGCAAGGCCACCGGGCCGCTGATGACGGTGATGTTACTGGCCGCGTTGGCAGCGGTTTGGCAGGGCAGTACGTCTTGCAGCACCAGATTGGTCTGTGGCACTACCCCTGCGTTGAGGTAGGTGATGCGGTACCTAACCTTGGAGCCCGCTGGTACGTAGGAGCCGTCGGCGGGCACGCAAACGGCGCCGCTGTACACGCACACCACCGTTTTTTGCACCAGCAGGTTGGAGTTGTTGTCGGCCACACTGGGGATGTGGTAGCGCCAAACGTTGTCTTGGCCGTTGTCCGCATCGCCTGCATCACCACCAAATACTTCGGAGCTGTTGACGATGCCGCTGGCGGGCACAGGTGCGGTAACGCGCAAGCTGATTTTGACGTAACGGATCTCGCCCACCACCAGTTTGCCCACCGCCCAACGCACTGCGTTTGTGCCCGAAGGCAGTGGGCTACTGGTGGACAGGTTGTAGCCAATGCCGGTGGGCTGGCCACCTACGGCGGTCAGGCTCAGAGGGTCGGCTGCGGTGGCGGGGCCGTTGGTGTTGTCGCCTATGCGGGAGCCCGCATAGGCGATGCGCTGCCATGGGCCCACGTTAGCGGTATTGTCCAGCGTGTAGCCTGTTTGTGGGCCAGCGACCGCCGAACCGGAGTTGTACGGGCTGGCGCCCCGTCCAGTGACGTTAATGGAGGCTGCCGTGGAGGCGGGTTGCACCAATGCGGTAACTGCCGCGGGGGTAGAGCCAAACGCATTGGTTTGGTTGGCATCCCACAGGTTATGGGTGGTGGCCCTGGTTTGCCCAATGATCGGGTTGAGTTGCCCCTCGGCTGTGGGGGTAATGTCGTAGCCGTTGACGCCCTGCAAAATGCGCGTGGGCAATGCAGGAAACACCGCAGTGCGCGGATCGGTGGAGAAAAAGATACCGGTGTCGGCATGCAGCTCGGTCAGGCGGGCATTGCAGTTGTTTGTAAAACCCGCAGCCAGGCATCTGCCCGTTGAGTCGTAGGCCGCAGTGGCGAACGGTGCCAGATAGCTTTTTTGCCCTTGGTTACCCCATCCAGGGTCAATACCGCCCGGAAAATTGGGTGCAATGTTGTTGTAATTGCCCAAGCCATCCTTGGCCACAATAGCCGCGCCCACCACCTCGGTGCCGGGGGGTATGTAGTCTGTAATGTAGCCTGCTACCCCGGTTGTGGCTCCGTTGGCCACAGGCGTGAACTGGATGATGTAGGACACCACATCGCCCACCTGTAAACCCGGCGAGCCGGTGCCCGCGCGCGCCAACAGCGTGGCCACAGTTTCAGGTGCTAAAAACTTGGTAGTTTGAACTTGCCCTACGCTGTGGGCATAAGCAAAATACGAAAAAACAGCGCTGCTAAACAGCAGTAGCCATTGGGTGATGGCGCGTTTTTGCTCCGAGAATAATGCTAGCATAGTTACTTTGATATTACCTAGCACAAATGCGTAAGCAGAGGTTTACGTCCCCTGTATTTTCTTACAAAATTCAATATTTTGAGTAAAAAAAGCGATTTTTTTCCCAAAATGGTGCACTTTTGCGCCTTTGGCGCTACATTTTTTCTGCCGCCCATTGCCCAATCGCTGTTGTTAACGCCAGTGGATCAAATGGGTTGGCAAAAGTCACCTGTAAGCCAAGCAGCCTGGCGGCATTTTGCATGTCGGTATGCGGCGCGCTGCAATGGATGGCCTGTGCACCGTTTTGCTTGGACAGTTTTTGCCCATCAGCCGCCAACACTAAGGGCGTATGCAGGTATTGCGGGGTGGTGTAGCCCAGGGCGCGCTGCAGCAGGATTTGGCGGGCGGTGTTGTCGGCCAGGTCTTCACCCCGCACCACGTGGGTAATGCCTTGCGCGGCGTCGTCTACCACCACGGCCAGTTGGTAGGCCCACAGGCCGTCGGCGCGGCGCAGCACAAAGTCGCCCACTTCGGCTTGCACGTCTTGCCGCTGGGCGCCCAGCCTGCGGTCATGCCAAGCGGTGGTGGCTTGGGTAGTTGCTATAGATAAAATAGCTTCTTGTGCTGCATTCTGTTGGGCTAACGGGCTATTTGGTTCAGTAATACGGGTTAAAAACCGCCACGCACGTGCGGCTTTGCCCTGCAGGCCATGGCGGCAGGTGCCGGGGTAGACCAGTTCGCCGTGGCGCGGTTTGTGGTACATGCCGCGGGCTTGCCACGCCGCCTCGATGTCCTTGCGTGAGCACGCGCAGGGGTAGGCCAAACCACGCTCAACCAAGGCGTCCAAAGCCGCCTGGTAGAGCGGGTTGCGTTGCGACTGGTAGACCGGGGGCGCGTCAGGCACCAAGCCGCAGGCGGCAAGCTGCCTGAGAATCTCCTGGTCGGCGCCGGGTGCGCAGCGGGGGGTGTCTACATCTTCTATGCGCACCAGCCACTGGCCGCCATGCGCTTTAGCGTCTAGCCAACTGGCCAAAGCCGCCACCAGCGAGCCCGCGTGGAGCGGGCCGGTGGGGGAGGGGGCGAACCTTCCGATGTAGCTGGTGGGTGTAGCCCCCACGCTTGTCGCTGCGCGTACTGCGCTGCCCCTAGCAGGGGAAGGGGCCCGAGCTTCGCTGGAGCGTGGGGCTCTCCTTGCTTGGGGCGGCCCTGCGCTGCGTCGTACGGCCCCCACGCTGGTCACCGCAGCTTATTTAGCGGCCAGTGCCAGCTCCAGGCCGCTGACAAAGGCGTCTTCTACGCGGTGGCCTATGCACCAGTCGCCGCAAATGCCCAGGCCGGTTTTGGCGTCCCACAGGTAGTTCTTGCCCAGCGGGGTTTCGGTTTTGGCAAAGCGCCAGCGGTGTACTTCGGCGTAGTCGGGTTCGGCGCGGATGCCGGTGATTTCGGCGAAGGCTTTGAGCAGCTTGGCTTTGACGCGCTCGGCGGTGTCGTCCAGGTGCTCGCGGCTCCAGTCGGCGCTGGCTTGTACCGTCCAGCGCTCCAGCGCTTCGCGGCTGGGCTTGGACGACTCTCTAGCCAGCCAGGCCACGCGGTGGTGGGTGCTGCGCGCGGCGTTCCACTGCGGGCCCAGTGCCACAGGAGGGGCATTGGGTTTGATGGGCAAAGCGCTGGGAAAAGCCAGCATCAATGACCAGCAGGGCGCCACCACCACTTTGTCGATGGCTTTGACCCAGGCCGGATGGTGCTCTGAATTGTGCAGCAGCTCATGCGCTTGTACGCTGGGCATAGCCAGAATAACTTGGTCAAACCCGGTAAACACGGCGTCTTTGTCTTGCGCGTCTACGGCGTTAAGCTGCCAGCCTGTGTTGGTGCGGGTAATGCGGTGTACGCGGGTGCTCAGCTGCACCCGGCCCGCTTTCACCAGCGCGCCAGCGCAGTGGGCTGCCAGGGCGTTCATGCCCGGCTGGCCCACCCAGTGCGGCTCGGCGGTGGGTAAGGCTGCGGCAGCTATGCGGCCGGTGGCGTCCAGCACGCGCACCGCGTTGGCGGCCCAGGGGCGCGCTACGTTGGGTGCGGTGGTCAGCGCCCAGGCCATCAGGGTGCGAAAGCGCGCGTCACGCACAGTAAAGTACTGCGCGCCGTGGTCAAAACTGCCAAACTCGGTGTGCTTGGTGGCCATGCGCCCGCCAAAGCCCCGGCTTTTTTCAAACAGCGTCACGCGGTGGCCCGCTTGTGTCAAAGTGCGTGCGGCCGTAATGCCTGCAAGGCCTGCGCCGATGACGGCAATGGTTTTGTTTTTGGATGATGTCATGGTCACCACTCTACACGTTATTTTGCTGCGCGCCGGGTTTGTGGTGCCAGCCAGTTGCTTTTATGTCGCGCGCTGGGTGCTTGCCGCATGACTGGTGCTAGGGCCGCGCACTGCTGGCTTGCCGCTGTGGGGTTCGTTGTTGCGTGCGTTGTTGCGTGCGTTGTTGCGTGCGTTGTGGTGGGTGCCATAGTTTTGCGGACTCTCTGCACAGTGATTGCTATTTATAACGTAGCAGCTTGTGCCGTACTCTATTGGGCTTACGGGGTATTTGATGCATAAAATGCGTTGCGCGGCACCTTATCGCGCGGCTCCCGCGCCCCAGCTGCAATGCGCTGGCGGCGTTCAAGTGCCGCAGCACCTCCTGGCGTGGCAATCCGCACCCCGCTAGCGTGCAACACACCCAAGTTCATGCAATATTCCTTGCCATCTTCTCTGGTCTCAAGCGACTAGACCAACTCGGGCTATGCTTTCAAAGGGCCCGCCAAGAACTGAAAAAGACCATATTGGGCGCATGCCTAAAGCCCATGCCCGTGCATTTTTCCATCAATTTCTTATAATTTCAGTAATTCCTGAAAATTCAAGAAACACCATGAATCTAACACCCTTGGCCCAAAGTTTTGTCCTGCATTTTGGTGAGATGGGCAGCCGCTGGGGCATTAACCGCACCGTGGGGCAGATCTACGCGCTGCTGTTTGTGAGCGAAAAGCCGCTGAACGCCGACGAGATTGCCGATGCGCTGGCTTTCTCGCGCTCCAACGTCAGCATGGGCCTGAAAGAGCTGGACTCGTGGCGGCTGGTGCGTTTGCAGCATTTGCCTGGCGACCGGCGCGAGTATTTTTCGGCCCCTGAAGACGTATGGGCCATCTTTCGCACCCTGGCCGACGAGCGGCGCAAACGCGAGATTGACCCCACGCTGAGCATGCTGCGCGACGCCTTGCTGGTTACCCCCACCAACGCCCCCGACGTATTTGCCCAAAAGCGCATGGGCGATATGCACGAGCTGATCGAGCTGGTGACCAACTGGCTGACCGATGTGCAAAAGCTGGACGAGCACACGCTGCGCCAACTGATGAAGCTGGGCGCTGCAGCGCAAAAGTTTTTAGAGATCAAGGAAAAGCTGGGCTTGGGTGGGCGCAAGGCTGTTGAGCTTTGAAACACTAATTGAAGGAACAAATCCATGACAAACACGTTTGACCCCGTCATCCTGCACCGCATCCAGTTCGCGGCCAATATGAGCTTTCATATTTTGTTTCCCACCATCACCATCGCCTTGGCATGGGTGTTACTTTTTTTCAAACTCAGGTTCAGCGCCACCCAAGACGGCAAATGGATGGAGGCTTATGCGTTTTGGGTCAAGGTGTTCGCGTTGACCTTTGCATTGGGTGTGGTGAGCGGCATCACCATGAGTTTTCAGTTCGGCACCAACTGGCCCGGCTTTATGAAGACCGTGGGCAACATTGCCGGGCCGCTGCTGGCTTACGAGGTGTTAACGGCTTTCTTCCTGGAGGCTACCTTCCTGGGCATCATGCTGTTTGGCATGCAGCGGGTCAGCAACCGGGTGCATACGCTGGCCACGTTTTTAGTCGCCTTTGGCACCAGCATGTCGGCGTTTTGGATTCTGGCGCTTAACTCCTGGATGCAAACACCGCAGGGCTTTGAGATGCGGCCCGACCCACAAACCGGCGCGCTGGTGGCGTACGCTACCGACTGGCTGGCGATTATTTTTAACCCCTCCTTCCCCTACAAATACGCCCACATGATGACGGCCTGCTTTGTTACCGTGTCGTTTATGGTGGCCGGCATCAGCGCCTACCGCTGGCTGCGCGGCGACCGTGCTCCGTCGGTGCTGGCCGCGCTGCGCACTGGCGTGCTGATGGCCGCAGTGCTGGTGCCGCTGCAAGTGGTGATTGGCGATTTGCACGGCCTGGCCACCTTGCACCACCAGCCCGCCAAGCTGGCGGCGATGGAGGGTATATGGCAAACGCAAAAGGGCGCCCCTGCAGTGCTGTTTGCGTTGCCTGACGAAGCCACGCGCTCCAACAAATATGAGATTGCCATCCCCAAGCTGGCCAGTTTGTACCTCACGCACGACATCAATGGCGAGGTGAAGGGCCTGAATGAATTCAACGGCAAGCACCCACCCGTAGCACCCGTGTTCTGGGCTTTCCGGTTGATGGTGGGCGTGGGCCTGCTGATGCTGGCGGTGGGCTGGCTAGGTGCATGGCAGCTGAAAAAACAGGCCGAGGTAAAGCCTTGGCTGGCGCGCGTGTTGGTGGGCATGACCTTTGCTGGGTGGGTGGCCACGCTGGCGGGCTGGTACGTCACCGAGATTGGCCGCCAGCCGTATCTGGTGTACGGCGTGCTCACCACCGCGCAGGCCGCGGCTGACATTCCTACGCCCATGCTGGGCACCACCTTGGCCATGTACTTGTCGCTTTACCTGGCGCTGCTGGTGGCCTACGTGTCGGTGGTGTTCCACATGGCACGCAAGGCCGCGTACGCAACGCACACCACTACCGCGCCACCGTTACCAAGGAGCCTGCCATGCATGCCCTGAACACCTTCAACGACTGGCTGCCCGTCATCTTTATGGCCGTCATGGGCCTGGCCATGCTGGCCTATGTGATTTTGGACGGCTACGACCTGGGCGTAGGCATCTTGCTGCGCCGCGCCAGCAGTGCCGACAAAGACGTGATGATCAGCTCCATAGGCCCGTTTTGGGACGCGAATGAGACCTGGCTGGTGCTGGGCGTGGGCATTTTGCTCACCTGCTTTCCGGTGGCCCACGGCATCATTTTGGGCGCGGTGTATTTGCCTGTGGCGCTGATGTTGATGGGATTGATCTTGCGCGGCGTGGCGTTTGACTTTCGCGCCAAAGCCCATGCAGACCACCAGCCGCTGTGGAACACCGCTTTCTACATAGGCTCGCTACTTGCCGCGCTGTCGCAAGGCTGGATGCTGGGCAGCTACATTCTGGGTTTTAAAAATAGCTGGGCAGCCCAAGCATTTGCAGCGCTGATAGCTGTGTGTTTGGTAGCGGGCTACACCCTGCTGGGCGCCTGCTGGCTGGTGATGAAGACCGAGGGCCCGCTGCAACTGCAGGCCGTGCGCTGGGCGCGCAACGCCTTGTGGTTTACTGCGCTGGGCATTGCCGCGGTGTCGCTGGCCACGCCGTGGGTAAGCCAGGCTATTTTTGACAAATGGTTCAGCTTGCCTTACATCGTGCTGCTGGCGCCTATTCCCCTGGCCACAGCCCTGCTGTTTTTTATCACCGACCGCGCTTTGCGCCGCTTGCCTACACGGCTGGCGCAAGACAATCGGTATGGTGAATGGGTGCCGTTTGCCAGTGCAGTAGGCATCTTTTGCCTGGCGTTTTATGGCCTGGCCTACAGCCTGTTCCCCTACCTGGTGGTAGAGCGCATGACGGTATGGCAAGCCGCCAGCGCGCCAGAGTCGCTGCGCATTATTTTTGCGGGTGCGGCGGTGGTGCTGCCGGTGATTATTGGCTACACCGTGTTCAGCTACCGTGTGTTCCGCGGTAAGGCCCGGGCGCTGAGCTATGGCGGCTCATAGCCAGTGCACAGGTCGCGGTTTTCTGGATGGACGTATGCTATATAAAAAATAGCGTGTTGTGCCCTGTTATATTGGGCTTATGGCATATATTGTTCATAATACTTTGCCGCGCGGCTTTCAATCGGTTGCGTGCGCATACAGCAGCGCGTGGCGCGTGGTTGGGCTGTCCAGCTGCTGTAGCCACCAGGCCAGCGCCTTGCCTACGGGCGCTTTGCGTGCGCCAGCGCGCCACGCGTAACTTACCTTCACCAAACGGCTGGCCCGTTCGGTGCGCTTGGGTACCAAATGGCCTGCGGTGATAAAGGGCTGCGCCAAGCACTGCGGCACAAAGCCGCAGCCTAGGCCGCGCAGCTGCGCGTCCAGCTTGTCTTGCATGTCCGACACCGTCAGCACGCGCTGGCCCACCAGCAAACCCAGGCTGACGCCGCGCCCGCTGCGGGTGCTGTCGGCCACGGCGACTGCGCGGTGCTGCGCTATCAGCACGTCGGTTAGCGGCTCGGGCAAGGCCGCCAGCGGGTGGTGCGGCGCTACGGCAAATACAAAAGGTACTTCGCCCAAGGGCTTGCTTTGCAGGCCGCTGGCGGTAGCGTGGTCTACCACCACGCCCAGCGCCAAGTCGGCTTGGCCGGTTTGCAGCGCCTCAAGGGTGCCGGTGAGGGTTTCGCGTTGCAGCTTTAGCTGGGTGGGCGGTTTGAGCGCAAAGAATGCATCGGTGAGTTCGAATACGGTGCGCTGCGCAATCAGGCTGTCTACTGCGATGGTCAGCTGTGGCTCCCAGCCGGTAGCTACGCGTTTGACGCGGTGCGCGACTGATTCGAGGTCGGCCAATATCCGGTTGCCCTCAGACACCAGCTCGCGGCCCGCCTCGGTAAGGGTGGCTTTGCGGGCGCTGCGGTCAAACAGCAGTACGTCCAAGCCGTCTTCAATCTGCCGTACGCGGTAGGTGAGGGCGCTGGGCACCAAGCCCAGCTCGCGCGCAGCACCTGCCAGCGAGCCTTGCTCGGCCACGGTGCGCAGCATGGTCAGCGCTTCAGGGGTAAGTAAATAGTTGATATTCAAAATATTTGAAATAAATCGACAAAAATAACCAATTGATTTGACGGCGCATTGATTCTACATTTACGCTATGGCAAGGCGCAAGTGTCTTTGCCACTCGTATTGATAGTTCGTTTTTGAGTAGGAGTGCCGTTATGTTGACTTTACGCAAATCCCAAGACCGTGGCTACGCTGACCACGGCTGGCTTAAAAGCCACCACTCATTTTCATTTGCGGGTTACCACGACCCAGCGCACATGGGCTTTGGTAACCTGCGCGTGATCAACGAAGACCGCATTGCACCGGGCACCGGTTTCGGCACCCACGGGCACAAAGACATGGAGATCATCTCCTACGTGCTGAGCGGCTCCATCGGCCATAAAGACAACGTCGGCAACGCGGCCAGCATCCCGCCCGGTGACGTGCAGCGCATGAGCGCGGGCAAAGGTATTTTGCACAGCGAGTTCAACCACGCGCCGAAAGACGAGACGCATTTTTTCCAGATCTGGATTGAGCCCAACGTCTTTGGCATCAGCCCCGGCTACGAGCAAAAAACCTTTGCCGCGCCCGAGAAGCGCGGCGCGCTGCGCTTGGTAGCCAGCAATGATGGCGCCCAGGGCAGCGTCACCATCCATGCGGACGCCAAGATGTATGCGGGTTTGTTTGACGGTGTAGAGCAGGCGACCATCGCCCTCAACCCCGAGCGCAAAGCCTATGTGCACCTGGTGCGCGGCGAGCTGACCGTCAACGGCCAACCGCTGAAAGCTGGCGACGCCGCCAAGCTGGAAGCAGAAAAATCACTCACCATCACCCAAGGCAAAAATGCCGAGGTGATTGTGTTTGACCTGGCACCCTAAGCGGTGCATTCTTTTTTTCAACCATTCCAAGGAGATTACCCATGCTGAATTCGTTGCAAACCCCTTTTTCGTTCATTGGCCGCCTGCTGCTGGCTTTGTTGTTTTTGCCAGCGGGCATCAGCAAAATTGGCGGTTTCGCGGGCACGGTGGGCTACATCGCCTCCAAAGGTTTACCGCTGCCCCAAGTGGGCGCAGGCTTGGCCATAGTGGTTGAAATTGGCGCGGCCGTGGCCTTGATTGTGGGCTGGCAAACGCGCTGGGCGGCTGTGCTGTTGGCCGTCTTCACGCTGGCGGCTACGTTTTTCTTTCACAACTTCTGGGCGATGCCTGCCGAGCAGGTGATGGTGCAGCAGCTGATGTTTTACAAAAATATCGCTGTCATAGGTGGCCTGCTTACCTTGGCGGCTTGGGGCGCTGGCGCCTGGAGTGTCGACGCCAAGCGCGGCGCTTAAATTGGCCGGTGGTCAAAATGGTTTCCCTCACGGTGCAGGCGCTTAGTGCCGCACCATTTTCAATCGCCAAATGAAAGGTTTTTACCATGGCAAAAGTAGCAGTCGTTTACCACTCCGGTTATGGCCACACCCAGCGTGTAGCAGAGTTTGTGGGCAAAGGCGCAGGTGCCGATATGGTCGCTATTGACGCAGACGGCCATCTGACCGACGCGCAATGGTCCACGTTGGATGCAGCCGATGCCATCATCATGGGCAGCCCCACTTATATGGGTATGGCCAGCTGGCAGTTTAAAAAGTTTGCTGATGCCACCAGCAAAAAGTGGATGAGCGGTGCATGGCGAGACAAACTGGCGGGCGGCTTTACCTGCTCGGCCAGCCTGAGCGGCGACAAGCTGTCTACGCTTCAATACTTTGTCACGCTGTCGATGCAGTTGGGCATGGTATGGGTGGGTCAGCAAGAGGCCAATGAGTACAAAACCATTGACGGCAAAAACCGCATCGGCTCGTATACTGGCGTCATGGCCCAAGCGGGTCCGCAAGACCCGGCCAGCGCCATTCCCCAAGGCGACTTGGACACCGCAGAAGCCTACGGCAAACGTGTCGCGGCCATCGCTGCCAAGATGCGTTAATTTTTTTGAACGAGGCACCGGCCATGAGCATCACTGTTACCCGCAACCACCAAAGCCCTATGGGCCACACGGTGCGCATTCGTGCGCATGAGCTGGTTACAGACGCCAGCGTGGCAGAAGGCGGCAGTGACTCTGGGCCGTCGCCGCATGACCTGTACGACGCAGCGTTGGCCAGTTGCAAAGCGCTGACTGTGCTGTGGTACGCCCAGCGCAAAAAAATTCCATTGCACGATATTGAGGTGCAAACCCAAAGCGATGCGTCGCAGGAGCGCCAAGGTATCTACCGCTTGGCCACCACCATCAAGTTGGGTGGTGATTTAACGGAGGCACAAAGGCAAGAGCTGCTGCTAGCCGCCGGAAAATGCCCGGTGCACAAGCTGATGGCCAGTGTGACCACCGAAATCACTACTGAGCTGCTGCCCAATTAGGCCATCGCCTGGCGGCTGAGGTTGGGGGTGTACCGTGCTGACAGCACGAACAGTTGCCAATAAACCTTCAAAAAACTACAAAAAATGTACGCATTGCGCCATTGTTGCGGGCGTCTCATCAAAATGGATGATGCCCAAAGCCCACATTAGTCTCTACAATGGGGACAATGTTTACTAAAGCGTTAAGTGTAAAAACTGGCGCTGATCAGAGAAAAGATGCCGACTTGGCGGTCTTGCTGGCGTAAAAATGCAGGTGGTGCTTGGCCTTATGGCGTGGTTTGGACATGAGAGTGATGGCTTAAAGCGGCGCGGGCCGCTGTCAGGCTCTATGGCTTGGTGTTTGCATTGTGTCTCGGCACTGCTGGTGATGATGGCTATCAGTGCGCAGGCACACGCCGTGCCTTTGGTGAGCCTTGCGCAGCAAGCTAACCAGCCACACAACCAGGGTTTTACGTCCATTGATCTGCGCGGGCAATGGGAATCCACGCTGGTCAGTGTGCCAGACCAACCCAACAGCCAGGCATTTGATCCCAACGAGGTGTGGCGTTGGCCGGATGGGCGGTTTACCCGCCCAGGCGAGCCTGGGCAAATAGTTTTAACCGGGCAGCAGCGGTTTGTTGCCCGCATCGAGCTGGCATCGGTTGGTTCTGGCGACGGTATTTACCTGAACTTCAAAATGCCGCGGCTGGACGCCGTGCATGTGGCCTACCGTTATGGCGATGGACCCTGGACCAAAGAGTCTGCAGGCGACACTTTGCCCATGAACACCTGGCCGTTTGCAGACCGGCAACCCGCGTTTGACATACCGCAGAGGCCGGGCAACCTGAGCATCGTCGTGGAGATAGCCCACCGGGGTTCGGTGGGCGCGCCGGTGGCGCTGCAAAACTCGAACACCTTCCGCCTTGAAGCCCTTAATGCGGCATTGAAAACGGGTTTGCTTTTGGGCATTAACCTGGTTTTGGCCGTGGTGGGTGTCTTGGCCGCATTGAATTTTCGCCGGTGGGGGTTTTTGGCTATTAGCGTGATGACGCTGCTGATGGCCGGGGTGGTTAGCTCCAACAGCGGCCTTGCGGGCGTTTACGCTTTTACAGACAGTGCCACCTTTAACGACCAGTACAAATTTGTCACCAACAGCCTGTGGTGTGTGTTGTTTCCGTGGGTAACTGCAACGGTGTTGTCGCAGCGCCTGTATGCGCGGTGGTGGTGGCGCACCGCCGTGGTGTGGGCGGTAGTGGGTACATTTGCCACCCTCTGGTGGATGCCGTACCCCCTGAGGGATACGTCCAACCAAGGGGTAGCGTTGATGGCTGCGGGCAGCGTGGTACTGGCGCTGGCTGTGGTAGTAAATGCTTTGGTGCGCGGCCAAGCCTACGCCCTGGCTACCTTGCTGGGTGCCGTGCTGTACGCGGGCTCGCTGGTCGCGCGTCTTGCAGCACAAAATCATTTGGTATCGGTTGACGATGCCATCATGTACGCTTCATTGGCTACATTGGCTGCGGCCTTGATCTTTTTGCAAGTACTCATCAAACAGCACCGTCAGGGCCGCACGGTCATGGCGCGGGCCCGAACCTCCCTTGGGCGTGATGTGCTCACCGGCCTGCTGAGCCGCCAAGGTTTTGAGCAAATGCTGGCAAAAAATGTAACCCGCATGTTTGCTGAAAAGAGCTACGCCGCGTTTTTCTACATCAGGCTGAGCGACACGACGGTTCTTCAAGAGCGCTATGGCGATGAAGGCTTTGAGGTGGGCATGGTGCAAATGGCGGCGGCCATCTCGTCAAGCATGTCGGTCGTCGACACGGTAGGGCGGGTGGCGTCCAACGCTTTTGCTGCCATGGTCATGATGCCAAGGGATGTCAAACTTGCCAATGCCATGGCGCAAAAACTGCTCACCCGCACGATGGCACTGGCCACCCATGGGGCGCCCATGGCGCAAACCGCGCGCATCGCCATTGCCTGGTTGCCTGTGTTTGGCACCTTGTTGCCCGACATTGAGCGCCGTACGCAGCGCACATTGCAAAAAATGGAGAATGGCAAGCGCATTGGTTGGGTGGGCGGCAATTACGCCCAGATGGATGCGTCTCAAATGCCCGATGGCCTGAGTAACCCCAGCTCCAAACCCGGTAATGGTTCCTCTGCGGATGACGAATTACCCAGCGTACCCGGCATGATTAACCGCATTGAGTACGACATGCTCGGCCCCGACAGTGAGCACCTGCAGGCCGAGGCGGAACGCCTGATGCAGGTGATGAAAAAAAACCTGCCGAAAGATGATTTTGTAAACACCAAAACGGAAGCGCGCGGGTCTACTGCGGTGAACTAGACCGCGCTGCGTAAAGCCTGATCGCCTACGTGTGAAGTATGGCTGCTCAGTGTCCTTCAATGCCACGCGTACGGCTCTAACGCCAAGTCGCCACTGCGGCCAGCCATGGCATCGGCCAGTAGCCGCGCACTACCGCAGCTCAAGGCCCAGCCGCTGGAGCCGTGCCCGGTGTTGAACCACAGCCCCGCCATACCGCTTGCGCCAATGATCGGTGGTCTATCGGGCAGCATGGGCCGGGCACCTTTCCACTCTTGTACGCCATGGCTCATCAGGGCCGCGCCGGGAAACCAGTCGTGCAGCACTTTGTACAGCGTGCGCATGGCGCTGGCGCGCTTGACGTCCACACGGCCACCGATCTCGGCGCTGCCAGCAACGCGAACGCGGTTACCCAAGCGGCTAATGGCCACCTTGTAGCGCTCGTCCATCAGCGCGCTGCGCGGGGCATCCAGTGGCTCGCGCACATGGGCGCTGACCGAGTAGCCATACACAGCTGCTATGGGTAGCCGGGTACCCAAAGGTTTACACAGTTGCGCGCTGGCGGCGCCTGCACACAGCACCACGGCGTCAAACTGGGCCGCCACAGGGGGCGCGGACGAGCCGGTAGTTGCTATAAATAAAGTAGCATATTGTGCCCTATCTATATGGGCTACGGTGGTGTTGAATTGAAAATCTACGCCCATTGCGCGGGCGATGTCTTTCAGCATGAGTGCAAACTGGCGGCAGTTGCCCACCTCGTCTTGCGGCAGGTGCACGGCGCCATAAAAATGGGTGTCGGGGTTCAACGCTGGCTCAATGGCCCGGGCGGCGGCTTCGTCCAGCAGGTTAAAAGGTACGCCCGCCTCGCGCAGCACTTGCAGGCTGGGTTGCACCATGGCCGCGTCCTTCGCGGCGCGCAGCAGCACCATGTAGCCGTCCGCGCGGTCAAACTCAAGCTGGTGCGTCTCGGTAATGGCGCGCAAGCGTTCGCGGCTGTAAAACGCCAGTTTTTGCAGCGCAGCGCGGTGCGCCAAGTAGGCGTCTAGCTTGCAGGCACGCCAAAAACGCCACATCCATGCCAGTTCTGCAGCCGACAGCGGCAGGCCCACGCGCACAGCAGCATGCTGGGCAAACAGTTGCTTGGCTACCTTCCAGGGCATGCCGGGCGAGGCCCACGGCGTGACGTAACCGGGTGCAAGTACGCCCGCGTTGGCAAAACTGGCTTCTTCTGCGGCGGCGCCGCGCTGCTCAAATACGGTTACCTGGTGCCCATCTTGGGCCAATTCATACGCAGTGGTTACGCCAACGATGCCAGCGCCCACAACAGCAATTTTCATGAGTTTTACTAAGAGATTAGGGGTTTTGCCCAATAGAATATAGCACGAGCAGCTATCATGTTTGTAGCTAATTCGCCAGTGCAAACTCTATCTGTTGGGCAATATGGAGTACCGTATTGTCGTGCAGTGCGCCGTGCCACACCATTAAACCAACGGGTAATTCGCCTGCGACGTGGCAAGGCAAGCTGATAGCGCAGCCGTCTAGCAGGTTGACCACACTGGTATTGCGCAGCAGCAGGGCGTTGACGCGCCAAAACTCGGCATCTCTGGCGGCGTCTTGGGCGGGGCTTTGGCCTGTAGCGGGGGCTACGCTGTCAATGCTGGGTGCCACCAGCGGCACGGTGGGCGACAACACGGCGTCAAACCCGGCCAAGGCCCGCTCGGTGCGGGCTATCCAGGCGCGCCGATTGGTCAGCAGGCTTACATAATCGGCCGCAGTCATGGTGTCTGCCATGGCTATGCGTTGCGCGACGCGGGGGTCGTAGCCTGCGCGTTGCTCGGGCCATAGGCCGTGCGCACGGTGCCAGGCCTGCGCCTCAGGGGCAGACAGGCCGCCGCGCGACTGAATATGGCCCAGGTCGGCAATCTCGCTCAGGTCGATCTCGGCAATGTGTGCGCCTGCAGCGCGCAGCGTAGCCAGCGTGCGGGCAAAGGCCTGGGCCACGGTGGCGTCCATGCCGTCCAGCATGGTGCTGCGGGCTACGGCCAGCTTGTAGTGGCTAAGGGGCTCGGCGCTGGCCGGCACGCTGCTAGCTGACAGCACCTCGTACACGGTAATCGCGTCGCGCACCGACCGGGTGAGGGCGCACACGGTGTCCAGTGAAGTGGACAAGGGCAGGGCACCCTCGGTCGGCACCATACGCGCGGTGGGCTTAAAGCCAACCAAACCGCACAGGGCTGCCGGTATGCGGATCGACCCGCCCGTATCGCTGCCCAGCCCCACAAAAGCCGCGCCCGTAGCCACCGATACGGCGGCGCCGCTGGACGAACCCCCGGGAACCCGGGCCAGCTCTGCGCCGCAAGGGTTGACTGGTGTGCCGTAATGCGGGTTGCAGCCCACGCCTGAGAAGGCAAATTCCACCATGTTGGTGCGGCCCAGCAGCACGCCGCCAGCGGCTTTCAGGCGCGCTACGGCGGGGCAGTCGGCGGCTGCCACGGTTGCGTGGGCCAGCACTTTGGAGCCGGCCGCCGTCACTTGGCCTTGCACGTCAAACAGGTCTTTCACCGACACGGCCAAGCCAGCCAGGGGCAGAGCCGCTTGGCTTTGCAGGGCCTCGGCCTGCGCGGCCAGCGCGTCCAACCGCAAAAATGTATGCTGACAGGCATTGGACTGGGCAATGGCAATCGATTGCGCCATCTCTTGCGCCGCACTGCTGCGCCCCTGCAAAATGGCCTGGCGTGTGCTGGTCAGGTCGGGGCGTGCGCTGGGGCGGGTGGTTTGGGTAGGATGGGGCATGGGATGCTATAATTTATGGCTTTGCAGAATATGGCCGAATGATAGTGTTTGGCTGTTGGTAGCAAAGTAAACACGCAAATCAGCTCAGTCAAGGTGTTGCGAATGTTGACCAGTGATGACTTTAAGAGACTTTAAAGCATTACTGCCTGTCAGTGTTCACGCAAAACGAGTTGAATTTTAGACCTAACCTTTGGAGTTAAAAAAATGGCAATTTCTATGCGCGAGATGTTGGACGCGGGTGTGCACTTCGGTCACCAAACCCGTTTCTGGAACCCCAAGATGGCACCGTACATCTTC
>JAYUHM010000237.1:0-3331 GCA_043766985.1 Polaromonas sp.
ATGCCGCCGGATGCGCCGCCGGGCAGGTAGGCATAAAACTTTTGCCCATCCAGCATGCCACCGCAATGCTCGTCGATCAGCTCCTGGATGGTGATGCCTGCGGGTGCCAGTTTGACACCGGGGCTCTTCACGCGGCCCGAGACCGAGAAGGAGCGCAAGCCCTTGCGACCATTGCGCCCGTGGGAGGCAAACCAGGCGCTGCCTTTTTCCAGAATCTCGCGTACCCAGTGCAAGGTTTCAAAATTGTGCTGCAGGGTGGGCCGGCCAAACAAACCCACTTGTGCCACATAGGGCGGGCGCAGACGCGGCATGCCGCGCTTGCCTTCGATGGACTCGATCATGGCGGACTCTTCGCCACAGATGTAGGCCCCAGCGCCACGGCGCAGTTCGATCTCGGGCAGGCCCACCATCAGAGGCGAGGCTTTGAGTTTTTTTAACTCCGCTTCCAGCATGTTGCGGCAGCCGTGGTATTCGTCCCGCAGGTAGACATAGATTTTCTCGATACCTACTGCCCACGCTGCGATTAAAGTTCCCTCGATAAAGCGGTGGGGATCGCTCTCCAGGTACACACGGTCTTTGAAAGTGCCTGGTTCGCCTTCGTCAATATTCACTGCCATCAAACGTGGGCCTTTTTCGGCGCGCACAATGCGCCATTTGCGCCCCGTGGGGAATCCCGCTCCGCCCAAGCCGCGCAGGCTGGAGTCTTCCATCGTTTTAATGACCGATTCGACTTCGTGCTGGCCTGCCACACAGGCCTTCAGTAGCGCATAACCACCACTACTTTGGTATTTAGCTAAATCGATAAAACCTTCAGGCACATGGCCGACAGCCTTGGCTTTTACTTTAGCCACCACAGCGTCCACCGTCGCATTCGGCACCGGGTTTTGACCGACCACCACGGCAGGCGCTTGTTCGCAACGGCCAATGCAGGGCGCGGCAATGACGCGCACTTCGCGGCCCAAAATGGTGGGGAGTTTGGCCAGTAAATCTTGTGAACCCGCCATCTCGCAGGACAGGCCATCACAAACCCGCACAGTCAGTGCAGCCGGGGCAGCTTCGCCCTCTTTCACCACATCAAAATGGTGGTAGAAGCTGGCTACCTCATACACCTCGGTTTGCGCCAAACGCATCTCCTGTGCCAAAGCCGCCAAATGCGCAGCAGACAAGTGACCATATTGGTCTTGGATCTTGTGCAAATGCTCAATCAGCAAATCAGCTTGGCGCGACTCTGACCCCAGCAAACCCTGCACCTCGGTCAGCGCTTTGGGGTCAACACGACGGCCTTTCGGGGCCTCGCGTTTGCGCTGCTTGGTGACCTCTTGTACGGCAATGGGAATGACAGGGTAGTTCATGGAGATGGTTTAAATGACGCGTTCTACGCGCAATTGGGAAATGGTGTCTGCGCTGTACCCCAGTTGGGCAAGCACTTCGTCCGTATGCTCGCCCAGCAAGGGAGAGCGGGTAACTTCGGTGGCACTGTCCGACATCTTGATGGGGTTACCCACCGTCAGGTACTTACCGCGAGTGGGATGGTCTACTTCGACAATCGTGCCTGTTGCGCGCAGAGCGGGCTCTTCGGCAATTTCTTTCATTGACAGAATCGGCCCGCAGGGAATGTCGTATTCGTTCAAGATGTCCATGGCTTCAAACTTGGTCTTGGTCATAGTCCATTGCTCGATGCGAGCGAAGATGGGTTTGAGGTGCAAGAGCCGCGCTTGTGGCGTGGCATAGGCCTCGTCCTCGATCCAGCCCGGCTCGCCAATCACTTTGCACACCGCAGGCCACACACCACTTTGGGTGATGAAATAGATGTAGGCGTTGGGGTCCGTCTCCCAACCTTTGCATTTGAGAATCGAGCCAGGTTGCCCGCCGCCTGAGGCATTGCCCGCACGCGGCACCGCATCGCCAAACTTGCCATCAGGGTACTGTGGGTACTCTTGCATGGTCTTCGTGCGCTCCAGGCGCTGCTGGTCGCGCAGCTTGACGCGGCACAAGTTCAAAACAGCGTCCTGCATGGGGGCCAACACCTTCTGGCCACGCCCGGTGGTATTGCGCTGGTACAGCGCCGCCACAATGCCCAACGCCAAATGCAGGCCGGTGCCGCTGTCGCCAATCTGCGCTCCCGTCACCATGGGCGGGCCGTCGTCAAAACCGGTGGTAGAGGCCGCACCGCCTGCGCACTGCGCTACGTTCTCGTACACCTTGCAGTCTTCATAGGGGCCGGGGCCAAAACCTTTGACCGAGGCGACGATCATGCGCGGGTTGAGTTTTTGGATATGCTCCCAGGTAATGCCCATGCGATCCAGCGCACCGGGCGCAAAGTTTTCCACCATCACGTCGCATTGCTTGATCAACTCGTCCAGCACCTCTTTGCCTTTGGGCTTCTTGGTGTCCAGCGTAATCGAGCGCTTGTTGTGGTTGAGCATGGTGAAGTACAGGCTGTCGGCGCCGGGAATGTCGCGCAGTTGCCCGCGGGTAGCGTCGCCCTCGCCCGCGCGCTCTACCTTGATCACATCCGCACCAAACCAGGCCAGCAACTGGGTGCAGGTGGGGCCGGACTGTACATGGGTGAAGTCAAGAATTTTGACTCCGTCTAGGGCTTTGCTCATAAAAAATCCTGCTCAGTAATGAAAATGATGAAAGGGATAACGCGTCCTGGGTATCCACCGTGGGACGGGTGCCGCGAGGCGGCGTAACCCTCTATCGTAAGTTATTCATGATCTGGCATCTTTACAAATGGGTTCAAGCTGTTTTACCTTGGGCCGCGAGCTGGCTTTCCAGCTCCATCAAGCGCTTGCGCAGATTGCGGTCTTCGGTAAAACGGGCGCTCTCATCGCGCACCACGGCCACAATATGGGATACCTTCCCATCAGGCGCATACAACATCGACACCGTGAAGGCAATCGACAGGGTATGACCGTCTTTGTGCATGCCGGGCACGCGCAGCACGTCATTGCCGTATTTGGTAATGCCGGTTTGCATGGTCTTGTGGTAGCCGTCCCAGTGGCGCTGCTGCTGGCGTTGGGGAATGATCAAGTCCAGCGACTTGCCCATGGCGTCCAGCGGCGTAAAGCCAAACATGCGTTCACACGCAGGGTTCCACAAGGTAATGGCACCCGCAGCGTCGCAAGCCATGACGGCATCACCTACGGACTCTACGAGCGTTTTGTAATCAATAGCGGATGTCATGGCGCCCTTCTCTGGTGGATATTCTGCTGGGTAATCGGTTCTTTAAGGAAAGACGGCGCTCATGTGAACGCCGTCTCGGGAATCATCAACACCAAAGTGTTGAATAGCTGTCGTTAAACCGCCTTGGCAGTATGCAAGGCTG
>JAYUHM010000238.1:0-3328 GCA_043766985.1 Polaromonas sp.
CCGGCCAGCCGGGGCACTGCGCCAGCTGGGCAGCATCGCCAATAAACACCGCGTCGCACACCGCCTGCATGCGGGCTAATACAAACTCCCAGCGCCGCACACTCCACGGCCAGCGCGCGTGCGCTGGCGTGTGAACAATGCCGATGCGCAGCGGTGTTTGCGGCAAGCCTTGCTCGCCCTGCTGCATGGCGGCCGTTGCAGCACCGCGCTCACCCAAGGCCCACGGATGCACCAGCTCCACTGCCAGCTCTGGCCCACCAGTGGCCAGGATATTCGCTATATTTTGCATAGCCGCCTGTGCAATATTCTGTTGGCCTAGAGCCTTAAACTGCTCTAAATCCAGCATATCATCAGCCGTATAAACGGCGGGCTGCGCCACGCCAGCGTGCACCCCAGGCTCTGGCCCCACATCAGCTTGCAGCCTGGCCACAGTGTCCAGCTGTTCGTAGCTTAAATCGATGGCCGTTTTGGGTGATGCCCAGGCCTTCCACGCCGCCTCAGGTGCAAACTTGGCCACGTTGCTAGCGTTAAATAAATACGGTTTGCTGCTAAAGGTAGCCGCCACCCATTGCCAGCTCAAGTGATTGCTGGGCAAGTCACCGTCCAGCAAATGCGCATACAGCCAATCAGCCCCCGCGCGCCAATGCACTTTGCGCAGGTGCACGCAGTAGCTGGCCAGCCACATGCGCGCGTGGTTGTGCAGGTAGCCCGTGGCGTACAGCTGGCGCACGGCCGCGTCGATGGCTTGCACGCCCGTGCGGCCCTCGGTAATGTCGACTGGCAGCACACTGGCATACGCGCCGCGCCACACATGGGCAGGCCGCATGTCCGCAAGAATAGCATCGGGCTGCGGCGCACTGCCCCACACATGATGAAAAAATGCCCGCCAGCCCAGCTCAAACACCAGCTTGTCGTTGTAGCTCAGCTTGTGCTTTGCGCCTACCGTGCGCGCCACCTCTGGCAGGCTGATGATGCCGTGCGTAAGGTAGGGCGACAGCCCCGTCACGCCGCCGTCCAATACATTCCGGCTGCGGGCGTAGTGCGAGGGACTGGTGGTCGCCGCGCGGGCATGGGCGCTGGCGTAGCTGGGCTCAAAGCTGCGCAGATTGTCTGGCACGCCCAGTGCGTCGAGCAAGGCCGCGTCCTGGGCCGATGGTGCAGACTCGGCGGTGAAAATACAATCTTGGTGAGTTGTTGGCATACACGTAGCTCGTAAACGGTGTCTGTGGTGCAGCTTGCACGATAGGGCCGGCACACTAGCAGGACACGCACCAAGACCATCCATGGTTTGGCATTGAAAGAAGTTACCAGAAAATTCAACGCCCGCGCTGAATAAAGCCCATTGCGGCGTGCGTTGAGCAGGCTACAGTGCTCTGCGATCTGGCACAGCCTTTTTCATAGAATCAGTTTATTTTATTTTATAAAATAAGCTTTGGTAAAAGATTTCCGGGTAAACTGTTGTGTAGATACCTTGCCATGCCAAAATCCAAACCACCACTTGCCGTCGATCTGTTCTTGGACAACCAGCTATGTTTTGCGCTGTACGCAGCATCGCTGGCCATGACCAAGACTTACCGCCCGCTGCTCGCTCCGCTGGGGCTCACCTATCCCCAGTATGTGGTCATGCTAGCGTTGTGGCAGAAACCTGAACTCAGCGCCGGAGCGCTGGCGCAGACCGTGGCGCTTGATGCCGGAACACTGGTGCCCCTGGTTCGCAAGCTGGTGGCGCAGGGCCTGGTAGTGCGCCGCCGCAGCGATGACGATGACCGCGTGGTGCTTATCTCCGTCACGCCAGCCGGGCAAGCCTTGAGGCTGCGTGCGCACGCAGTGCATGAGCAAGTCGGCTGCAGCACAGATTGCTCGGCGGCAGAGCGCAAGGCCCTCACTGCTGCGCTACAGGCACTGCGCTCGGCTTTAAGTACTCAAGGATCGAGTGCTTAAGGAGCAGCGTTGCAGAGCCTCTACACCTCCTGTGCGGGCTACAGCCCATAGCCTCATTCATTATTTTTACTTTCTTTGTTTCCCAAACGCGTTTTTACCTTACCTAACCAGGAGATTTTTTTATGAAACTGATGAGCTACGGCCTCCAGCCACTTGACTTCCAAAACCCAACTGTTGCGCCAGCACAGGCAAGTTCTGCATTTTCGCGCCGCAACTTTGTGATGACTTCGCTGGCATCCGGGTTTGCGGTTGCTTCCAACCCGTCGCTGGCGCAAGCAATCGTCACCAACAGCACCGGTTTGGTGGCGGGCGAGGTCAGCGTGCCTGTGGCCGACGGCAGTATTCCCGCTTACCGCGCCATGCCGGCAGCGCCTGGCAAGTACCCCGTGCTGCTGGTAGTACAGGAAATTTTCGGCGTTCACGAGCACATTAAGGACATGTGCCGGCGCTTCGCCAAGCTGGGCTACTACGCCATAGCGCCAGAGATGTACGCCCGCCAGGGGGACGTATCGAAGATGGCAGACATCGGCACCATTTTGTCCACGGTGGTGGCGAAGGTGCCCGATGCGCAGGTTAATGCCGACCTCGACGCGGCGGTTGCGTTTGCAGCTGCCAGCGGCCACTGTGACACCGCTCGCCTAGGCCTGGTTGGTTACTGCTGGGGGGGCCGCGCGGCGTGGGTTTATGCTCTGCACAACCCCAAACTGAAAGCTGTGGTCTCGTACTACGGTTTGCTCGACGGTATGAAGTCGCCGATCAAGCCGCAGGATCCTGTTGACTTCGCTAGTGCTTTGAAGGTGCCAGTGCTGGGGCTTTATGCCGGTATCGACGGCTTCGTCAAGCCCGCAGTCATCGACCAGATGCGCGCAGGTATTGTCAAGTCGGGCAGTGGTTCTGAGATCATTGTCTTTCCGAACGTCAACCATGGATTCAACGCCGATTACCGGCCGACCTACGACAAAACTGCAGCGATCTACGCGCAGAAACTGACAACCGATTGGTTGAAAGAGCGCGGCGTCTGATCGACTGCCGCAATTTATAGTTGACTACACACAGGAGATTTAAATGAATACAAGTACTGCTTTCGCTCAGCGCGTTGCGCTGTCTGCATTGGTCTGCGCTGCAGCTGCATTGCCCGTGCCCGCATCGGCCCAGGTCGATCCCAGCCAGATGGTGGATGCTTTTGAGAACGCCAACGGCAAATTCCAAGGCTTTAGGCGCTCCGGGGCTAAGGGCCTTTGCGCTGTGGCTGAATTTGTCGGCAATGCAGAAGGGCGCGCGCTGTCGGCGTCATCCGCCTTCAGCGGCAAACCGGTGCCCGTAGTAGCCCGCTTCTCGATGGGTGGCGGCAACCCCAAGGCACCGGACAACGCCAAGAGCCAGCGCA
>JAYUHM010000239.1:0-47511 GCA_043766985.1 Polaromonas sp.
GCCACGCATATTGCAGCCTAAGCCACTTAGCAAATGGGGCAGAGAGAAATTGTCAATTTCTGGTTAATAGAACAGTATTGGCTACGCGGCTGTCCCCCGCGGCGGCTTATGGCCGCCTACTCCTCCTTTATGCCGCTGCGCTGAGTACACCGCCGACCTGCTCTTGCGGCCAAGGTGGGTGATCAACCGTCGCGCACCTACCTTATTCGCTGCCCTCTTCGCGTGACAAACCCGCAAAAATCCAAGCGCCACTCGCTATACTGACCCTCCCCAGCATCCTTTCCCACCCAACCCACCATGTTCAAGCTCGCCCCATTCGCCATTCTTGCCTTGGCTTGCACGGCCAGCTACGCCAGCAACTGCGATGCCCTGCGCGCGCAGATTGAGGGCAAGATTAAGGCGGCGGGGGTGGCCAGCTTTACGGTGACGGTAGTAGACAGCGCCGCCAGCGCGCCAGGCAAAGTGGTGGGCTCGTGCGACCGGGGTACCAAAAAAATCATGTACGCGCCAAGCCAAGTGCCCGGCAGCGCAGCGGCACCAGCAGCACCAGCGCCGCCAGTCACCCCGCTGGTGACCAAAGCCAAGCCGCTCGACAAGGCGCCTGCCAAAGCCCCAGGCGACGCGATACTGACGGAATGCAAAGACGGCAGCACGTCCATTGGCGGTAGCTGCAAAAAGTAATGCGCAACGCAAGCACTACAAATAACGTAGCAGCTTGTGCTATGCTTTATTGGGCTTGCGCCCTATTTGGTCAATAAAACGGCGTTCATACCGCCTGCGCCTCAAAGCCCTGGGCCCGCAGCGCCTCCAGCACCTGCGCCACGTGTTCGTGCCCACGCGCCTGGATCACCAGCTCTATATCCACATTCTGCGCTGCCTGCAAGGTAAAGGCGCGCTGGTGCTGCACCTCGTTGATGTTGGCGCCCGCCTGCGCCACCGCCGCCGTGATGCGCGCCAGCGAGCCCGGCACGTCCCGCGCGCCTAAGCGGATGCGCGCCAGCCGCCCGGCGCGCACCATGCCGCGCTCGATGATGGAAGACAGCAGCAGCGGGTCAATATTGCCGCCGCACAGCACCAGGCCTACGCGCTGGCCTTTGAACATCTCGGGGTATTTCAGCACCGCCGCCAGCCCCGCCGCGCCTGCGCCCTCCACCAGGGTTTTCTCAATCTCCAGCAGCATCACGATGGCTTGCTCAATGTCGCCCTCGTCCACCAGCAGCATGTCGTCCACCAGGCTGCGGATGATCTGTTGCGGCAGCAGGCCCGGCCGGCCCACGGCGATGCCCTCAGCAATGGTACTGGCGCCCTGCGGGTGGTGCGTGCCCTTGATGGCGTTGAACATGGCCGGAAAGCGCTGGGCCTGCACCCCGATAATGCGGATACCCGGCTTGATGGCTTTTGCCGCGGTGGCAATGCCGCCTATCAGCCCGCCGCCGCCCACGGCAATCACCAGGGTGTCCAGGTCAGGCACGGCTTGCAGCATCTCCAGCCCCACCGTGCCTTGGCCGGCGACGATGAGCGGGTCATCGTACGGGTGCACCAGGGTCAGGCCCTGGCTGGCGGCCAACGCCAGCGCGTGGCTGCGCGCCTCGTCCAGCGTGTCGCCGTGCAACACCACCTCGGCGCCCAGGCGGCGGGTGTTCTCTACCTTCACGCCGGGGGTGAACAGCGGCATCACTATCACCGCGCGCAGGCCCAAGCGGGCGGCGTGGTGCGCTACGCCCTGCGCGTGGTTGCCTGCGCTCATGGCCACCACGCCCTTACAAATGGCCAAGTCAAGCGTAGAGAGCTTGTTACACGCGCCGCGCTCTTTAAAGCTGGCGGTGAACTGCAGGTTTTCAAACTTCAGGTAAATTTGCGCACCGGTGATCTGCGAGAGGGTTTTGCTCTCGACGCAGGGTGTGTTCAGCACCTGCCCGTTGATGCGCTGGGCCGCCGTTTGAATGTCGTGCAAGGTGATCATGGAAGCATTGTGCGCAAAAACGGCAAAATATGTGGGCTAATGTGTGGTGAATTTCACACATGCAAGGCCCGTAAATAAACCCCCAGTGTCTTCCCAAGTATGTCAAGCTGCGTTATCGTAGTTCTACCAACTAATACGGGGCAACCCGTTGGAGGCTTACATGGTCAAGCGCCTTGCCGCTGTCAGTGTTGCATCAGACGGAAAACTCACTTCACCGGGGCTGAAAGACGCGCCCGTGCTAGACCTGATGTGCTCGCACTTTGTATTGGCGCTGGCGGCCAAGCAAGGCGCCAAGTTCAACGTGCGCCGTGACCTGAACAGCCTCCTGTCGCTAGCGGGCCGCCACATGGTGTGGCCCGAGCATGTGCTGGAGAAGGTGCGCGAGTTTTTAGCCCGCCGCTGCGTAGGCAACGAGTTTTGGCGCGGCCATGAGGCGCTGAGCAACACCGAGTTTTTAGACCGCCACGGCGCATGGCGCGGCCCCTATGAAGAAGGCACGCTGTTCTTCTACCTGGACGAATACGCCAAAGACGCACCGAAAGACTTGCTCACTGTGCTGGCTACCACCGACGAGTGGCTGACCCACGCCCTGAAAAAGCACAGCACCCTGGTAGAGAAAAACATCGACGCACTGGCTGGCCTGCTGCAGCTGAACAAGGCCGAGCGCGCCCTGCTGCTTTACGGCACCTTGGCCCGCTACCAGCGCGACCTGCGTAGCCTGTTGGTGGAGTTCAAAGTCAACAACGCGCCCGAGGCCTATGCCGCGCTGGCCGACATTGCCGGCGTGAAAGCCAGTGAGGTAGGCGAGGCCCTGCGCGCAGGCTCGCGCCTAGAGCGCATTGGCTTGGTAGAAAACCTCATCAGCGAACACAACATCACTGACCTGGCCGACCTGATGAAGGTGAGCGAGAAGCTGCCCCCGGTGTTGATGCGCGAATACCGCGACCAGAGCGAGCTGATGGCGGTGTTCACCCGCCCGGCCAGCAAGACCGAACTGGCTGTAAAAGACTTTCACTTTGTGCAGGAAGAGGTGGACGTGCTCATCAGCCTGATGCGCAATGCGGTGGAGCGCAAAGAGCTGGGCGTGAACGTGCTGCTGTACGGCCCCCCCGGCACCGGCAAAACCGAGCTGGCCAAAGTGGTAGCGCAAGCTGCGGGCCTGGAACTCTTCGAGGTGGAATACGCTGACCGCGATGGCAATTCATTGAGCGGCCGCGACCGCTACCGCTCGCTGCAAATTGCGCAGGTATTTTTAAAAGGCGCGCAGCAAGCCACGCTGCTGTTTGACGAAGTGGAAGACGTGTTCCCGCCCATCAGCGTGGACGCTGCGCAACTGATGGCGCGCCAAGAGCAGCAGGCGTTGTCGGCCGCTGTCAGCCACAGCGTGAACGGCAAAGCCTGGGTGAACCAGATTTTGGAAGGCAATGCCGTGCCCACCATTTGGGTGACCAACCGCATCGAGCAGATTGACCCGGCCTTTCGCCGCCGCTTTGCCTACCACCTGGAGCTCAAGTCGCCCCCACCCGGCGCGCGTGAGCAACTGGTGCGCAAAACGCTGGAAGGTGTGGCCATCAGCGACGGCTTTGTGGCCAAGCTGACCGAGCGCAAAGGCCTGACCCCCGCGCAGATCCGCACCGCAGTGCGCTTTGCAGGCTTGGCGAAAACCAGCGAAGACACCACGGTGTTTGAAAAGCTGATCGAACGCCAGTTGAAGAATTCTGACGAAGCCTTGGGCAACACATCGGCCGATACCAAAGGCCGCAAACAGGTCACCACCTACGATCTGGACATGCTGAACGTGGAAACGCGTTTTGACATCCCGCGCATCGTCGAAGCGCTCAAAGCGCGCGGCCACGGCACGCTGTGCTTTTACGGCGCGCCCGGTACGGGTAAGACGGCGCTGGGCGAGCACATCAGCCGGGCCTTGGGCAAGCCGCTCATCGTCAAACAAGCGAGCGATTTGATCAGCAAGTTTGTGGGCGAGACCGAGCAAAACATGGCCGCCATGTTCAAAGAAGCCGAGGCCGAGAAAGCCGTGCTGCTGCTGGACGAAGCCGACAGCTTTTTATCCGACCGCCGCGGCGCGCAGCGCAGCTACGAGGTGACCGAAGTGAACGAAATGCTGCAGCAGATGGAGCGCTACAACGGCATCTTTGTGTGCACCACCAACCTGCTAGACCGCATAGACCAAGCCGCCCTGCGCCGCTTCACTTTCAAAATCAAGTTCAAGCCCTTGAACAAAGAGCAACGCGAGAAGATGTTCATCACCGAAGCCTTGGCGGGCGATGCCACCAAGCTTCATGAGGCGCTACGCACGCGCCTGGGCAAGCTGGAGCAAATCTGCCCCGGTGATTTTGCCGCTGTTAAACGCCAGGTAGATATCTTGGCTACCGAGTTCTCAGCCGATGAGTTTATCGAGCAGCTGGAAGCCGAGCACCGCATCAAACCCGAAGTGCGTGAGGCACGCGGCATGGGGTTTGTGCAATAGAACTGCAGTAAAGCCGACATAAAAAAAGGTGCCACAACTTGCGTTGTCGCACCTTTTTTATCTTGCAGGCGCAGGCTTAAGCGCCTGGGCTATTTTTACAAACCGATGATGCCGCCATCGTTTTTGGTGATCATCACCGTGGCCGAACGCGGGCGGGCGTTGGCACCGCCTGGACCATAGGCGGCCACTCCGGCACCGTTGCCGGGCCAGTGGCTCTCAAACTTGGTGGGGTCAATAATGTTGGCGGCAGCGGTGTTTTCACCGGGGTGCTGGATGTTGATGAACAGCGCCTTGCCGTCGGGCGACTCGGCCAGGCCGGTGACCTCTGAGCCCAGAGGCGCCGTCAGAAAGCGACGGAAGATGGTGTCGTTCATTTTCTTGCCTGCATAGGTGTCCACCGGCACAGCCGCTGTGCCCGCAGTACCGGGTTTGCCGTTGGCCTGGTTGGACACTGTGACCTTGCCGCCATCACCGTAGTTGCCAGGTACGGCAGCCAGCAGCATACAGTTGGTCACGTCGGTGTAGGCGTTGTCGTCGGTTTCAATCCACAGAATTCCGCTGGCTCTGGAGAACCAGGCACCGTCCGGTTTGGACAGGTCGTTTACGGCGGTGAGGCCCGACAGGTTGACATTGGCTTGGTAGTTGACGTTGTCCAGCCCGATGTCAGCTGTGGCCTGGCTGGCAAACAAATAGATGTCCCAGTTGAAGGTGGTGGCCGATGCCAGGTTGCCGGTTTCGCGCATACGCATCACCTGGCCGTTGACGTTACCTTTGAGGGTGGTGGCCGCAGCGTTTTGGCTGGAGATGCCCTTGTTGTCCAGCCAGTAGCGTGGGAAGGCCGCATCGACGTCGGGGTTGGGCAGGTTGTTGTTGCTGGTGCTGCCCACGTTGCCGCGGTCAGGGTTCTCCGTCATGGTGATGTAGATTTCACCATTGCGCGGGTTCACTGCAGTCCATTCGGGGCGGTCGCACTTGGTGGCCCCAGCAGCATCAGCGGCCAGACGGGCGTTGACGAGCAGGTCGGCCAAGTCAGTAAATGCGTAGGTGGTATTGCCGCTGATGGCCGTGTTGCTCAGGTCCAGCTTGAGCCAAGTGCCGGTGCCATCGGCGTTGTACTTGGCGGCGTACAACACGCCGTCGTCCAGGTACTTGGCACCCGTAGCCAAACGGTCGGTGGGGTTGGCATCGGCAGCGCTCCACAGTGCTTTGGACACGTATTTGTAAACGTATTCGCTGCGCGAGTCGTCACCCATGTAGAACGCCATCGGTTGGCCTACTACCGGGTTGCTGGGCCATGCGCCTTCGTGCGCAAAGCGGCCCATAGAGGTGCGCTTTACCGGGGTGGACGTGGGGTTGTACGGATCAATCTCTACCACCCAGCCAAAGGTGTTATGGGTATTGCGGAAATCATCTGTGCCGTCTGTGGAAGCACCTAGCGAGCTGGCATCCCAGCGGGCGTATTCGGTGTTGGTGGCGTCGGCAGGCACCACGGTAGCCCAGCGCTGACCACCGCCGGCACCTTGTGCCAAGCCAATACGTTTGAAGGCGGTGATTTCCTTGGCACTGCGCTTGGTATCGTCGGTCGCAGCCCGGCGGAAGAAGCCGGCAAAGTTTTCTTCACAAGTCAGGTAGGTGCCCCAGGGCGTGTAGCCGCTGGCGCAATTGCCGATCATGCCGCGCGTAGCGCTGCCATCGGTCGAATACTTGGTTTTCAGCAGGGCGGCGCCTTTGGCCGGGCCGCCAAAGGCCATGGGCGTGCGCGGCGTGATGCGGCGATTGAAGGTGGATGATTTGACTAAGCCGAATATGCCAGCAGCCTTGCTGATTTCGATGATAGCCGCGCCGTGGGCTTCGACCTCTTTGAGCGCTTCGGCCTCGGGGCGTGGGCCTGCGGTAGACGCAATATTGGTTTGGCCAGCGGGGTGCATGAAAGGCACGGTGCCGTTGAGGGCTTCATGGTTGATCGCCAGCAGCGCGCGGTCGTTGCTTGCCAAGGTGGGCTTGCCGTCGCTGGTCAGGCCGAAGTAGTGCATGCCGTCATGGTGCTCACCGCTGCGGCGGCCAAAGTTGTCGTCGGTGCCGTCGTTCTTGTAGGCGGTCACGGCGCTGTCGATGGAGTCGCCGGTGGCGTAAATCACCGTGGCGGTGTAGCCGGCTGGCACCGTCAGGGCATCGGCCAGGCTCTTAGCCACTGCTGTAAAGCCCAGCACGGGGACGGTAGAAGCAGGCGCAGGCGCAGGTGCTGGCGCTGGCGCAATTGCGGGTGTATCGGTGCCACCGCCGCAGGCTGCCAGGCTAATGCCGCCTAAGCTGGCCGTCGCCAGCGCGCCCACGCCGGAGCGCAGCACCTGGCGGCGGGCCAGGGTGGTGCTCAGCACGTCTTGCAAATGGCTGTTGCCGCTAGGGTTGTTGTCAAAGTCGTCTGGGTCGGCCGCGTGGATTACGGGGGAGCAGATCGGATTTTTCATCTTGATGTTTCCATGTGGGGTTGCTGATTGCGTGAGCTTAGCCACCGGAAATGACAGCGCTGTGACAGCTTATATTTGTCTTGTGCGGGAGCTGGTAGACGATTCACCGCTATAGCCCCAGCTAAACCAGAGCGTACACAGTACTGAACCCGGTTTCCGAGATTTTGGAACGCACGAGACGTTGCGGGCAGACCCAAGCCTAGCGGTGTCGTGAGTTTTGGAGGGTTCAATAAATCGGAAGCTGTTAGCGCATCAGGCGCAGCACCTCGTCACCATACGCCTCGAGTTTTTTAGTCCCCATACCGCTGATGCCCGACAAATCCGACAACGTCTGCGGGGCGAGGGTGGCGATGGCTATCAGGGTGGCGTCGTGGAAGATGACGTAAGCGGGCAGGTTGTGCTCTTTGGCCACCTCGGCGCGCCAGGCTTTCAAGGCGGCAAAGCGTTCGCGTGCGCCCAGGTTCATGTCGGCGGTGGCTTTTTCTTTGCTGATTTTGTCTTTGATGGACTTTTCACTGCTGGCTTTGCGCGACGATGAAGTGGCGCGCTCCGTGACGGCCTCGCGCACTTCCAGTTTTTGGTCGCTGCGCAAAAACTCTTTGGCGGCTGGCGTGAGCTGCAAGGTGTTGAAGGCTTCGGCGTTGACATTGATCATGCCCAGCGCGATGAGCTGCCTGAAGACGCTGCGCCACTGCTGCTCGCCTACGTCGGCGCCGATGCCAAAGGTACTTAGGCTGGTGTGGTGAAACTGCGTGACTTTATCGGTCGTTTTGCCGCGCAGAATATCGATCAAATGGCCCGCGCCAAAGCTGATGCTGCTGGCCTGCTGCACTCTGAAAATGCAGCTGATGGCTTTGCGCGCGGCCTCGGTGGCGTCCCATACGGCTGCGGGGCTCATGCAGTTGTCGCAGTTATTGCAACGGAAGTTCAGGCGCTTGCCGTCGTCGCCCAGTTCGCCGGTGGTTTGCTGGTCAAAGTAGTTGAGCAGTCGCCCGCGGCGGCAGTCCATCGCCTCAGCCAATGCCAGCAGCGCATCCAGCTTGCCGCGCATCACCTGCTTGTAGGTTTCGCTTGCGGGGCTCTCGTCGATCATGCGGCGCTGGTTGACCACGTCTTGCAGGCCGTAGCACATCCAGGCGTTGGCGGGCTCGCCGTCGCGGCCTGCGCGGCCCGTCTCCTGGTAATAGCCTTCGATGTTTTTGGGCATGTCCAGGTGGGCCACAAAGCGCACGTCGGGTTTGTCAATGCCCATGCCAAAGGCTATGGTGGCCACCATCACCACTGCCTCGCCCAGCGTGCCGTCGCTGCGCAAAAACGCATCTTGGTTGGCCTGGCGCACCGCCCGGTCTAGGCCCGCGTGGTAGGGCAGGGCGCGCACGCCGTGCTCGCACAGCATGTCGGCCACTTCTTCTACCCGCTTGCGCGACTGGCAGTACACAATGCCCGCGTCGCCGGTGTGCTCGGTGTCGATAAAGCGCAGCAGCTGCTTGCGGGGGTCGTTTTTCTCGACGATTTTGTAGCGGATGTTCGGGCGGTCAAAACTGGAGACAAACTGCTGCGCCTCTTGCAGCTGCAGGCGCTCCACGATGTCGCTGCGCGTTAGCGCATCAGCGGTGGCAGTGAGGGCAATGCGCGGCGTGTTGGGAAAGCGCTCGTGCAGCACCGTCAGCCCACGGTACTCGGGGCGAAAGTCGTGGCCCCACTGGCTCACGCAGTGCGCCTCGTCAATGGCAAACAGGCTGAGCTGGCCGCGCTCGTAGAGCGAATCCATCAGCGCTAAAAAGCGCGGGTTGGTCACGCGCTCGGGGGCGGCGTACAGTAGGGTGATCTCGCCGCGCAGCAGTTTTTGCTCTACCTCGGCGGCGTCTTGGCCACTGAGGGTCGAGTTAAGAAACGCTGCCTCTACGCCCGCCTCGTGCAGGGCGCCCACTTGGTCGTGCATCAGCGCAATCAGTGGCGAGACGACGACGGCAATGCCCTTGCCCAGCTGCTGGCGCGCGATGGCGGGGATTTGAAAGCACAGCGACTTGCCGCTGCCGGTGGGCATCAGCACCAGGGCGTCGCCGCCGTTGATAACGTGGTCTATGGCCGCCTCTTGGTGCCCGCGGAATGCAGAGTAGCCAAATACGTCGTGAAGGATGGTGCGGGGCAAAGACAAAGCGGGAGGGGCTAACAACGGTGGAAACGGGTACGCTACAAAAAATATAGCTGCTTATGCTATATTTTAATGGGCCAGGCCCTGATTAATCCCGTAAAAGCACAAAAAGCGGATTTACAGCCGCTTTTTACACGCCTCATACCGTCGGGTCGCTGCGGCGCTTCAGCCCAAAAACGCGCTCGTTAACGCGCTCCACCTGCTTTCAAAACTCCAGCTCTTCCAGAATGGGGTTCAAAAATAGTGAATTCCGCGCTACTTTGCGGGCTATTCACGCTGCAAAGGCTCGCTATCAGGCGGCGCCGCGTGCCATCGCGGCGCTGATCTCGGCCATCACGCGGGCGTCTTGGCGGGCCAGCTCCCACAGTTGGCGGTCAGCGGCCAGGGCCTTGCGTGCGGCGCGCCATTCGGCCAAGGCTGGGCGAACGCCGCGTGCCAAGTGGCGGGCAGGCGCAGCCAACAGTGCCAAGGCCGCAAAAGCGACCGCCCACAGCGCGATCCACGCCATCAGCAAATGGCCATCGGACCAGGCCTCGATCACCTGGTTAGCGACCACCAGCAGGGCGGACACGGTGGCGGCCAGCAACAGCGTGGCCAAGCCGCGCCCGGTGTCAAAGCCGCGGGTTGCTGCCTTGGTGGCAGCAACAACCGACTCAAAGCGCTCTACGCCGGGGTGGCTGGTGGGGAATTCGGTATGGACAAAGCTGGTCATGGCGCTCTCCTTAGGGGTAAAAGGTTTCAGGTGGCACTTCAACGGGTTGTTGTTTAAGGCACAGCTTGATACTAGGGTTTACTCTAGTGTTATGCAACTTTAGAATAGTGATGCATACTATTTACAATTTATATACTATGCCGCCGCTTTCCCACACCACCCCCGCCCGCCCAATCAACTTTCGCACGCTGGACCTGAACCTGCTGCGCGTGTTGGACGAGGTGCTGGCCGAGCGCAGCCTGACCAAAGCGGCGCGCAACCTGGCCATGACCCAGCCCGCGGTCAGCAATGCCATCAAACGCCTGCGCGATGTGCTGGGCGACGACCTGGTGCAGCGCGCCGGCTTTGGCGTAGAGCCTACGCCGCGCGCGCTGGCCCTGTGGCCCGCCGTGCGCACCGCCCTGGCGGGCCTGCAACAGTCCCTGGCCCCCGGGGCCTTTGTGGCCGCGCAGTCCGACGCCACCTTCGTGCTGGCCATGGCCGACGCCACCGCCGCCGAGCTGATGCCCGGCCTGGTAGCTACCATCGAGCGCGAGGCCCCCGGCATCTCCATGCGCGTGCTGCCCCTCACCACCCGCGACCCGCGCCGCCTGCTGGACGAAGAGCGCTGCGACCTGGCGGTGGGGCACTTTCCCGCCGTGCTGGCCGACCTCACCGCACAGGCACAGTCGTCCAACAGCCCCCTAGCAGGCAGCAGCCTGGGCGGCGCGGCCTTTGCCTACGAGCGCCTGTACGACGGGCAGTATGTGTGCGTGATGCGCCGCGACCACGCGCTGGCCCGCGCCACATCCAAGCGCAAACCTTTGAGCCTGGACCAGTTTTGCGAAGCCCACCATCTGCTGGTGAGCTTTTCAGGCCGGCCCTTTGGCTTTGTCGACGAAGCGCTGGCATCGCTGGCGCGCAAGCGGCGCATTGTGCTGACGGTGAACCAGTTTTTTACTGCGGGCAGGGTGGTGGCCAACTCAGACTTGCTCACCGTGCTGCCCCGCCACTTTGTACGCGTCGCCGACGGCGCCGACGAGCTGGTGATCCGGGAGCTGCCCTTCACCATGCCCCTGGTGCACGTAGACGCCCTGTGGCACCACCGCAAAACACCCCTTGCGGCGCACCAGTGGCTGCGGGCGGCGGTGTTGCAGGCGGCGCGGGCGGCGTTTGCTGGCTAGGCTGGCGGTTTCGCTTCTAGTTTTTGTACGTTCCGGCTGGATTCTTGGGGATTGCGCTCTGAGCTTTTGTACGTTGCGGCGCTTGAGGAAGCTAATTCCCGCGCCTTTCTACAGTTTTTGCATCCGAACCACACTCAATCACCGCTTGCTGGGTTTTGTAGCGCGCTGTTTCGTGCAATGGTTTCGCGGTTTTCTTGTAAGCATCGACTATTGAAAACATAGCTGCTCGTGCTATATTCTATTGGGCTAACAGCCTATTTCACTCTCGGTTCGGCAGTATTTCAAAGTTTGGCTTGCGCACATGCCTTCACCCTACCTGAAACCCGTCTGAGCCAAACGCCTCGTGACTTTCGCAGCACCTGGGCTATAGTGCAGATACCAAACAGCTGCGCTCACGCGGTCAAAAATCAGCGTCGATGGAAGTTGCGCGCTGCCGAGTTTCGCAGAATTTTTATACCTGTATAAATACCAAGTAACATGCTTCAAACCTATACTGGTAGCCGCTTTCAGGAGTATTTCATGTCCAGTTTAAACCGCAGCCGCCAGATTGTGTTGCAGGTTTTGCGGTCTGCATTACGTTAGGAGCCTTAGAAAAACATGCGTTGCCCCACCTGTCGCAAAGAGTTCCATCCTCAGGCGGACGAAAAGCAGACTTATGCTGTCTCCGAGCCCAAGTCGCCGCAAGTGAACGCGTTCGCCTTCCTGATTCAGTTGTGCCCCTCATGCTTCCAACCACTTGTCGTTTACCAAGTGGGGCAGGCCAACTCAGCGCAAAGCCCTGAATACCTCAGGACGGTCGCGCATCAAGAGGTTGTGTACCCGGCAGGCCGCTCCACGGAGATTCCAGAAGAAGTACCCGAGCCCTTTCAACGTGATCTCGACGAGGCGATCACGGCGCTCGAATATAGTCCTAAGGCTAGTGCAGCCCTCGCGCGCCGCCTTCTGCAACGAGTTCTAAGACAGCAGCTCGGTATCACCAAGAAGGACCTGTCTCAAGAAATTGATGCCTTCATTGAGACTTCTGGCGCTCCAAGCTACCTCACGAGTGCTGTAGATGCCATTCGTACGGTAGGCAACTTCGCCGCCCACCCGCTCAAGAACACGAACACTGGGGAAATCGTTGACGTCGAAGCTGGCGAAGCTGAGTGGCTGCTCGACGTTCTTGACTCTCTGTTTGACTTCGTATTTGTCCAGCCGGAGCGACTCGCTGCCAAGCGGAGTCAACTCAACGAAAAGTTGGCGGCAGCTGGCAAACCAGCGCTGAAAGGCGCCTAACCCATCAATCGAGAGGACGTCACCCGGCAAGCCGGGTCACGCCTCTCATCTCAAACGTTAAATTTCACCTTGCATTTCAGTATTTTGTAGATACAATTAACCATGCACACATGGGACGAAACCAAGCGCAAGCTCAACATCAAGCATCACGGGCTTGACTTCGTTGGATGCGATGCAATATGGGACCACTTTACTGTGACCCGTGAAGACAAGCGGCAGGACTATGGCGAGGAGCGCCTGGTTTGCTTCGGTCTTCTCGATGCGGTGGTGGTGGTGTTGGTTTACACGGAGCGCCCGCCAGGGCCTCACGTGATTTCACTGCGAAAGGCAGAAAAACATGAAGCTCGCTACTACCGCCAAGTTGCCAAAGAAAACCTCGGCTAAAGTGAACGACCCAGACAATCCAGCATGGACTGAGGACATGCTGGGTGCGCCGGTGCTCAAGCGCGGGCGCGGCCCGCAGGTCAATCCGACGAAGGTTCTCACCTCAGTGCGTCTGGATGCAGATATTTTGGAGTTTTTCAAGTCGCAAGGCAGTGGGTACCAATCCCGGATTAACGAGGCACTGCGGATGGAAGTGAATCGCAATTTAGCTGCTCGTCCAAAAGCTACTACGCGTAATCGCGTGGCCGCTTGACTTCAACGCTAGCCGCGGAGTCAGATCATGAGCGTGTCCGTCGATCTCGATGACCTGCTGGCTGCTTACGAATGGGTGAGTGCCGGTGAGGTCGCCGCCCTGGATGCAGAGGCGTACATTGACAGGCTCACTGGAAAGATTTACTGGCGCGGCGAGGGAGTCGACGAGGAACTTCCGGAAGACATCGAAGACGAAAGTCTCTACATTGCTGTGCCGCACAGGAGCGAGTTCGACCTTGGCCGTTCACTGGCGCTTGCCTTCGTCGATAAATACCTTCCTCGCTCAAGCGACACAGTCCGTGAATACTTTCGCGGGCGCGGCGCATACCAGCGGTTCAAGGCGCTGCTTGCACAAGCCGGTCAACTCGACGCATGGCACCGGTACGAGCAGGCGGCGACGGAAGTGGCGCTGAGCGAGTGGTGTGCTGAGAATGGTTTCAGCGTCTCGCGCAGTGCCGCTGGCGGTTGAAACGCACACCACACTGGCAGGATCAGGTTGGCGGCGCTACTTCAGCGTAGCGGCATCAAGGAGGAGTTGTCGGCGCCAGGCCGACACGGGGGACAGCCGCGTAGCTGAAGTAGCGCCGCCGACCTGATCCCGTACAAAAGTGCTGCGTCAAGCCGAATCGACAACCACTGGCACGCGCTGTGCCAGTGCGCACATCAGCTCGTAGCCTACCGTGCCTGCGGTGGCGGCTACCTCGTCGATGGCGAGTATGGCGCCGTTGCTGGCGCGGCCCCAGAGGGTGACTTCGGTGCCCATGCCGGCTTGCGGCAGGTGGGTGATGTCTACCGTGATCATGTCCATGCTGGCACGGCCGACCGTGCGGGTGCGCTCGCCACCTACCAGCACCGGCGTGCCGGTGGGGCAGAGGCGTGGGTAGCCGTCGGCGTAGCCACAGGCTACCACCGCAATGCGCATGGGCCCCGGGGCTACGAAGGATGACCCGTAGCCGACGCTGTCGCCTGCCGACAAAGCATTCACCGCTATTATTTTGGCAGTCAGGGTCACGCTGGGCTGCAAGCCCCAGTGCACGATGTCGTGCTCTGGGTAGTCTACCGAGCTGCCGTACAACGTGATGCCAGGGCGGATCCAGTCGCTGCGCAGGTCGTGCGCGCTGTAGCGCAGGGTGGCGGCGCTGTTGCTTAGGGCGCGCTCGCCTGACAGGTCTTGCGTGGCGACGTTGAACACGGCTAGCTGGTGGGCAATGCCGTCCTGGCCAAAACGCGGGGCATCGGCATCGCTAAAGTGCGTCATCAGGGATATTTCGTCCACCTGGGGCAGGGCGTTCAGGCGCGTCCAGGCGCTGCGGTAGCTCTCGGGTTTAAAGCCCAGGCGGTTCATGCCCGAGTTCATTTTGAGGAACACGCGGTGCGGGGCATTGGTTTTGTGCGCAGCCAGCATGTCTATTTGTTCGGTGCAATGCACTGTGTGCCACAGCGACAGGCGCGAGCACAGCTCCAGGTCGCGGGCGTCAAACGCGCCCTCCAGCAGCAGGATGGGCCCACGCCAGCCCAGGTTGCGCAGGCGCTGCGCCTCGTCCAGGTCCAGCAGGGCAAAGCCGTCGGCGGCGCGCAGGCCGTCAAACACGCGCTCTATGCCGTGGCCGTAGGCATTGGCCTTGACCACGGCCCACACCTTGGCGTCGGGCGCGGCGGCCTGCGCCCGGGCCAGGTTATGGCGCAGGGCGGCGGTGTGGATGGTGGCAAGAATGGGGCGCGGCATGGTGTTGGGCAGTGCAAATGTGTGAAGGTTGCGTGACAGTCAAGCTGGTAATTCGCTAGTGTAGGGGCAAGAAGAATTGCCGTGGGGCGCGCGGCCCATGCTATAAAGGCAAGTCGTTGAAAAACAGTTAAATTGATACTCACGTGAAACGCGGTTTTTATACCATTATGTCGGCGCAGTTTTTTAGCTCGCTGGCAGACAATGCCCTCTTTGTTGCAGCCGTAGAGCTTTTGCGCAGCAGCGACGAGCCCGAATGGCAACGGGCGGCCTTGGTGCCGATGTTTGCATTGTTTTACGTGCTGTTGGCGCCGTTTGTGGGGGCTTTTGCTGATTCGCAACCTAAAGGCCGGGTGATGTTGCTGAGCAATACCATCAAAATTGTGGGCTGCCTGATGATGCTGTTTGGCTCGCACCCGCTGATGGCCTATGCGGTGGTGGGCTTGGGCGCTGCGGCTTACTCGCCGGCCAAATACGGCATCTTGACCGAGCTGCTGCCGTCCTCGCAACTGGTCAAGGCCAATGGCTGGATCGAAGGCCTGACCATCACGTCCATTATTCTGGGCGTATTGTTGGGCGGACAGTTGGTTGGCCAACCCGTGTCCAGTATGTTGCTGTCGTTTGACTTTCCCATGATCAACACCGGCGTTGACACGCCGCCTGAGGCGGCCATCTCGGTGCTCATTTTTGTCTACCTGCTGGCCGCATGGTTTAACACCCGTATTCCCCTGACGGGCGCGGAGATGCGGCCCATGCCGCGCAACCTGCTGACTTTGCTGCCGGATTTTTGGACGTGCAACCTGGCGCTGTGGCGCGACAAGTTTGGGCAAATATCATTGGCTACTACCACGCTGTTTTGGGGCGTGAGCGGTAACCTGCGTTACATCGTGCTGGCGTGGAGCGCAGCGGCGCTGGGCTACAGCACCACGCAGGCGTCGTCGCTGGTGGGTGTGGTGGCCATTGGCACGGCTATCGGTGCGGTGGTGGCCTCCATGCGGATGCGTTTGGAGCACGCCACCAATGTCATGCCCTTGGGCATTGCCATGGGTATTTTGATGATCGTCTTGAACTTCATCAGCAATGTATGGGTTGCAGCGCCCTTCTTAATTTTGCTCGGCGCTATCGGCGGGTTTTTGGTGGTGCCCATGAATGCACTGCTGCAACACCGGGGCCACAACCTGATGGGTGCGGGGCGCTCCATCGCCGTGCAAAACTTCAACGAGCAGGCCTGCATCTTGGGCTTGGGCGCCTTCTACACGCTCATCTCTACCGTCGATTGGTCCGATTTCGCGTTGGCCGAAACTTTAGGGCTGGATGACCTGGAGCCTGAGCAGTTGGGCGCTTACCTGGCTATCACCATCTTTGGTTTACTGGTGGCGGGCGTGATGTGGCTGATCAAGCGCTGGCATGCCTCCAACCACATTCACCACCGCGACGAGCTAGCGCGGCTGCTGCACATCGCCCGCAACGACAACCTGCATGGTTGAGGCCAGCGCGCGCAGCCTTAGCGCGCGCTGGGCGGCGGCGGCACTGCTGTTCAATGCTTTGGTTTGGGGCGTGTCTTGGTGGCCTTTTCGGGCCCTGCAAGACCACGGGCTGCACCCGCTGTGGGCCACAGCGCTGGTGTACGGGTTTGCAGTAGTGTGCGTGCTGCTGTTGCGCCCGGGCGCTTGGCGCGCCTACGCACAGCACCCCGCGTTGTGGTTTCTCGCCATCGCCTCTGGCCTGACCAATGTGTGTTTTAACTGGGCGGTCACCGTGGGCGACGTGGTGCGCGTGGTGCTGCTTTTTTACCTGATGCCCGCGTGGGCCGTGCTGCTAGCCTGGCCCATTTTGGGTGAAAGACCGCGGCCTGCGGCCTTGCTGCGGCTGGCGGTGGCGCTGGCCGGTGTGCTGTTGGTGCTCAAGCCACCAGACTCGCCTTGGCCCCTGCCGCAAAGCCTGACGGACTACCTGGCGCTTGGCGGGGGGCTGAGTTTTGCCTTGGTCAATATCATGCTGCGCAAGCTGCGCGATGTGCCCAGCGAGGCGCGCATGATGGGTATGTTCAGTGGTGGCGCGTTGATGGCCGCCGCCGTGGCGCTGTGGGGCGTACAGGCCGGTTGGGCGCTGCCTATACCCAGCCTGCGGGCCGAGTGGGCCTGGTTAGCGCTGGCCCTGGCGTGCGCGTTTTTACTGAGCAACCTGGCCTTGCAGCACGGCGCCGCACGTTTGCGCGCCAGTACCACCGCCTTGGTGATGTTGTCGGAAATTGTGTTCGCAACCCTGTCGTCTGTGCTGCTGGGTGGCGCGGTGCTGGATGCCCGTACGGTTTGGGGCGGCGCCATGATTTTGGCGGCGGCCTGCTGGGCCGCGCTGGCAGAGGGCAAGGCCAGCCACTGATGCCGTGCCTGTTTGCCCAGCGCTGCTTTTTTTAGACCATCAGCGACGTTGCATCTTGCGCCGTGAGGCGGCGCACATGGTCTAGCAACGCGGCGTCGGTATAGGGCTTGGTCAGGTACAGGTCTACCCCCGCGTCCATGGCCATGTCGCGGTGCTTGTCGCTGGAGCGTGAGGTGATCATGATCACCGGCAAGCCCATGAACTGCGGCAACTCGCGGATACGCTTGGTTAAATCCAGGCCGTTCAGGTTGGGCATTTCCAGATCGGTCAGCACAATGGCGGGGGGTTTGTCGCGCAGGCTGTCCAGCGCCAAAAAGCCGTCGTTAGCACTGGTAACCTCGTAGCCCGCATCTTCCAGTAGCTGCTCCATCGAGCGGCGCACCGACAGGGCGTCGTCCACCACCAGCACGCGCGTTTTCTTGACGGCCAAGCGCTTGCGCAACGCCAACGAGGCCGTCACGCGTACGTTAGAGCGCGCCGCGCGCTCCAGGGCGGGCACATCAAGCACAAACATGGGCTTGCCGTCGCCGCGCATGGCACCGCCCACCACACCCGCAATACGGCGCGTCAAGCGGCCTACGTCTTGCAAAATCAGTTCCCGCGCGTCGATGACGGCGTCTACCACCAAGGCAATGGTGCCGGTAGCTGCACGCGCCAACACGCATGGCCTGCCGCCGGCCAACACATCCACGCTGTCTTCAAAGCCGAGCCACACGCCCAGGCTGTAGGCCGGGTAGGCCGTGCCCATGTGGTCCAGGATGGGCAGACCGTCCTGCAGGCGCAACTTGACTTCGTCGGCGGCCATGGCTTGCACCACCTGATCGGTGGGCAATGCCACCCATTCACCGGCGCAGCTCACAATCAGCGACTGCGTAGCACCCGTTGACACGGGCACATGCAAGGTAAAGGTGGTGCCTTCAAATGGTTTGCTGGAAATTTCCAGGCGGCCCTTCAAGGCGCTGACGCGGTCGTTCACGACGTCCATGCCCACGCCACGGCCCGACACCTCGGTCACCTCGCCTTTGGTGCTGAAGCCGGGGCGCAAAATCAGGCGCCGCAGCTCGTCTTCAGACAGCTCGGTACCCGGGGCGATCAAACCATATTCCACGGCTTTGTCGTACACCGTGGGCAGGTCCAGGCCGCGGCCATCGTCGGCGCAAATCACTTCTACTTCCTGGCCGCTGCGTCTAAAGCTCAAGGTCACGGTGCCAAGTTCTGGCTTGCCGAGCATGGCGCGCTCTTCGGCGGTTTCTATGCCGTGGTCTACGGCGTTGCGCAGCAAATGCAGCAGGGGTTCGGTTAAGCGGGTCAAGACGTCGGCGTCCAGTGTGGTGGCATCACCCACCACCACCAGTTGGGCCGATTTTCCGGTTGTTGATGCCGTTTGCGCTACGTTGCGTTTTAAGCGGGCCACCACTGTTTTTACGGGCACCAAGCGGGCTTGCAGCAGTTCGCGGTGCTGCTCGCGCAGGGAATATTCTTCGTCCCGCAGCAGTTGGATGGTGCGCACCAAATGTTTTTTGGCTTGGCGGGCAAACTCCAGCTCGTCTTGCACCGCCTCGGACACAAAACGCGACAGGCCGTGCAGCGCGTCGTAGCGGTCCATCTCCAGCGGGTCCAGTGTTTCGCCAACACCGCGTTTTTCTTGCAGTTGTACTACCTGTTTGTCAACCGTCTGCTCCAGCTCGCGCAAGCGTATGTTGAGCTGTGCGTGGTGCAGCTCCAGCGCACCCAAGCGCTCGTCGGCATCGCGCACGAACTGTGCAAAGCGCTGGAAATTGACAATCGATTGGCCGGAGCGGCGCAGCACGCGGCTGAGGCGGTCTACGCCCACGCGCAGGGTTTGCACTTCAGCCGCAGGCGCCGCAGGCGCCGCAGTAGCGCCATCGCCGCTGTCGCCAGCGGATAGGGCGCGGGGCACTGGCAGCTCGGTAGCACCCGCCGCCAAAGCTACGGGTGTTTGTGTATCGACACTACCATCACGAATCCAACCCACCCAATCCAACAGGCGCTGCAAACACTCCACCGCCTCCGAAGGGGCAGCTTCCTCGCCTTGCAGGTGCGCCACCATGTGCTGCATAACACCAACCGCATGCTGCATGTCGCGCACCGCGGCCGGGTTGACGGCATGGCCTGCCTGTACGTTTTCCAGCGCCCACTCCATCACGTCTTCCAGGCGGTGCGCGGTGCGCCCAATGCCTGGCAAGCCAATAATGTTGCCCGAACCCTTAAAGGTGTGGGCAATGCGCTGGGCCTCAACCATCTGGGGCTCGGTAGCAACGCCTTGCAACAAGTGGTCAAGGTGGATCAGCAATTTGTCTAGCTGCTCGGGCGCATCAACCAGCATGGATGACAGCAAGCCGGTATCGACCTCGTCGGTGGCCAAACTTACATCGTCGGGCGTTGCGGGCTCCAGGGGCGCATTGGCGGCGGCGAACTCTTCGGCGTCAAGCGCCGGCGCGGTAAGCAACAAATCACGCAAAAACTCCAGTACCGACTCGTCCGGCGTTTGCGGGCAACTGCGCAAGTAGCCCAGAATCGCATCGGTATTGCTGGGGTTGGTGGGTGCTTCAAGGTAGCCCTGGGCAGGGCCCATCCAGCCTTCCAGCCAGACCAATGCCGCCGCCTCGGGTGCCTGTGCTTGCGCTGTTGCAAACTCGGCTATTTGCTGCAGGTAACCACCCCAGCCGTGCAGCCCCACCAAGGCGCTGGCCTGGATAGAACGTTCAATAAACCCCAGCATGGGTTCGATATGCTCTGGCGCCTGTGCCGGGCTGTGTACGGCCTGGGCCAGTGCTTGCTGCGTAGAGGCGACATCCAACGCAAACTCTTCGCGCAGTAAGCCCAATAAATCGTCAAGGGTCATACCTGTAGAGTCCGGTTGTGGCTAATGGCCGCGCTTTACGCTGCGTGCTCGGGCAGCTTGAACTGGCCCACCGCTTGCGTCAAACGGCGAGAGAAATCGGCCAGCGTTTGCGTGGAGGCAGACTGCTCGGCAATGGCCGACGAGGTTTGCTCGGTGCCTTGGTTAATGTCCAGCACCGACTGCTGCAAGCTGGTAGCCAGCTTGGCCTGCTGCTCCGAGAATGTCGCGATCTGGCGCACCAAACCCACCAGCTGGGTGGTGGTGGTCTGCGTTTGGTTCATCTGCACACCCGCGCGTTGCGCCAGCTCAGACTGCTTGACCACTTCACCGATCAGGCGGTTTACCGTAAACAGGGTTTCGTTGGTCTCGGCCTGGATGTTGCCCACCAGCTGCGAGATGGTGGAGGTTGCCTGGCGCGAGCTGTCAGACAGGCGCTGCACCTCTTCAGCCACCACCGCAAATCCGCGGCCCGCCTCGCCAGCGGTAGCGGCTTGCATGGAGGCATTCAACGCCAGCACATGGGTACGCTCAGAGATGGTGTTGATCAGCTGCACAGCGGTTGAAATTTCTTGCGAGCGCTCGCCCAAACGCTTAAAGCGTTTTTCCATGTCCGAGATCGAGTCACGCAACTGGTCCATACCTTTCACCGTACCATCCACTGCCGTCAGCGCGGCTTGGGTCGCGGTAGCCGCTTGCTCTGCCGCGGTATTGGACTGGTTAGACAAAATTGCCATCTGGCTCAACTGGTCCGTCGCCTGGTTCAGGTTGACCGACATGGACTGCAAAGCTTCACGTTCCGTGCGGGCCGTTTCTTCCACCATCACCGACTGCACGCGCACGGCTTCGGAGGTTTTGCGCACCTGCTCTGCAATGTTTTGCACTTCGGCCATCGTGCGACCGGTTTCTTCCGACAGCTGGTTAATGGACGAGGCTACGGTTCCGATAATGTCTTCTGTCACCGGCGCGCGGGCTGTCAGGTCGCGGTTGGACAGCTGGAACACCGTTTGCAGCAGGGTGATCACCGAGTTGTTCAAGGTTTCGTTTTCTTTACCGGCATTTTCCAGCGACGCGATACGGTCGTCGAGCAAACCGTCAAAGGCGCGGCCCAAGCTGCCCAACTCGTCTTTGGAGGTCATCAAGGTACGTGCCGAGGTATCGCCTTGGTTAATTTTCTCAATGGTGTCTTGCACTTGCTGCAAACCGGTGTTTACGCTGGCGTACAACATAAAGCCCAAGATGGACAAGAGCAGCGCGCCGACAACCAGTGCGACGATGGTCAGCGTTTTTGTACGGGTCGCCGCGATATTGCCGGTCGTCTTGGAGTCACGAATCTCGCCCTCGATCTGGTCGCGAACAGCGCCCAGGTCTTTTTCCAGCACCTTGAACTTGACGGTAAACCCGGCACGGATTTTTTCCAGCTCTGCCGGATCGGTTAGAGAACCTACTTTTTCAGCGGTTTGTGCGTAGTCTTTGATCAACGGGACAATGCGAGCAATGTCAGCGCGGGATTTTTCTGACAGCGTGGGGGCGTTGTCGTTTTTGGCAAACTCTTGCTGAATGTTGGCCGAGTTGACCTTCAGTTCTGCGGCGGATTCTTTCATGCGCTCGGGGCTGTTGTCGCGCACTGCGCCAGCGTACTGCTCTACCAGGCCGCGCAAGTTATCGTGCAGCATGTCGGTTTGCATGTGGTTACGCATAGCCACGCCATCGCCTTCGGACTGCTCAAGCGCGTCCGACAGGATGGAGCCGTTGTACAAACCCACGCCACCGAGCAGAATAACGACAAACAGCGCCAACGACACCAGTACGAAAAGTTTTGAACGGATAGTTGCAAACATGATGAACCCTAACAGCTGACTTGGTAAACGAACGGTATGGCCAACGCCTTAGAACTGGAACTTCATGCCCAGGCTGTACAGGTTTTCACCGTTGCTGCGGCCCACGGTGCCGTCCAGTTGGATGGTCTTGGTCAGTTGCCCACGCAGGCCCACCTGCAGGGTGGGTTTTTCGTGCTGGGCACCAAAAAATTCAATGTGTGGGGTGACCGCGCCCATGTCGCGCTCAACCGCCACACCCCAGGTGCCCACTGTCGACACGCCCTTGGCCTTGACGGCGCCTAAATTAAAGTGCACATTGCCCAGCGCGTTGCCGTTGCAGCTCAAGATGCCATTGAGGTAAGTGGCATTGCCGCCGCCATCGCTTTCGTGGGCTGCGCCCAGCACAGCCGCTACGTTGCAGCCTTTTTCCTGCGACGGGATAATGCGCCATTTGGCTTGCAGAGCCGACACATTGACATGGTTAGTGCTGTCGCGCGACAGCAGCGCGCCCAGCTCCAGACCGTCGATGGGTGCAAAAGCGGGGGCGATGTTAAAGGTGTTGACCTTGCCTTCTTCGCGGGCGGCCCATACCTCAACATGGCCTGCGCCTTTGTCGTTGGTGTTGGCATCGTCCACGGTCAATGGGCGGCCAGCCCAGGCACTGCCCAGGCTCAAGCCCATCATCGCGCCGAGCACGCACACAGGTAAAAATGACTTCTTCATAACAACTCCAACTAAAAATAAATGCTAGGTCAGGGCCATGCGCCTAAACCCAAAACTACAACTACAACAGAGACAGCTCGTCGGCCAACACGGCTATGAGTTTGTCCACGTTGATTTCCAAAAAATTGCGGCCCGACGCATCGCAGGCCACTGCGTCGCAGGCCTCGCGCAACTTAGGCGGCAACGCGCCTGCATAAGTCAGCTCCTGCGTTTCATAGTTAAGCTGCTGGGGCAGACCGCTGAACACCAACGCAATCGCATCGTCGGAGCCGGCAGCGGTCAAGCCGCCCACCAGCAGGCGCTGGCGCGAGGCCATTTGCAAGTCGGCCGTAGCCGGGCTGAAATACACCGCCAAGTCCACCACCGGCACAATATTGCCTTCGATGTTGGCCGAGCCTATCAGCCAACTTGGCGCCTTGGGTATGGCGCTGATCTCAAACTCTTCAACGATCTGTCGCGCCCAGGCAAACGAGAACGCAAGCGCCCACGAGCCGCAGACAATCCCTTGTGCTTGCTTCAAGATAAACCGCCGCTATCAATGCGCGGGTAAAAACCGGCTGGAAAAATCACTGACGTGGCAACCGCGCTGTCAAATCGAATTTAAGATTTGATCGGGCGTATAAGGCTTGGTGACGTAGCCTTTGGCGCCGAGCATTTGCGCAAAAACGCGGTCGGCTTTTTGGTCTTTGGAGGTCACGAACACCACAGGAATGCCTTTGGTGGTGGGGTCTTGCATTAACTGGCGCGTGGCAGAAAACCCGTCCAGGCCGGGCATGTTCACATCCATCATGATCAAGTCGGGCACCTCGGCCTTGGCCTTGGTGACAGCTTCTGCACCTGAACTTGCCGACACAACGACCCAGCCCGCATCGGAGAAAATGCGCTGCAAATTTTGTGCGTCAACGGGCGCATCGTCCACCACCAATACTTTTTTCATCGCTATTTCTCTTTTCTCAACTACTTATCTACTTATCAAAATGAATTTGGGGATGTGCAGGCCCGGCAACACCGCGCCGCACACCCACAAGGTTAACGCGCGGTCATCGCTCCAAAGCCCGACTTGGTGCTTGCACCAAAATTTGTTTCTTGGAAGCCGCGGGCGACGGTGCGGTCATGTTTGGCCAAAATGGCTATCAGGTCACGCTCGTTGAGCGGCTTGGTCAAATAGGCGTCACAACCCGCCAAAGTGCCACGGATTTTGTCGATGGTGCCGCCTCGGCTGGTCAGCATCACCACCACGGGCGGCTTGCCCTCGGTGTATTTGCGTTGCTTGATGGCCCGGCAGGTTTGGTAGCCATCCAGCCCCTCCATCATGACGTCCAAAAATACAAACTTGTAGGGACGCACATTCATGCGCCCCAAGGCTTCTTCGCCAGAATTGACCAGGTCGGTGCGAAAACCAAAACGCGTCAAACGGTTGCGCATGAATTTCAGTGCAATGTCGCTGTCGTCGACCACCAAGATGTGGTCCATGCTGCCGTCGTCTTCCAGGCCCATGGGGCGCGTGGCGCCGCCCACCACCGGGCTTTGACCCCGGCTGTGGGGGAAGTCGCCTGCACCTAAACGGACCGAGCTGCGCTGCGCAGGTGCGGCGGCGGCCACAGGCGCTGGGGCGGCGGCTGGGGCCATGGCCGTACGCACGGGCGCTGCCAATGGTGGGGCCATCGGCGCGGGGGATGGTGGTGTGAATGTTTGCGTCGCAGCAAAACCGCCTGTGAACACTGCTGGGGCCGGGGCCAAGGCTGGCCTGGCCACGAGCGTTGGCGCCACAGGTGCGCGCGGCGCGGCCACAGGCGCGGCAGCGCCCGCAGGGGCAAGCAGCAACTCGACGTTGGTTAAAACCTTCATCAGGTTCAAGGGGCGGCGCTGCAAAGCCCAGCCGGTACCGCCGTCGCCGCTGCCGATCAGCATCACATGGGCGCACGGCTTTCGGGCCACGGCGGCACGCAAGGTGGCCGGGTCGTCGGCATTGACTACGGCCAAATTGGCCTCAGACGCTTCTGCCACCAGCACATAGCCTGGCGGGCGGCGCGCGGCTAGCCGGAAGAAGGATTCAAAAGTGGCACGCTCAAAAGAGGAAAAGCCTATCAGCGCTATCTTGTGGGGGTTACTCATTACAGGCCTTCGCGGCGGACGCAAACTGCATACCCAAAACCCGGCTGCAAGCCTGCATGCACGTGTTGTTTCGTAGAGATTTGATGTTCATCATGTTTAGTCCAGTCATTCTAAGCAATCAGCGTGCGGTAAGCAAACCCAGAGTGCTTCTTAATGCACGGTATGCCCATTGTTGTGCAAAATTGGGGCAGTTACTTATTAAAAACAACGATATTAGGGCATATGCAGCGCTATCACTTTTGCGCTACTATGCACCATGACCACCACCATTTACGACTTTGATGCACTCGACACCGCCGGCCATACCGTTGCCCTGAAGGCGTTTCGCGGCAAGCCGCTGCTGATCGTCAACACCGCCAGCGCCTGCGGTTTTACCCCCCAATTTGCGGGCCTGGAGCTGCTGCACCAGCAGTACGGCAAGCGCGGCTTGGTGGTGCTGGGCTTTCCATGTAACCAGTTTGGCAACCAAGACCCGGGTAGCAACGACGAGATTGCCAGCTTTTGCCAGCTGAACTATGGCGTGAGCTTTCCCATGATGGCCAAGGTGGACGTGAACGGCCCCCAGGCGACGCCCTTGTTCCAGTGGCTGTGCGCCGAGGCGCCCGGCCTGCTCGGCAGCAAGGGGGTTAAATGGAACTTTACAAAGTTTTTAGTGGGCAAAGACGGGCAGGTGATCAAGCGCTATGCCCCGCAGGATGCCCCGGCATCGCTTGCCAAAGACATTGAGGCCGCGCTGGGCTGAATGGCCTAGCGCACCTGCAATGCCACCCACGCGGCCAGCTGCTGCGCCGCATCGTCGGTAGCCGCGGCCAGCGCCCGCGCGCCGCCAGCGGCGTCAGCACTGGGCGCCGGGGCCCGGGCCCCTATGCTGCGTTGGCCCACCCATTGGTTGGCGCGCAACAGGGTAGCCCGCAGGCGCACCACGCCGCTGCTGCTGGCGGGCCCGTCAAACACCTGGCTAAATTCGTCCAGCTCAACTTTAAGCACCCATATGGCCGCGCTGTCTGTGCCGCTGAGCACTGGGCCGTTGGCGGCCAGGGCATCGCGCAGGCGCAGGCGCACCAGCTGCGCGGGCTGCATGCTCCAGCGCGCCAGCGCATAGGGGCGCAGTTGCTGGGCGTCGGCATAGGCCAAGCGGTAGACCACGGCCGTGCCTTCCAACGCGGCGTTGGCGTCCACGTCGGCCAAGGCCAGTGGGGGCGGCACAGTGGCCGTGCTGGCTGGCATGCTGGGCTGCGCCAACGCGGGGCCAAAGTCATACACGGCCTTGGCCACTGGCGCTTGGGGCGTTGCGCAGCCCGCGGTGGCCAGCAGCGCCACCGCCAAGCCTGCCGCCAGCGCAGAAAGGGTGTTTACCCTATTAAATAGGGCTTTAGCCCAATAGAGCATAGCACAAGCTGCTATTGAATTAGTAGTGTTTGGGGGGGTATGCAATGCCATGGGGTCTCCTACCGCGCGGCGGCGGGTGCTGTAAAGCCGGGTTCGCCGGGGCCAGGGGGGGCGCTGCCGTCGCCGTAGATCAAGCTTTGTGGGTTGTCGCCCAGCTGGTTAAACACCCGGCTGATATTGCGGGCGCTTTTGCCCGTATCGTCTGCGGCGCGGGCGGCGCGCGGCAAGGTGTTGGCGTTCAGGGTTTGGGCGCCCTGCGCCAGGGCGGCGCTGCCAAGGCTCAGCTGGTCCAGCACACCGTCTTTTTCGGTCACTTTGCCGGTCAGCTCGGCAACGGCTTTGGCGGCGGCGCTGGCGGCGCGGGTGGTCTCGCTGGCGGCTTTGTTAAATTCGCCAGTGGTGGTTTGCAGCGCCGCCATGGTGGCGCGGGTGTCCTTCACCAGCGCCGGTATGTCCACGCGCTGGGGGCCAAACTGCGCATCGGCGATGGTTTGCATGCGCTGCGACATGGCGCCCACTTGCGCGGCGCTTTGGCTGACCGAATGCATGGCACCCATCAGCACTTTTTGGTTGTCGGGCGACAGCAGCTGGTTGAGCAGCTTGCTGGTGTCTTCTACCTGCATCAAGAGCTTGGTGCCTTGGTCGGTGATGCTGGAGAACAGGCTGGGGTGCAGCGGGATGCGCGTGGGCGCAAAGCGGCTGGTGGTCAAAGGCTCTTTGGACTCGCCAGCGTCGTCCAGTTGCACATAGGCCAGGCCGGTCACGCCCTGGAAAGCCAGGGTGGCAAAGCTGGATTGGGTCAGGGGCACATTGCTGTTAATGGCCAGGCGCACCAGCACATTGCCCTTGGTTTGCGGGTCAAAGTCGATGGTTTCCACCTTGCCCACGGGGATACCGCGGTAGCGCACCGCCGCCTGCTCGGACAGGCCGGTCACCGAATCGCTGGTGCTTATCTCGTACACATCGCGCAGCTTGGTGTCGCGCGCCAGCCAGGCGGCCAGCGCGATAACCAGGGCCGTGACGAACAGCACAAACACACCAGCGGCCAGGGCATGTGATTTATTTTCCATATGCATTACGCCAATCAGCGCTCCAAAGTGTCGGCTCCCGGTCGTTCAGGTAACGGCGCCATTGCCCGCTGCCCACGCTCGCCCAAGAAAAACTTGTGAATGAAAGGATGGTCAAAGGCTATCACTTCTTGCGGCGTGCCGGTAACAATCACCTTTTTGTCGGCCAGCACCGCCACGCGGGTCGACAGCGCAAACAGGCTGTCCAGGTCGTGCGTCACCATCACCACGGTCAGGCCCAGCTCTTGGTGCAAGCCGCGTAGCAGGGTGCAAAAGCCGTCGGCGCTCTCGGGGTCTAGCCCGGCGGTGGGTTCGTCCAGCAGCAGCAGGGGTGGGTCCATGATGAGCGCGCGCGCCAGCGCCACCCGCTTGACCATGCCGCCGGACAAGTCGGCGGGCATTTTGGCCGCTTGTTTGGCGTCCAGCCCCACCATTTGCAGCTTGACCATGGCCGCGTCGTAGACCACGTCGGCGGGCAGGGTGCCCAGCTCGCGCAGGGCAAAGGCAATATTGTCCAGCACGCTGAAAGCCGAGAACAGCGCCCCATGCTGGAACAGCATGCCAATGCGGCTGGCCGCGCCCCGGGCACTGAGCTGGCCCACCGGTTGGCCCAGCACCGTCACGTTGCCGCGGGTGGGGGTTTCCAGGCCCAAAATTTGCCGCAGCAGCACCGACTTGCCACTACCCGACCCGCCCACTAGCGACAGCACCTCACCGCGCACGACGTGCAGGCTCAGGTCTTTGTGGATCACAAACTCCGCCTCAGGCGTTTTAAACACCGTCCACAGGCCGTCAATGTCGACCACGCTCTCGACTACCTTCTCTGGGTTGTCCGGGATGGCGCTGCTCATATACCGACATCCTTGAAGACGACCGCAAACAGGGCGTCGACCAAGATCACCACCGTGATAGACGTGACGACAGACGCCGTGGTGCCCTCGCCCAAGCTCTCGGTATTGGGCTTGACGCGCAGACCAAAGTGGCAGCCTATCAATGCGATCAGCAGGCCAAACACCACGGCTTTGGACAGCGCCAAGCCCAGATTGGCCAAGTCCACGGCAGCGGGCAGGGCGTTGATAAAAAACCGCGGCGTGATACCCAGCGCAATGTCTGAGGCCACCATACCGCCCAGCAGCGCCGCCACCGTGGTCCACACGCTGATCAGCGGCATAGCCAGGGCCAGCGCCATGGCGCGCGGCATCACCAGGCGAAAGCCATGGGGAATGCCCATCACACGCATGGCGTCCAGCTCTTCGGTCACGCGCATCACACCAATTTGCGCGGTAATGGCCGAGCCCGAACGCCCGGCGATCAAAATGGCCGCCAGCATAGGCCCCAGCTCGCGCACCAGGGACACGCCCAGCAAGTCCACGATGAACGCGTCGGCGCCAAAGCGACGCAGCTGCTGCGCGCTCAAATACGCCAGCACCACGCCAATCAAAAACCCGACCAGCGCGGTAATGGGCAGCGCCGTGGCGCCAAAATGGTACAAATGCCCCGAAATGTCGCGCCACGGGCCTCGGCCTGGCGCCTTGACAAGACGCACTACGTCCAGCAGCAACTGCCCGATCAGCTGCACGAAGCCCCGCCCATGCGACACGAACACCAGCACCTTGTCGCCCAGCGCCCAATAACGCTGCGCCAACGTGAGCGGCGGCACAACGGGGCGCGCAAGGGTAAGACGCGCCACATGCTCCAGCACCGCCCGCTGGCTGGGCTGCAGCGCAATGCGCGCCGGCCAGGCACCGCCCCAGTGCTTCCACAGCAGTTGCGCGCCCACATGGTCTAGCTGCTGCGCCCCGCGCAGGTCCCAGGCGGCGTTGGCCGCGGCTGTGGCGGTCACTTTCGCAAGGCTGGTTTGCAGCGCCAAGTACTGCGCTTCATCGGCCATCTGAGCGGCGGTCCAGCGCCCCAGCACGTCGAGCCGCGCGCCGTCTGGCGTGGCAAGGGTTTCAATGCGGGGTTGGGTGGGGTCCGTGTCCATACAGGTGGCAGTTTATCAATGCATGGTAACTGGGTTCATGGGCGTTTGGGGATTGTCTTTTGGGTCTTGTACGGGAGCTGGTCGACGGTGCATTCAGCACCGCGGCTGTCCCCCGTGTTGGCCTAGGGCCAATTCCTCCTCCTTTATGCCGCTACGCTGAATGCACCGTCGGCCAGCTCTTGGAGACTTGGTGCGCGATCAACCGTCGCGCACCCATCCGGTTCACTGCCCTGGCGCTTGGTGTGTACGGCGTAGCGGCATAAAGGAGGAGTCGTTGGCCCTAAGCCAACACGGGGGACAGCCGCGTAGCCGTACACGCCAAGCGCCAGGGCGTACACCAACCCGCAGCTCGATTCCCATCCCGTCGAACCCAAGCAAGATCGCAGCCAGATTCGAGACGAACGGAATGTGCTTCGCAGAACAGTATTGGCACAACTTGCTCCATCACCGCAACGTGACCAAAGCAGATGCGCAATCCCCACAGCTATCACCGCGGCTGCCAAACCTTATCCAGTGCCTGCCGCGCAGCCGCTATCACCACGTCGTCGGAGCGCTCGGCCAAGTGCACAAAGCACAGGGTGCAGCGCAGGGACACTTTGTCGGCGATGACCAGGCCGCGTGACTGGGACTCGTGGATGGCGATGGCGTCGCGCACCAAGCTCAGGCCCACGCCGGAGCGCACCAGGTCGAGCATGGAGGCCTCTTGGTCTACCAGGGCGGCGCGCTTGGGCACCACGCCCCGGGGGGTGAGCACGCTGGACAGCAGGCGGTGGTGGGCCGACGCCTCGGGCGTCGTAATCCACGGCAATGCGGCCAGCGCGCGCCAGTCGCGGCCCTGCACCTGGGGGCCCCAGCCTGCAGGTGCGAGCACGCGGTAGGTGAAGTGGGTGAGTGGTATTGCTACTAATTCAGTAGCTGCTTGTGCTATGCTCCATTGGGCTAGCAGCCTATTTTGCTTTAAATCGTGGGTGGCCAGCTCGCTGGGGGTGGCCAGGTAAAAGCCGACGTCCAGGCTGCCCTGCACCAGCTGCGCCAACACCTCGCCGCTGATGGCTTGGCGCAGCTCGGTGTCGATCTGCGGGGCGGATTCGACCAGCTGCTTTAAAAACTCGCCCAGGCGGGTGAACTCCGGGTCCAGGATGGTGCCCACCCGCAGGGTGCCGCGCAGGGTGTTGTGCAGACTGCGGGCTGACTGGCCAAAGTCTTGTAGCGCGGCCAGCACCTTTTCGGCCTGCGGCAGCAGCGCGGCGCCATCGCGCGTGAGGGCCAGGCCCTTAGGGGTGCGGGTGAACAGCTGCAGCTTGCTGCGCTCTTGCAGGGCCTTGATTTGCAGGCTAACGGCTGGCTGGGTAAGGTGCAGCTTGGTGGCCGCGCGCGACACATTACCCTCGCGGGCCACGGCGCAAAACGCCTTTAGGCTGGGCAGGTCGTAGCTGTCGACCAAGCGGGTGGCCGGGGCGGTGGCAGCTGGCGCGGCGGCGCGGCGCGGGGTTGGGACGGCGGGCATGGCCGATTATATAAATCAAACTTATAGTCATAGTTTGCCAATGTCATTGGATTTTGCCCCGTAATTTGGCGAAAATAGCGCGTTAACTTACCAACACGCTCCGAGGACAAAGCCATGAGTATTACAAATATCGACCATTTCATTTCTGGCCGCATTGCCGCCAACGTGGCGGGCGCGCAAGGCCGCACCCAGCCAGTGACCAACCCGGCCACGGGTGCCATCACGGGCCGCGTAGCGTTGGCTTCTGCTGCTGACGTAGACGCCGCCGTAGCCGCCGCGCAAGCCGCCTTCCCAGCCTGGGGTGACGCCGCGCCGCTAAAGCGCGCGCGCATCATGTTCAAGTTTTTAGAACTGCTGAACCTGCACAAAGACGACCTGGCCCGCATGATCACCGCCGAGCACGGCAAGGTGTTTACCGACGCGCAAGGCGAGGTTACGCGCGGCATTGAAATTGTGGAGTTTGCCACCGGCATTCCGCAACTTCTCAAGGGCGACTACACCGACCAGGTAGGCACCGGCATTGACAACTGGGTGATGCGCCAGCCGCTGGGCGTGGTGGCAGGCATTACACCGTTTAACTTCCCCGTGATGGTGCCGATGTGGATGTTCCCGGTGGCCATTGCTGCTGGCAACACCTTCATTTTGAAGCCCAGCCCGATTGACCCGTCGCCTGCCTTGTTCATGGCCGAGCTGCTGAAAAAAGCCGGCCTGCCGGACGGTGTGTTCAACGTCATCCAGGGCGACAAAGAGGCCGTGGACGCGCTGCTGGTGCACCCCGACGTGAAGGCGGTGTCCTTCGTCGGCTCTACCCCGATTGCCAACTACATATACGAGACCGGCGCGCACCACGGCAAGCGCGTGCAGGCGCTGGGCGGTGCCAAGAACCACATGGTGGTGATGCCCGATGCAGACCTGGACCAGTCGGTCGATGCCCTCATCGGCGCAGCTTACGGCTCGGCGGGCGAGCGTTGCATGGCGATTTCTGTCGCCGTGCTGGTAGGCGATGTGGGCGACAAGATCATGGGCAAATTGACCGAACGCACCCAGGCGCTGAAGATCAAAAACGGCACCAATATGGATGCCGAGATGGGCCCCATCGTCACCCAAGCCGCATGGGACCGCATCACCGGCTACATTGACGTAGGCGTAGCGCAGGGTGCTGACCTGTTGGTCGATGGCCGCAAGTTTATGCAAAAAGAAAAAGGCTGCGAAGAAGGCTTCTGGATGGGCGGCACGCTGTTTGACAACGTGACCCCCAGCATGCGCATCTACAAAGAAGAAATCTTCGGCCCGGTGCTGGCCTGCGTGCGCGTGAAAGATTTTGCCGAAGCGGTAGCATTGATCAACAGCCACGAGTTTGGCAACGGCGTGAGCATTTTCACCCGCGACGGCGGCGTAGCCCGCGAGTTTGGTCGCCGCATCCAGGTGGGCATGGTCGGCATCAACGTGCCCATCCCCGTGCCCATGGCCTGGCACGGTTTTGGCGGCTGGAAGAAGAGCCTGTTTGGCGACATGCACGCCTACGGCGAAGAGGGTGTGCGCTTTTATACCAAGCAAAAATCCATCATGCAGCGCTGGCCCGACAGCATTGCCAAGGGCGCAGAGTTTGCGATGCCGACCAGCAAATAAATGGCCACCGCGCTTGTATTGTCTGGTTCTGTAGTGGAGCGTGCCGATGGTGCACTCAGCTCCGCGGAGCCGTCCACACCAAGCGCCAGGGCGTGCACAGTACAACGGTCGGCTCCCCCGCCTTCAAACGCAAGCAAGATCGCAGCACGGCTCAAGGCCCATCAGCGTAGTGAATTTCGGAACACTCCATAATGACCCATCCTGTTTTTGACTACATCATCATCGGCGCAGGCACCGCAGGTTGCCTGCTGGCTAACCGCCTGAGCGCGGACAAAGACAAGCGGGTGCTGCTGATTGAAGCGGGGCGCAAGGACGATTACCACTGGATTCATATCCCCGTGGGCTACCTGTATTGCATTGGCAACCCGCGCACCGACTGGCTGTACAAAACCGAGGCCGAAAAGGGGTTGAACGGGCGTGCGCTGGGGTATCCGCGCGGCAAGGTGCTGGGCGGGTGCAGCAGCATTAACGGCATGATCTACATGCGCGGACAGGCGCGTGACTACGACCAGTGGGCACAGCTGACCGGAGACGATGCCTGGCGCTGGGACAACTGCCTGCCAGACTTTATGGTGCACGAAGATCACTACAGATTTGATAGTAATTTACGTTCGTCTGATCAAGACTACGAACGCTTCCATGCCAAAAACACGCGCCGCCAGCAAGCCAGTAGCCGGGGCCTGGTAGACCGAGGGGTGGGCGGCGAATGGCGGGTAGAAAAGCAGCGCCTGCGCTGGGATGTATTGGACGCTTTTGCCCAAGCCGCCGTGCAAGCGGGTGTGCCTGCCACGGAAGACTTTAACCGGGGCAACAACGAAGGTGTGGGCTATTTTGAGGTGAACCAAAAGAGCGGCTGGCGCTGGAATGCGGCCCAGGCCTTTTTGCGGCCGCAATGCTACGGCAGGCCAAACTTTGAAATGTGGACCGGCGTGCAGGTGGCGCGCCTGGTGCTGGAGAAAAATGCCGACGGCAGCCAAAAATGCAGTGGCGTGCAGGTGTGGAACGGCACCGAGATGGTCACCGTGGTGGCCAGTGGTGAGGTTATATTAAGCGCGGGTAGCATCGGCAGCCCGCAGATTTTGCAGCTCTCGGGCATTGGCCCTGCCGCTCTGCTGAATGAGCGCGGCCTGCCCGTGGCGGTAGATGCTCCGGGCGTGGGGGCCAACTTGCAAGACCATTTGCAGATCCGCTCGGTCTACAAAGTGCAGGGCGTGCAAACCCTCAACGCCTTGGCCAACTCGCTGTGGGGCAAGGCCAAAATTGGCCTCGAATACGCGCTCAAACGCAGTGGCCCGATGAGCATGGCGCCCTCCCAGCTAGGCGCCTTTACCCGCAGCAGTGCCGACTACACCTGGCCCAATATTCAGTACCATGTGCAGCCGCTCAGCCTGGATGCGTTTGGCGAGCCCTTGCATAGCTTTCCGGCCTTTACGGCCAGCGTGTGCAACCTGCAGCCCACCAGCCGGGGCACGGTGCAGATTAAATCCAACCGGTTTGAAGACGCCCCAGCCATAGCGCCCAACTACCTCAGCACCGAAGCCGACCGCAAAGTGGCCGCCGACAGCCTGCGCGTGACGCGGCGCATTGTGGCGCAGCCAGCCTTGGCGCCCTACCAGCCGCAAGAGTTCAAGCCGGGCGTACAGTTTCAAACCGATGAGGAACTGGCCACGCTGGCGGGCGATATTGCCACCACCATCTTTCACCCAGTGGGCACCGCCAAGATGGGCAAGGCGGATGACCCGATGGCGGTGGTCGACTCGCACCTGCGCGTGCGCGATGGCAAGGGCGGCGTAGTGCATGGCCTGCGGGTGGTCGATGCCAGTGTGATGCCCACCATTACCAGTGGTAACACCAACAGCCCCACATTGATGCTGGCCGAAAAGGCGGCGCAGTGGATTATTCAGGGCGTGTAGGGCGTGCGTGTCGCGCAGGCGATTTTCGGGTGGCCCTCAAAGGGAAAATCCCGATGCCCAGCGCAGCGTAAAACCACTATATTGGAAGCACTTCTGTTCGGTCATCCGAACGTGAGGGCTTGAGGAGACAAAAGATTACAAAGCGCCTACCCTGCCTGCTTTGCACATCGTCAAAAGGCCAACCGAACCGGTTGGCCTTTTGTTTTTTTGAGTCTGGCTTGCACGGGCCCCTATCGCAAATCTGCGTCTTCCAAGGCGACGGGTTTGCGTGAATAGGCGTCTAAAATAGTCGCCCGCGAGCTAAAGGCACGCGCCCTTTTAGCCAGCTCGGCCGCGTCGTGCATGGCCTCCTGGGCAATACCAATGCTGTCAAAGTGGTAGCTGGTGTCGGCGGGGCTGGGCTTGCTGGAGCGGGTGGAACGCACCGAGCGGCTGAACCGGCTGCCACGCGGGTCGCGGCTGGCGGGCAAGCGCGCAATGCCCACGCCGATATCGGCGCGAAAATCTCGTGGCGAGGTGCTGTACGGGTTGAGCACATAGGGCTTGCGCACTGCCGCCGCCAAGCGCAGCCCGATGGTGCGCAAGGTGCTGGGGCGTTTGACGCTTTCCACAATCACCACAAAGCTGGTGTCGTCGTAGCGGCCTACTTCGGTGGACGCGCCAACACTTTGGCGTACCCGCGCGGCAAGGCTGTAGATGACCTGCTCAATGGCGTTGTTGCCCAGCTCTTGGCGCAGCTGCGGGGCATTGAAAATTTCTACACAAAAGATAGCTGTCTCTTGGCGGTTGCGCCGCGCGCGGGCGATGGTCTGGTCAACCCGCTTGACCAGCGCAGCACCTGTCCAGAGCTGGGTGAGCAGGTCTTTCTCGCGGTGCATGGCCAGCGCACGGCGCATGCGCAAGTACTCTGCATTGCGCCACCATACCGCCGCCAATGAAACCACCAGATAGGTTGCCACCGCCGCCGTAGCCAACGCCTGCAGCGCCAGATTCTTGTCAATGACCTGCAGGGCCATGCCGTACACGCCCATCACAGCGAACACCATGGCCGCGCAGCCAGCCGCCATCGGCCAGGCAAAACGGTCGCCCAGCAAGGCCGAGCGCAACACCAGCCAAAATGTAGCCAGCGCGCAGGCGGTAATGGCCACAGCCACCGATTCCAACGCCTGCACATAGTCTGGCCACAGCACGCTCAGTATCGACGCGGCACTGACAACGCCCACCGCCACCATGCCACGCTGCACAAAGCTGTCGCGCTGGTGGGCACGTAAAAACTGCATTAGCCCCAGCGCTGCAATACATGCGGCGACCGGCCCGGTGCCCAAGGTAAGTGCCCGCAGAACCTGGGGTGACAACTGGGGCACAAAAGTTGCCAACAGGCCGCTGCCGGTGCCCACAAAGAGCGCTGCTGCCACGACAAACACGCCCGACTGCAAGCCCGTGGTGGTTCGCGTCACCAGGGAGTTGATCAACCCTGCAACCAGGCACGCCGCAAAGATGCCTAGGCTGGCGCTCCAAAGCGCAATTTCAGCAGTGGTCATAAGTATGTTGCATTTGGTAGCAAAGCACGGAGTTTAATGCACACCCCATGGGGCGGGGGGGTGCAACCGACATGCTTTGAAGCGCATCACCTCGCTCAGGTCACTGCGGTGTTGTTTTGGTGGTGGCGGCCAAGCTGCTCGGCAAGACTGGGCCGGCCAAACTCATGCCTGCAGGCGGCCAAGGCAATTCGCTGGCGGCGCGGGGCTTGCCAATGGGCGCGGAAGCTTGGCCTTTTTGCACCGCGGCCATGTCTTGCTCGTTGGGGTACTGGCCCAGCAGCCAGTAGTCAAAAGCGCGGCGCGCGATGGGGGCCGCATGCTCGGCACCAAAACCGGCGTTCTCCACGATCACGGCAATGGCAATTCTGGGCGCATCGGCGGGTGCAAACGCCATGTACAGCGCGTGGTCACGTTGGTGCTCTTCCATTTTGCGGGCATCGTATTTTTCTTTTTGCCCAATGCCCACTGCTTGGGCGGTACCGGTTTTGCCGCCGCTTGCATAGCCTGCGCCGGCAAATACGCGCGCCGAGGTGCCTTCGGTTGTGACGCCCACCAAGGCCCGGTGCACCACGGCCACGTTCTCAGGCTTGTAGCCCAGGTTCTCGGGCGGCTCGGGCGGCACCAGCACGCGCTCGCGCAGCATTGCATCTTGGGTGGCAATTACCAACCTTGGTTTGTACTTGATGCCCCCATTGGCCAACACGGCGGTGGCCTGCGCCAGTTGCAGCATGGTAAAGGTGTTGTAGCCTTGCCCGATGCCCAGCGAGATGGTTTCCCCGGCGTACCACTTTTTCTGCTCCGGGCGCTTGTAGGCGTTGCGCTTCCACTCGGTGCTGGGCAGTACGCCGCGCACCTCGCCGTTGATGTCGATGCCGGTCAACTGGCCAAAACCCAGCGGCTTCATAAAGTCGTACATGGCGTCCACACCCAGCTCGTTGGCCAGCGAGTAGTAGTACACATTGCTTGACTTGACGATACTGCGGTACATGTCTACCGCGCCCAGCCCGCCATCGCCGTGGCTGCGAAAGGTGTGGCCCGCAAAGGTCCACGACCCGGCGTCGTTGATGACGGTGTTGGGGGTGCGTTTGCCGCTTTCCAACGCCGCCATGGCCATGAAGGGCTTGTAGGTAGAGCCCGGCGGATAGGTGCCGCGCAGTGCCCGGTTGAGCAAGGGTTTTTCGATGGAGTCGTTCAGCAGCGCCCAGTTCTCGGTGTCGATGCCCTCGACAAATAAGTTCGGGTCATAGGTAGGTTTGCTCACAAAAGCCAGCACTTCGCCGTTACGCGGGTCGATGGCAACCAAAGCGCCCCGGCGGTCACCGAACATGTCTTCAATGAGCTTTTGCAGCTTCACGTCGATGGACAATTGCACCGTACGGCCTGGCGCCGCAGGCGTGCTGGCCAGCCGGCGCACCGCACGGCCACCGGCCGAGGTTTCCATTTCTTCCACGCCTGTGGTGCCGTGCAATTGGCGCTCAAAGCTTTGCTCCACGCCCAACTTGCCAATGTAGTCGGTGCCTTTGTAGTTGACCTGTTGTTCTTCCGGCCAGTCGTCAATGGCTTCTTTTTCTTTCTGGTTAATTCGCCCGATGTAGCCCACCACATGGCTGGCCAACTCACCGTAGGGATAATTCCTAAACAAGCGCGCCTTGATATCTACCCCGACAAAGCGAAAACGCTGCGCCGCAAACTTGGCCACCTCTTCGTCCGAGAGGCGGGTGCGAATGGGCAACGACTCAAAGCTCTTGGATTCATCCATGAGCTTTTTAAAGCGCTTGCGGTCGCGCGCCGTGATCTCGACGATGGCGTTCAGTTGCTCAATGGTCTCGTCAAGGTTGGCTACTTTGGCGGGGGTGATTTCCAGGGTGTAGGCTGAATAGTTGGTCGCCAGCACCAGCCCGTTGCGGTCCAGTATCAAACCGCGGTTGGGCACAATGGGCACCACCGCCGTGCGGTTGCTCTCGGCCTGCTCGTCCAGGTCTTCATGGCGAAAAACCTGCAACCACACCAAGCGCGCGGCCAGCAGCGTAAAGGCGGCCAACACGGCGATGCTGGCAATCAGCACCCGCCTGCGGAATCGCACCAGCTCGGCTTCAACGTTGCGCAGTTCGGTCATGGTGGAACCCAGCATCTGATTACAGCGGACGGTTGGCGTCCGGATCAGGGGCGCGGCGCTGCGGTGCCAACAGAATAATAGATACCACCGGCCATAGCAAGGCCTCAAAGCCCGGCGCAAGAAATACCGACCAGCCGGGGAAAACGCCGCCACTCAGCATCCGCACCGCCAGCTGCAACGCATGGGCTGCCAGAAACAGGGGGAGTATCTGTAGCGCCTGCGAGGGCACACTGAACCACAGCAAGCGGCGGTTGATGGCAATGGCGCCAAAGGTCAGGGCCGTATAGCTCCACGCATGCTGTCCCAGGAGCGCGGCCTGCTGCACATCCATGCATACGCCAAAAAAGAAGGCCACTCCGATACCAATGCGCAGGGGCTGGTGCACCACCCAAAACACCAAGACCAAGGCCAGCAGGTCGGGCATCCAGGCCGTGCGGCCCCACCCCGTGTCCAGCACAAAGTTCAGCAGCATCGCCGCCAACAGGCTGCCCCATATGAACAGTGAATTGGCAGGTAGCAATAGTTGTTGGCCAGACCGCATGATCATTTGGCACCGCCTTTTTTTGACACGGGCGGTGCAACGGGTGCCACCGGTTTATCGGGTATCTGCCCAGACACCGGGTCCAACACCATGACGTGTTTGGTACTGTGGATCAACGACAAAGGCTGGCAATAGATGCGCGCAAAGGCCGAATCGGCACGGCGCTCAATTTTGTCGATGCGCGCCACCGACAGGCCCGCCGGGTACACACCATCCACGCCGCTGGTGGCCAAAATGTCCCCCTGCTGAACGTCGGCATTGCCCGCCATAAAGCGCAGCTCCAGGCTGCCGCCTTGTGTGGTTGGGTCGCCATACGCTACGCTGCGCGCGCCGGTACGGGTGTTAAGCACGGGAATGGCCTGCTCACGGTCAATCACCAAGGTGACCTCGCTGACCAAGGGGTACACCCGCGTCACCTGGCCCAACACGCCAGACTCATCAATGACGGGCGAGCCGGGCTTGACGCCCTGCGCCAAGCCTTTGTCGATGATCACGCGGCGGGTATAGGGGTCTGCTGCGTCGTACAGCACTTCAGCCGCCTGGGAGCTGGTTTTGATTTGATCGCGCAGCACCAACAGTTTGCGCAGGCGCGCATTTTCCAAAGACAGCTGCTCAACTTGCGCAGCACGCTGAGCCTGGAGTGCCAGTTTTTTTCGCGTAGCCTCCTCGGAGGTTTGGGCACCATGCAGCGACTCAAAGTACGCCGTGCCGCTCTGCGCCAACAGTACCGGGCGCATCGCCAACCACTGCATGGGGTACAGCCCCGTGGCGACCACCGCCCGCACCGGCTGGGTAATTTTGAAGCGCGAATCTGCGACCATTAAAAACACCGCCAGCGCGCTGAAAAACATCAGCTTGGACAATGCCGTTGGCCCCTGTTTAAAAAAGGGCGGAGGAGAACGGTCTAGAGTGCCTAGGGGCACGGCGGCTCCTGGGTTTGGATCATTCCGACGTAAAAATGGAGCCCAGGCGCTCCATGCGCTCCAGCGCTATGCCGCAGCCCCGCACCACGCAGGTCAAGGGGTCTTCGGCCACCAGCACGGGCAGGCCGGTTTCTTCGGCCAACAGGCGGTCCAGGTCGCGCAAGAGCGCGCCGCCACCCGTCAGCATCATGCCGCGTTCGGCAATGTCAGCGCCCAGCTCGGGCGGGGTTTGCTCCAGGGCATTTTTGACGGCTGACACAATGTTGTTCAGCGGGTCGGTCAGGGCTTCCAGAATTTCGTTGGAAGAAATCGTGAAGCTGCGCGGCACGCCCTCGGACAGGTTACGGCCTTTGACTTCCATTTCTTTGACTTCGGAGCCAGGAAAGGCGGAGCCAATGTTCTTTTTAATGGCTTCAGCAGTAGGCTCGCCAATCAGCATGCCGTAGTTGCGGCGAATGTAGTTGATGATGGCTTCGTCAAACTTGTCACCGCCCACGCGTACGCTGCCTTTGTAGACCATGCCGCCCAGCGAAATGACGCCCACCTCGGTGGTGCCGCCGCCAATATCGACCACCATGGAGCCACTGGCCTCGCTGACGGGCAGGCCCGCGCCGATAGCCGCGGCCATCGGCTCTTCGATCAAATACACCTGGCTGGCGCCCGCACCCAAGGCGCTCTCGCGGATGGCGCGGCGCTCTACCTGGGTGGAGCCGCAGGGCACGCAAATGATGATGCGCGGGCTGGGGCGCATCATGGAGCGTGGATGCACCATCTTGATAAATTGCTTGAGCATTTGCTCGGTAACGGTAAAGTCGGCGATCACGCCGTCTTTCATCGGGCGAATGGCCTCGATGTTGCCGGGCACTTTGCCCAGCATGGCCTTGGCTTCTTTGCCAACCGCTTGAATGGTCTTTTTACCTTGGGGGCCGCCCTCGTGGCGGATCGCCACCACCGACGGCTCGTCCAGCACGATGCCTTTGTCGCGCACAAATATCAGGGTGTTGGCGGTGCCAAGGTCAATCGCCAGGTCGGTGGAAAAGTACCGACGGAAAGCTGCAAACATCTTCTAATCCTCTCCAGAATGGTGCGAACTTAGGGCCACACCACCACTGCATTTCTGTCCAAAAACCGCTAAAAACGGGGTTTTTCAGTGCAAATGGGCCTTGTCTCCAAGCGCCTATGCCAAAGGCAGGATAATACCCTATCCCCTGTGCATAACTAGGTTGAAACGGCCGTTTTTGCTCTTATTTTTGATGCAGAAACACTGGCTTACAAAACGCCGCAGGCGCAAGGTAATGCCCCGTTAACCAACCGTTTACATTGCTAGCAACATTTATGGCCCTCAATTCGCAAGATATCGCCCGCATCGCCAACCTGGCGCGCCTGGAGCTGCAGCCCGAAGAATCCCAACGCATGCTGGGGCAAATCAATGGTTTTTTTGACATCGTTGAGCGCATGCGCGCGGTAGACACGACGGGCATTGAGCCGCTGTCGCACCCGGTGGCGGCCATTCAAGACATCAGCTTGCGCCTGCGTGACGATGTTGCCAGCGAGCCCAACCATCGCGAGGCCAACCAACGCAGCGCGCCAGCGGTAGAGCGCGGCCTGTTCTTGGTGCCCAAGGTGATTGAGTAAACAAAACTACAACTACAAACCGCCCATGACCGCCGTTCACCACTTAAGCGTTGCCGCCTTGGCCAAAGACTTGGCCGCAAAAAAACTCTCCTCCGTTGAAGCCACCCAGCACTACCTTACCCGCATGCGTACACACAGCGCATTGGGTGCATTTTTGGCCGTTGACGAAGACGTTACCCTCGCCCAGGCCCGCGTTGCCGATGCGCGCATTGCAGCGGGCCACACTGCGCCCCTGCTGGGCGTGCCCATCGCGCACAAAGACATTTTTGCCACCAAAGATTTCTGCACTACCGCGGGCTCCAGGATGCTGAAAGGCTATCGATCGCCTTTTGATAGCACCGTAGTGAACAAAATGGCGCATCAGGGGGCCGTAACCCTGGGTAAGCTAAACTGCGACGAGTTTGCCATGGGCTCCAGCAACGAGAACTCGGCCTATGGCAAAGTGCATAACCCGTGGGACGCAGCGCGCATCCCCGGCGGCTCGTCGGGCGGCAGCGCAGCGGCAGTGGCAGCCGGGCTTTGCGCGGCAGCCACCGGCACCGACACCGGCGGCTCGATTCGCCAACCGGCTGCGTTTTGCGGCATCACCGGCATCAAGCCCACCTATGGCCGCGCCTCGCGCTATGGCATGGTGGCGTTTGCCTCCAGCCTGGACCAAGCCGGGCCGATGGCGCGCAGCGCCGAAGACTGCGCGATCTTGCTCAGCGCCATGTGCGGCCCCGACCTGGACCGCGACTCTACCTCCCTGGACATGCCCGCTGAGGACTATTCCCGCTCTTTAAACGAGAGCATCGCGGGCCTGCGCATTGGCGTTCCCCAAGAGTTTTTTGGCGAAGGTTTGAGTCAGGACGTGCGTGCAGCGGTTGATGGTGCTTTGAAAGAGTATGAAAAACTCGGTGCCAAGCTGGTGCCCATCAGCCTGCCCCGCACAGACCTGTCCATCCCCGTCTACTACATCATCGCCCCAGCCGAGGCCAGCTCTAACCTGAGCCGTTTTGATGGCGTTAAATTTGGCCACCGCGCAGCGCACTACACCGACCTGTCGGACATGTACAAAAAAACCCGCGCCGAGGGCTTTGGCGACGAAGTGAAACGCCGCATCATGATTGGCGCTTATGTGCTGAGCCACGGCTATTACGACGCGTACTACCTGCAAGCGCAGAAAATTCGCCGCATGATTGCCGACGATTTTCAGCAGGCGTTCAAGCTGTGCGACGTGATCGCCGGGCCCGTGGCGCCTACGGTGGCGTGGAAACTGGGCGAAAAGTCCAGCGACCCGGTTGCCAACTACCTGGCCGACATCTTTACCTTGCCGGCGTCGCTGGCCGGTTTGCCGGGTATGAGCGTGCCGGCGGGTTTTGGCGAAGGCCATATGCCCGTGGGCCTGCAGCTCATTGGCAACTATTTTTCAGAAGCAAAACTGCTCAACATGGCGCACCGTTTGCAGCAGGCGACCGATTTCCATTCCCGTCAACCTCCAGCCTTCGCGGAGGGCATGTAACATGAACGCCTCTGTACAAACCACTTTGCCAACAGCCTCGGCCACCGACTTCAAAGACGACCGCCAGGTCGATGCGTCCCTCTTGGTGCATGGTTACGAAGTCGTTATTGGCTTTGAAACCCACTCCCAGCTGTCCACCCGGAGCAAAATTTTCAGCCGCGCATCCACCGCCTTTGGCACCGAACCGAACACGCAAGCGTGCGCGGTGGATCTGGCCTTACCGGGTACCCTGCCGGTGATGAATAAGGGCGCTGTCGAGCGCGCCATCCAGTTCGGCCTAGCCATCGGCGCGCACATCGCGCCGCGCAGCATTTTTGCGCGTAAAAATTACTTTTACCCTGATTTGCCCAAGGGCTACCAGATCAGCCAGTTTGAAATTCCTGTGGTGCAGGGCGGTTCTGTCGAGTTCTTCCTCGGTGATGCCAAAAAATCAGTGCGCTTGGTGCGCGCCCACCTCGAAGAAGACGCCGGCAAGTCAATACACGGACAAGGACTGTATTCTGTCGCTGATGAAGGAACTACTGGACATACGGTTGCAAGATTCGGGCCCGGAGACACTAAGTTTGATCTCGCTGCGATGTCTGGCATTGACCTGAACCGCGCCGGCACGCCACTCTTGGAGATCGTCACCGAGCCCGACATGCGCTCCAGTGCCGAGGCCGTGGCTTACGCCAAAGAGCTGCACAAAATCGTCACCTGGATTGGCATTTGCGATGGCAACATGCAAGAAGGCAGCTTTCGCTGCGATGCCAACGTCTCGGTGCGCAAGCCCGGTGCCAAGTTTGGCACGCGCCGCGAGATTAAAAACCTCAACAGCTTCAAGTTCATGCAGCAGGCCATGGACTACGAGATTCGCTGGCAGATCGAGCAGATTGAGGACGGCAAAGAGATCCAGCAGGCCACCGTGCTGTTTAACCCCGACACGGGCGAGACGCGCGCCATGCGCACCAAGGAAGACGCCGCCGACTACCGCTATTTCCCCGACCCCGACCTGCCACCGCTGGTGATAGCCAGCGAATGGGTAGAGCGCGTGAAAGCCGAGATGACCGAGCTGCCGCGCGTGATGGCGGCGCGGTTTGTGGCGGATTTTGGCTTGTCGGAGTATGACGCGACGCAGTTGACACAGAGCAAGGCGACCGCGGAGTATTTTGAGAGCACTAATTCACTGTGTCATAGACCAAAATTGGTGACCAACTGGATGATGGGTGATATTGCTCGTCGATTAAAGTCCGCAGAGGTGGATTTCGATCGCTTACGGGTTCATGTGAAACCCGAAGACCTCGCCATGCTGGTGGAACGTATTGACGATGGCACGATTTCAAACAGTGCTGCAAAACAAGTTTTAGAAGAACTTTGGCCTACAAATGTGTCCGTTGCACTAACTGGCGTGTCAGCAACGGCATCAGCTGGGCTAATTCGGGCTGCTGTAACCGTTGATGGAGCTATCGAGCGCCTCGGCCTCAAGCAAATGGACGACAGCAGCGCGCTGGAATCCATTATTGATGGTGTGCTAGCTGCCAATGCCGACAACATCGCGCAGTACAAAGCGGGCAAGGACAAAGCCTTCAACGCCCTGGTCGGTCAGATCATGAAAGCCAGCAAAGGCAAGGCTAACCCGGCGCAGGTGAATGCGGTGCTCAAGGCGAAGCTGGGTTAGCGCAGGCCGTACGGGGAAAAGCACCTTGCGGCCTACTTTTATGTAATAAATAGGCCGTTAGCCCAATAGGATATAGCACAAGCTGCTACTATTTTAATAGTAACGTCCAATTCCAGACTGGCTGGGCAGCCACTGCCCGGCTACTTTTTAGGCGCAGCGGCGGCGGCACCGCCAGACGGGTTGCCGGTTAACAGCCACAAGGATTTGAGTTTTTCCAGCTCTTCATCAAAGCGCATATTGATGCGTTTTTTCTCGCCTTCCTGATCGGTCACAAAGCGTTTTTGCACGGCTACGCTGTTGTTGTTGTCTTCGATTTGGCGCTTGAGGGACAAGGGCGCTTTGGTCGGGTCTTTTTTGTAAAACTCCAGCTCGGTGTCAATGTCTTTGCGCTGCAAGCCCAGCTCGCCGGTACGCTTGATCGCCGCCTTCATCACCTCGTCCACCTGGGCCAGCGCTTCTGCGCGCTCTTTGTCGTGGATGGCGCGGCTCGGGTAGCGCGTCAGCAGGGCGCGGTCTTTGCGCTTTTCTTCCATCTGGCGGGTCTGTTCCTCGGCCTCGTTCTTTTGCTTTGCGTCAAACACGCGCTGCTCTTCGGCGGTCATCACCGGCTTTACCGTGCGCTTGACGGTGCCGCTGGTGTTGAGCTCTTTTTGCTCGCGATCGGCGCATTCGGGAATCGGGCGGTCCGAGGTTAACTTGCGTCCCCTGGCGTCCACGCAGGTATAGATTTGCGCCGAGGCGACCGCGCTGGCAAGCCATAACGCGGAGGAGATCGATGCTTTGATGCTGATGTTCATAGGGCTCCAGTGTAGCGTGGCGTTGCCGCCCGTGCATAACGCGGCGTCACCGCTTTGGGTTGTCAGGCCACGCCGTAACGCGTGCGGTAGGCCTGTACGGCAGCCGTGTGCTGGGCCATGCTGGCGCCGCTGGCCTGCAGATAGTGCAGCAAGTCGGTCAGCTTCGCAATCGCGCAAACCTGTAGGCCCAGCACCTGGGTGACATACTGCACAGCGCTGTGCGGCACGTCCTGGCTTTTGCCGTCTACGATTTCGGTGGCTTTTTCCTGGCGGTCCAGGGCGATGGTGACCGCGTGGGGCGTAGCGCCCGCAGCGGCAATGATGGCAATTGACTCGCGGGCGGCGGTGCCGGCCGACATCACGTCGTCCACGATCAGCACGCGGCCTTTAACCGGCGCGCCCACCAGGGTGCCGCCTTCGCCGTGGTCTTTGGCCTCTTTACGGTTGTACGCGTAAGGCACGTTGCGGCCCAGGCGCGCCAGCTCGATGGCCACGGCCGCGGCCAGCGGAATGCCTTTGTAGGCGGGGCCAAACAGCATGTCAAACTCAATACCGCTGCCCACTATGCGCTGGGCGTAAAACTGCGCCAGGCGGCCCAGCTTGGCGCCGTCGTCAAACAAACCGGCGTTAAAAAAATACGGTGACAATCTACCGGCTTTGGTTGTAAATTCTCCAAAGCGCAGCACGCCCGATTCCACGGCAAATTGCACAAAATCCAGTGCCAGTTGGTCTTCAGTTTTGTTATCAGCCATACACGTCCATGAAAAATTCGCACTTCAAAATCACCAGCCTCAACTTCAACGGCATTCGCTCAGCGGCCACCAAAGGCATGGAAAACTGGGTTGAAAGGGCCGCCCCAGATTGTATGTGCGTGCAGGAAGTCAAAGCGCAGGCAGCCGATATTGCGGGCAAGTTTGAGCAAATAGCCGGCATGCAGGGCTACTTTCAGTTTGCCGAGAAAAAAGGCTACAGCGGCGTAGGCGTATACACGCGGCACGCCCCCAGCGAGGTGATTATTGGTTTTGATGGTGGCGAGTTTGACGCCGAGGGCCGGTACGTAGAGCTGCGCTTTGACACGCCCGCGCGCAAGTTTTCGGTGATCAGCAGCTACTTTCCCAGCGGCTCGTCGGGGGAGGAGCGCCAAGCCGCCAAATACCGGTTTTTGGCAAAAATGTACCCCCACCTTGCGGCCCTGAAGGCGCAGCGCGAGTTTGTGCTGTGCGGCGACATCAACATTGCCCACAAAGAAGCCGACCTGAAGAACTACAAAAGCAACGTGAAAAACAGCGGCTTTTTGCCCGAAGAACGCGCCTGGATGACCCGGTTGCTGGACGAGTCGGGTTTGCACGACGTCTACCGCCGGCTACGCCCCGACACCACCGACACCTGCTACACCTGGTGGAGCCAACGCGGCCAGGCGTACGCCAAAAACGTCGGCTGGCGGCTGGACTACCACCTGGCCACACCGGCCATTGCGGCCTTGGCGCAAACCGAGGAAATCTACAAGGCCGAGAAGTTTTCTGACCATGCTCCGATGACGATTGGCTACGCGCTGTCGCTCTGACCGCCACTTGATATACTATATATTTAATAGCAGCTTGTGCTACACTCTATTGGGCTGGAAGCCACTTTGCTTGCATAAACTGCCGTTCGGTGCAATGCGGCCACTCACCACTTTACTTGGCGCCCTTGGCCCGGTCATACAAGGGCGTCACTTTGGGCAAGTTGCGCTCGATGTCTGAAATGCGGGTAGGCCCGCTGGGATGGGTGCTGAGAAACTGCGGTGGGGCGCCTTTGTTGGCGGCGCCCATCTTGGTCCACAGGCTCACGCCAGCGCGCGGGTTGTAGCCGGCGCGGGCGGCCAGTTCCATGCCTACCAAGTCGGCTTCTGACTCGTCCTCGCGGCCGAATTTGAGCGTGAGCAACTGCGCGCCCATGCCCATGGCTTGCGAGCCCAAGTTACCCAATCCAAAGGCCTGGCTTAGCAAGTTGGCACCAATGCCCGTGGCCGCGTTTTTGCCCATGCGCTCGCGGGCGTGCTCGCGCAGGGCATGCGCTATCTCGTGGCCCATTACCATGGCCACTTCGTCGTCGGTCAGTTTGAGCTGGTCCAAAATGCCGGAGTAAAAGGCGATTTTGCCGCCTGGCATACAAAACGCGTTGATCTGGTTGTTGCCCAGCAGATTGACCTCCCACTGCCAGTCTTTGGCGCGGGGGTTCCACTCCAGGGCGTAGGGAATAATTTTTTGCGCAATGGCGCGCAGGCGAATGACCTGCGGGTCGTTGGCGGCGCCGAGCGCATTTTTGGCGGCCGCCTGCTGCAGCAATTGCTGGTACTGCTGGCCAGCGGCCTGCTCTACCTGGCCTGCAGGCACCAGCTTGGAGAAACTGGAGTTTTTGCCCACCTCCACGCCCTCGCGCGCCAGCGCCAGGCTGGGCGCCAACGCAGCGCCCATAGCCAGGGCCGCAACAAAGGGCAGCGTGGTGCTGCGTAAGTGAAAAGTCCAACGTGCGGAGTTCATAGTGCGTACAGCGCCTCTCATGGGTTTAAAACCGGCCGACGCGGCCATCCTGGCCCATCGGTTTCGTATCGTTGTCGCGCCAGCCATTGTGCATGAACTGGTGCGTGCCTGGAGCCTTAACGCGCCGCGTGCGGGCGTGGCGGACACCCAACGAACCAAAAAAAACGGCCCCCCGAAGGTGGCCGCGTGAAAGTCTTGCAAAAGACATTATCCTATTTCCGGCAGTTGAAAGGCCATAAACCGTCTGCAAGCTAGACTACAAGCCAATTTCAACGGATTTGCGAGGGTCACCAAATGGGTGAA
>JAYUHM010000240.1:0-3318 GCA_043766985.1 Polaromonas sp.
CCACTTCAGCAAAGGCGGTGCAGGCAGTGACCCGGCTTCGCGTGTCGTTGGCTCGATTGCCTTTACCGCCGTAGCCCGCGTAGTGCTTGTAGCCGCAAAGGTCAAAAGCGAGGACGGCGAAGACCGCCGGATACTGGCGCGGGGCAAGTCCAACATCGGCCCGGACGATGGCGGGTTTGAATACCTGATCGAACAGGTAGAAGCCTTGCCGGGGATTCAGGCCAGCCGCATCGCTTGGGGCAAGGCAGTGGAGGGCAGCGCACGCGAATTGCTGACAGACCCGGCTGATAAAGACGAACCCAATGGCGCGACTGATGCAAACGACGCGGTAGACCTGCTGCGCACAGAGCTTTCAAGTGTGCGCTGGACACCGTGCGAGGTATGCACCCAGCCGTTAAAAGACGCTGGATTCAGCAAGAAGCAAATTTGGGCAGCGTCTAAAAAGTTGGGCGTAAAACGTCAAAAAGCTGGCATGACTGGCGGCTGGGAATGGCGCTTACGTGACCCCGGTGAAGTAGCTTTCGCGATGGTTCGCGCCGAAGATTCCCTCGAAGATTCCGAAGGCTCCAACGTTTTGAACGGGGAATCTTCGGAATCTTCGGGCGATATGGAATCTTCGGTAATGGCAGATTCGGAGGTTCTCTAATGACCGCCTCGTCAATTCTTCAGGTGCTTTGGGCGCAAGGATTTACTGTCAGTCTGGTGGGCAGTGACCGCCTGGCAGTCAGCCCGGCCAGCACATTGCACGACAGCCAGCGGGAATTGTTACGTGCCAACAAAGCCGAAATAGTGGCACTGCTACGCGACGCGAAGGCAACCACTGACGCGCTGATAAAAGCGGCCATGCTGGCATGTGACCACTGGAACGATAGCCCGGCTGATCGTGACCTGATGCGCCTCGAATGCCGGGCAACACCTGCGCACCTTCAGGCTCACTTGCTGGCGCATTTTCAGAAAACCTATGGAGTCAAACCATGACGTGCAAAGACTGTTTTCACCGCCTGGACATCACGCTATGGGGATTGTGGCTTGCCACTGGTTGCCGTGTCGGCCTGGCGCTGTGCGGTAGTTGCCCAAACCACCAGCCTATTGAAAAGGAAACTTCATCATGATTCACGCGCTCATCACCGGCAAATTGATTCACTGCAAACCAGACGGAAATTTGCTGGTCGGGCGCATCGTTTTAGGCGATGACAAGCCTGTCCAGTTCACAGCCAAACGAGGCGTGGTGAAAGCTGCTTTGCTTGCGCTGCCCGGCGGCATGCCGATAGCTGTGTCGGGGCCGCTTGCCACCAGCGTGAAATTCGACCGGGACAACCGCGCCCACGTTCTTCACGAAATTCTGATTACCGCCGTGCTGACGGCACAACCCAAGGGCCTGTTTGGCTCGCTTCTCTGAGAAAGACCATCGACATGACTGAAAAAACCGACACAACCACCAACATCGAACCACCAGAAAATGACGCCGTGGAAGTCAAAAACCCAGCGGCGCTTTTGGCAAAAAATAAAGACCTGTTGCGTAAGTTAGCCGATTCCAACGCGGCATTGCAAGGCGCTCAGGACGCGCTTAAAACCGCTCAGGACGCGCACGCCACAACAGCCGCACAGTTGCGCACCGCCCGCATTGATGACCCGTTGACGGTCATCGTTAAAACGCTCAGCCCACACCCCGGCCTGATGACGAAGACGCTCAAGGACTTGTTCGATGTTGAGTTGGATGCCGACGGCAAGCCCATGCTGCTCAACAAAGAGGGCGCGCCCCTGACGTGGCAGCGCAAAGGAAATAACGGCGTGACGGAGGAAGTGACCGTGTCGCTCGAGCGTGAGAGCCTAGTCCAATGGTGCATCCATGCGTTTGAGGGTCAGGCCGACGGGCCTGCAGCGCTGATGTTCAAGCCGCAAGGAACGGGCGCGCCGGGCTCGAATGGGATCGGCCTGCATTCCGTAAATCGGGCCGCATCAACTGCCCACGTTTCTACCCCCGCAACACCCATGCCGCTAGGCTTGCGTTAAATTTGAAAACTGCTTAAAATTTGAGCATACCGTTACCTTGGTCACGCTCAGGTAACGACACCCCTCACGGTGCTACGCACCACCGCAGAACAGTCCACGACTGGCCAGCGAAAACAAAAACTGTTTTTGAAAGGCCATCATGGCAACGGTTCAAATTGCGGACGTTATCGTCCCGACTCAATTCACGCAGTACATCGTCAACAACACGATGGAACGCACCTTCCTTTATCAATCTGGCGTGGCTGTCAAAAACGCCGCGATGCAAGAGCAACTGATTGCCGGCGCGGAATCCTTCAGCGTGCCGTTCTGGAAAGACCTGGCCAGCGACGAAGCCAACATCGTCAGCGACGACCCCGCCATCCTGGCCGTACCGCGCAAGCTCTCCAGCGGTAAGCAAGTGGTTCGCAAATCCTTTTTGCATTCAAGCTGGGCTGCAATGAACCTTGCATCCGAGCTATCGGGCAGTGACCCGCTGGCCCGCATTCAAGACCGCACAGTCAACTACTGGGATCGCCAGATGCAGCGCCGCATGATCGCCAGTTTGCAAGGCATTCAGGCCGACAACGTGACCAATGATGCAGGGGATATGCAGCTTGATATCAGCGCGCTTGCAGGGGCGTTAGCCAAGTTTTCAGCGAGCGCCGTGATTGATTGCGCTGCGACTTTGGGCGACGGCCTGGAGGGCCTGACAGCCATCGGCATGCACAGCGCAGTATTCACCTACGCCATGAAAAACGACTTGATCGCCACCGTGCCACAAAGCGAAGGCAAATTCATCAAGACCTTTCGGGGCCTGGCAGTGATCGTGGATGACGGCTTGCCCGTCGCGACTGGCAACTACACCACGGTCTTGTTTGGCCCTGGTGCAGTCGGCTACGGTGCGAGCGAGCCCCGCATCGCCGCTGGCACCGAGATCGAAAACGCACCATCGGCCGGTAATGGTGGAGGTCAACAGACCTTGCACAGCCGCATGAATGTGGCGATTCACCCGCTGGGATTTTGCTGGAAAGAAATTGCTGTAGTGGGCAAGTCCCCCACGATCGCAGAACTGCGCACCGCAACAAACTGGGATCGAGTCAGTGAGCGTAAATCGATTCCGCTGGCATTCCTGGTTTCCAAAATCTAAAGACTGTCTAACCAGTGAGCCGGGCCTTAATGCCCGGTTTTTCCCATGCCAACACCTCGACCAAAAACACCGGGCCGCGTTATGCCGCTCGACGAAAAATCAGCCCGTGGCAAACCGCGCAAGGAACCCCCACCGGACGCCGCTGACGTGATTCGGCAGGCCTGCGCTACCGGCGCATC
>JAYUHM010000241.1:0-3312 GCA_043766985.1 Polaromonas sp.
TTGTACCCCAGCCTGTACCCTAACTTTTACAAAAAACCTGAAATCCAATGCCGACGCGGGTTGCAGAGGATTTTTCGAAGTGGCCCCAGGCCACCAAATGCAAAAGGGCCGTCTTTCGACGGCCCTTTTTTTATGGTGCGCCCGCTTCAGTTAAAACTTATAGCCCACCTGCAGCGTGTAGCCGTTGGGGTTGAGCTTCACGTCAATAGTTTGGCCCGTGCTCAGCGTGCCACGGGTTTTGAGGAAGGTTTTGGTGTAGCTGGCGTCCACGTACCATTTCTCGTTGATGTTGAAGGTGCCGCCCAGCTCAATAGTTGGCGCCAGCTTGGACTCAAACGACACCGTGGTGGCCGGGCCACCAGGGTTGGTCAGCGCGGTCAACACGCCCGTGCCATTGGTTTTGTAAAACTTCACGTAGGACAGGCCGGCACCCAGGTAGGGGCGAAAGGTGGCATCTGCCGCCAGAAAGCGGTACTGCGCAATGGCGGTAATGGGCAGCGCTTTGGTGGTAGCAATGGTGCCTACCCCAGTAATGGCGCCGGCCCCGGCTACCTTGTGCTTAAAGCCAAAACCCAATGGCACATGCACTGCAATGTTGTCAGTCACCATGTAGTTCACGGCGCCCGTTGGCTGGGTGTTACTGTCAATGTCAACCTGCGTATTGGGCAGGCTAGGGGCGCTGAGGTTGCCGCTCGATACATCGGGTGCAATTTGCGTTACGCCCACAGACGCGGAGAAGGTGCCTGCCTTTTGGGCGAAGGCGGAGCCGCAAACGGCCAAGGCCGATGCGATGGCCAGTACTTGGAGTTGTAGTTTCATGGTTGTTTCCTTGTAGGTGGTGTCAACTTACAGCCAGCCGGCAGCGATCAGTTTGAGGGTGACAAATTGCGCCAATAGCTGGTAGCCAAATGGGGTCAGGTGCACGTCATCTGCAAACAGGTATTTGCTGGTGTCGCCAGGGATAGTGCTAGCCGCGGTGCATCCGATGGAGTTTCCAAAAAAGGGATTGGCCGTTGATGTCTTGCTGCAAGCCTGTGTCGTCACGTTGGTCAACGCATACTGGGCAGGGTTGGCGGTTTGATCGCGGCCCTGCGTAAAGGCATCAATAATGACCACACCCGGTTTGCCAGCCAAACCGCTCTGCAGGGTGGAGTTAAACGCCGTAATCATGTTGGCCATCAAGCCCTTGGTTGCTGCATCCAGCGGCGCTGCAAACGGGGTTTGCGCTACGTCCGGCAAGTTGACCACCGCCACATACCTGGCGCCTTTTGTCAACACTTGGGTATTGATGGCTGCTACTAATTCAGTAGCTGCTTGTGCCATGCCTGCAACGGCTGCTTGCGCGGCTGCAGCGGTAGCTGTCCCGCCGCCGCCTGCAACCGTGCCCTGTACTGCTGTAGACCATCCGGCAAACTGCGCCGCACCTACGGCGCCCGCACCGCCTGCGAGTGCGCTGGAAACGCCGTTCAGGTTCAAGAAAATGTCGTTACCGCCAGCCATTACCGTGACCAGCTCTTTGCCGCTGTAGCCACCGCCCGCCTTGGTCAAATGGGTGGCCATTTGCGTCACCACCGGCACGGCCATGACGCCCAAACCTGCCGCCTGGCCAGCGGCCTGGCCTGCCAGCGTGGTAGAGCCAGTTGCATTTAAAGTGGCGGTAAATACCGCTTGCTGAATGGCCACACTGCTGGGGCCAAAGGGGCTGGTTACGCGCGAGCTGCCTTGCGCGTAATTATTGCAGGCGGCAAAGTTTTGTACGGGTACGGCGGGTACACCGGGGATGATACTGAACAGCCCGGTTTGTGCAGGGCAGGGTGTTGGCAAGTTGTATTGCGCTGCCACCAACTCGGTCCAGTTTTTTGCCGTGGCCGAGTTGACTGTCCACTTACCGCCGCCCACCGCCGCAATGGTGCTCACTTTGTACGTGCCGATGTCGCTCAGGCTGTCGCCAAAACTCACCATGGACGTAAAGCCTGTGGCATTGGTGCTGGCTTCGCCACCCCCACCGCCGCCGCAACCCGCCAAAACCAACGCAGCGCCTACTGCGCTCAGTGCATATTTCCAGACTGTCATTGCATCACTCCTAAACAAGATAATCAGTAAAAAGAACGGTCGTACTTTTTTCGTAAGAGAATGTTATGCCAAAGCAGGGCGCTGGCGCAGGGGGTAAATACTAGGCGGGGCTAGGTGCGTGCGTCTAAGTACCGCGCGGGTGGCATTTGCGCCACAAGGTGCACCGTTACAGCGTGGCCCGTCGCACAGCGGTGGTGGCCCGCTCAATCGCGCGGATGGTAAAGCAGCTTCATGGCCAGTATGGCGCTGGCCAGGGCCAGAGTGATGAGGTTGGCAATGACAATCGGCCACGCGCCCAGCAGCACGCCGTAGGCCAGCCACAGCGCAATGCCGAAGGTAAACATGCTGTACATGCCCAGCGAGATACCGCTGACGTCTTTGGACTGGAAGGTTTTCCAGGCTTGCGGTACAAAGCTGGCGGTGGTGAGGCTGGCGGCAATATAGCCGACGGTGTCGATCAGAATCATGGGGTGGAGCGGTGCAGGCGTGGCTGGGTTGGGTGTTGTACTGGACAAACATTTGCTACTAAAAAAATAGCTGCTTGTGCTATATTCTATTGGGCTTAAAGCGTATTTCTATTCTAAAAAATAGAATGACGCCTATTTGTCTTCCTTGACGGTCCATTCCACCAGCTTGTCCAGCGCGGGCCGCGCTGCCGAGGCGTTGGGGTGGTTGATGATGGCCACAATGCTGTAGCGTTGCCCGCTGCGGCCGGTGGCGTAGCCCGCCACGGCGGCTACATCGCGCAGGGTGCCGGTTTTCAGCTGGGCGTTGCCAATGGCCTCGGAGGCAGGGTTGCGCTCGCGCATGCGGGCCACGGTGCCGTCTACGCCTGCCGTGCCCAGCGAGCTGGCAAACGCCGCGGCATTCTGGCTGGCCGCCGCGTGGTGCAGCAGGCCGGTCAGGGCCTGGGCGCTGGTGCGCTCTTTGCGCGACAGGCCTGAGCCGTTTTCTATCACCGGGGCGCTGTAGTTGGGCAGGGCTTTCTTCCACCACGCCGCCAGTTGCTTTTTAGACGCCTCAAAGCTGGCCTTGCGGCCCTGCGCCGACAGGGTTAAAAACACCTGCTGCGCCATGACGTTGTTAGAAAATTTGTTGATGTCGGCAATGATGTCAGCCAGCGGCAGCGATTCAGCGTTAAACAGCACTTTGGTGGTGCGCGGGCTGGCGTCTTCGCGCACGGTGCCCGTCAGTGTGCCGCCCGAGGCCAACCACATGGCCTGGATGACGCGGGCGGCG
>JAYUHM010000242.1:0-47492 GCA_043766985.1 Polaromonas sp.
TATTTTGAGCTCTGGGATGCCGCGACCTATGCGGCGCAGGAGGCCGAACAGATGAAGGGCGAGATGCCCGATGTTTTCAAAGATTTTTCATTCTGAAAGCAGACGGTGAAAGATACGTGGATACATCGCACCGTCTTGCTGGATGAAGCAATTACGGCACTTCAGGTCAACCCGGACGGTCACTACATCGATGCGACGTTTGGGCGGGGCGGGCATTCACGCTTTTTGCTGGCGCAACTCTCGACGCTCGGACGCCTGACGGCTTTTGACAAGGACCCCGAAGCGATCACCGAGGCGCGCACCATCGCCGACCCGCGCTTTTCAATCCGCCATGAAGGGTTCAGCCATCTGGCGCAGATGCCGGCTTGCAGTGCAGCGGGTGTGCTGATGGACCTGGGTATCAGTTCCCCTCAGATCGACAACCCGCTGCGTGGTTTTTCTTTCCGCCAGGAAGGCCCGCTGGACATGCGTATGGACACCACGCGCGGTCAAAGCGTCGCCGAATGGCTGGCCGACGCTTCCATTGCATCCATGACGGAAGTGATTCGTGACTATGGGGAAGAGCGGTTTGCCGGCCAGATTGCAAAAGCCATCGACTGTCGCAGGCAGGAGCGGGGCGCGATTCTTGGCACCGCCGAGCTGGCCGAGGTCGTGGCTGGCGCCGTCAAAACCCGTGAGGCGGGTAAAGACCCTGCAACGCGCACCTTTCAGGCGCTGCGCATTTTCATCAATGCCGAGCTTGAAGAGCTCGAACGCGCGCTAGAGGCCAGCCTTTATGTACTCGCACCTGGAGGTCATTTGGTTGTGATAAGTTTCCATAGTTTGGAAGACCGCATCGTCAAACAGTTTATCGCCAAGCATTCGCGCGAGGTGGTTGACCGCAACTCGCCCGACTGGATGCTGCGCAAAGCGCCCGCCATGAAGCTCAAGGCGCTAGGCCGCACCAAAACCAGCGACGAAGAGGCTAAAGCCAATCCGCGTTCGCGCAGCGCGGTGATGCGGGTGGCGCAGCGTTTGGCGGTGCCGGAATGACGAGGCTCAATATCGTGTTGCTCATCGCCGTCGTCGCCAGTGCTTTATACCTCGTGCGCACGCAGTACGAGTCGCGCCGCTTGTTTGTGGAGGTTGAAAAAGCCCAAAACCTGTCGCGCAAGCTGGACCTGGAGCGAGAGCGGCTGGAGGTGGAAAAGCGTGCCCAAGCCACGCCCTTGCGCGTAGAAAAACTGGCCAAAGAGCAACTGCAAATGCGCACCGCTACGCCTGCGGTTACGCAGTATGTACAGTCCATGCCAACGACCAGCGCCACCAGCACCACAACGGTTACCAGCGCTGCAGCCACTGCGGCCAGCGGCAGTGCATCAGGAGCGCGACCGTGAAGAGCGTGGCCTACCATTCCAGCCCCCTGCTGGCCAGCAAAACGCCGGTTTGGCGCAGCAAATTCATCGTCGCAGCCATTGCGCTGAGTTTTACTGGCCTGGCTGGCCGTGCGGCTTATGTGCAGGTTATCAACAATGACTTTTACCAGCGCCAAGGCGAGGTGCGTTTTGCCCGCACCCTGGAGCTGCCTGCCAACCGTGGCCGCATTCTGGACCGCAATGGCTTGATCCTGGCGTCCAGCGTGCCTGCGCCCAGTATTTGGGCCATACCCGAAGACGTTGATGCCGACAAAGCCAAGCTAACCAAACTGGCCAAGCTGCTGGAGATGCCGCTGAGTGAACTGACAAAAAAACTCGACGACGATGACAAAACTTTTGTATGGCTCAAGCGCCAGGTGGAAGAATCCGTCGCGTTGGAAATTACCGCGCTGGGCATCAAAGGGGTGTACCAACGCAAAGAATACAAGCGCCAATACCCGGAGGGCGAGGCCATCGCCCATGTAGTGGGCTTTACCAACGTGGAAGACAAAGGCCAGGAAGGCGTCGAGCTGAGTTTTAACAAAGACCTGGCTGGCAAGACCGGCAGCCGCCGCGTGATCAAAGACCGCTTGGGCCGCGTGGTGGAAGACGTGGGGGACACTTTGGCCCCAGAAGACGGCAAAGACTTGCAGTTGTCGATTGACAGCAAGGTACAGTTTTTTGCCTACCAAAAACTGCGGGATGCGGTGATCGAACACAAAGCCAAAGCCGGCAGCGTGGTGGTGCTGGACGTGGTCACTGGCGAGGTACTGGGGCTGGCCAACTACCCCAGCTACAACCCCAACAAGCGGCACAACCTGAGCCTTGCGCAAATGCGCAACAGCGCGTTAACCGACACTTTTGAGCCGGGCTCGGTGATGAAAGCCTTCACAGTGGGCTTGGCGCTGGAGACCAACCGGGTAAAACCGCAAACGCAGATTCAGACTGCGCCTGGCCGCATCCAGATAACGGGTTCGACCATTTCGGACGCTCACCCGCACGGGGTGCTGACGGTGGAAGAGGTGATTCAAAAATCCAGCAACGTGGGCACCGTGAAGATGGCCATGCAGATGCAGCCGCGCGAGATGTGGGAGACCTTCTCGCAAGCGGGCTTTGGCCAAAAGCCACAAATTGCGTTTCCGGGTGTGGTGTCGGGGCGCTTGCGGGCCTACAAAACCTGGCGCCCGATTGAACAGGCCACCATGTCGTATGGGTATGGTTTGTCTGCATCACTGTTTCAAATGGCGCGGGCTTACACCGTGTTCGGCCATGACGGACAGGTCATTCCGGCCACGCTGCTTAAAAGCAGTGAACCTGCAGTAGGGGTGCAAGTGTTTTCAGCACGTACGGCGGGTGAAATTCGCAAGATGCTGCAGATGGCCGCAGGCCCAGGCGGCACGGGGCCCAAGGCGCAAACCTTGGGCTACTCGGTAGGCGGAAAATCGGGCACGGCCTACAAGCAGGTAGGCAAGAGCTACGGTACGGACGGCAACCGCAAATACCGCAGTTGGTTTGTTGGCATGGCCCCGATCGACAAGCCACGCGTTATCGTCGCGGTGATGATTGACGAGCCCAGCAATGGCAAATATTTTGGTGGCGATGTGGCGGCGCCCGTGTTCAGCGAAACCGTAGCGCAAACCTTGCGCATGCTGGGCGTGCAGCCCGACATGGCGGTCAAACCCCAAATCGTTGCCAAGGCCGAAGAGGAGTCGTTCTGATGGAACTACTGACCTCACCGGTGCAAGCCAGCCAGTGGCTGCGTGCGCGTGTGCGCGGTGCGCTGCATACCGATAGCCGCAAGGTGCGCGCCGGTGACGGCTTTATCGCCTGGCCGGGTGCGGCAACCGACGGGCGGCGTTATGTGCAAAGTGCACTGGATGCAGGCGCGGTGGCGTGCCTGGTCGAGCATGGCGGCGTGGAGGCGTTTGGCTTTAACGACGCCCGGGTGGCCAGCTATCCCGACCTGAAGGCCGCCACCGGCCTGGTGGCGGCCTTCTACTACGAGCAGCCCAGCCAGGCGCTGGATGTGATTGCGGTGACGGGTACCAATGGCAAAACCTCCACCGCCTGGTGGGTGGCGCAGGCGCTTAATTTTCTGCATTACCGCTCGCACTCCACACACGATTCACTATCAAAAAATGAGCTGCCAATGCCCTATTCTGCTGGGCTGGTGGGCACTTTAGGCATTGGAACCCCGGGTAATATGGTGTTTAACGGCCTGACCACGCCAGACCCGGTATTGCTGCAAGCCGAGTTTGCGCAGATGCGTGCCAATGCCGTGCAGGCCTGTGCTATCGAGGCCTCCAGCATCGGTATAGCCGAGCACCGCCTGGCTGGCACGGTCATCCGCGTGGCGATGTTTACCAATTTCACGCAAGACCACTTGGACTACCACGGCAGCATGCAAGCCTATTGGCAGGCCAAACTGGCCTTGTTTGACTGGCCCAATGTGCAAGCGGCTGTCGTCAATTTAGACGACTCGCAAGGTGAAGAGCTGGCACAGCACTGTGCAGCGCGCGGCGTGCAGGTGTGGACCGTGTCGCTCTTGCGCACCGATGCGCGCCTATGGGCCCAAGCCATCGAATACACCGATACCGGCATGTCTTTTACCGTCTGTGAAGGTGCGCACAAAGCCAGCGTAGATTGCCCTGTGGTGGGCGACTACAACGTCTCCAACCTGTTGGGCGTCATCGCTGCGCTGCGCAGTTTGGATGTGGATCTGCTCGCTGCATGCGAGGCCGTTTCCCACTGCACGGCAGTACCGGGCCGGCTGGAATGCGTCACCCTGCCCGATGCGCCGATGGTGGCGGTGGACTATGCCCACACGCCTGACGCGTTGGAGAAGGTGCTTGCGGCGCTGCGACCCATGGCGCAGGCACGTGGCGGCCAATTATGGTGTGTGTTTGGCTGTGGCGGTGACCGCGACTTGGGCAAAAGGCCCTTGATGGCGCAAGCCGCCGAGCGTGGTGCCAACAAAGTGGTGGTCACCAGTGACAACCCCCGCAGCGAAGCGCCTGACGCCATCATTGCGCAAATCGTTGCAGGCTTGGCTGCACCTGCCCGCGCGCAGGTGCAAAGCGACCGAGCGCTGGCCATTGCTGACGTAGTGCAGCAAGCCGACGCGCAAGACGTGATCGTGATTGCCGGGAAGGGCCACGAAGACTACCAAGACATTGCCGGCACCAAACATGCGTTTTCAGACCTAGCCCACGCGCAGGCAGCGCTGCAACGCCGTGCACCAGGGAAAAAAACATGATGAATTTACAACGCGCCCAAGCCTTGCTGCTAAGCCGAGGTGTGCCTGCCCGTTTGGTGGGCGATGGCGCGGTCACCATCCAACGCGTGCATACGGACACCCGAAGCCTGCAGGCGGGCGACTTGTTTGTAGCCCTAAAAGGTGAAAACTTTGATGCCCATGACTTTCTGCCCAATGCCCAGCAGGCCGGTGCCCAAGCGGTCATCGCGCAGCATGGTATTGCAGCGGCCGGCTTGAATGGCCTGGAGGTCAACGACAGCAAACTCGCCTTGGGCGCATTGGCAGGTGCATGGCGCAGGCAGTTCACCTTGCCCGTGATTGCCGTCACGGGTAGCAACGGTAAAACCACCGTAACCCAAATGGTAGCTAGTATTTTAAGAGCAGCTTGTGCTGATAATGCATGGGCTACCAAGGGAAATCTTAACAACGATATCGGTGTACCGCTCACTTTGCTGGGTTTGACAGCCCAGCACCGCATGGCCGTCATAGAGCTGGGCATGAACCATCCCGGCGAGATAGCGTATTTGGCCGAGCTCACCCAGGCAACGGTCGCCATCGTGAACAACGCCCAGCGCGAACATCTGGAGTTTATGCAAACCGTCGATGCGGTAGCCCGCGAAAACGGCAGCGTCATTACAGCGCTCTCTGCGGACGGTGTGGCGGTGTTTCCAGCCGACGATGCCTATGCTGCGCTCTGGCGCAGTATGGCGGGCGCGCGGCCTTGCATCACCTTCGCGTTGTCTGGCAGTGCCGACGTGACGGCCAGCGCCGACTGGGAAGACGGCGCTTGGCGCGTGCGCGCCGCGACACCCTTGGGCGCAATGGGTTTCAGGCTGGCTATCGCCGGACGCCACAACGTGAAAAATGCATTGGCGGCCATCGCGTCCTGCGTCGCGGCCGGCGTGCCGCTGGACGCAATCGCCCGTGGCCTTGAATCATTTGAAGCGGTCAAAGGCCGCTCACGCGCCCTGAGCGTGCGCGTGGGCGGAAAGTCCATCACCATTGTGGACGACACCTATAACGCCAATCCCGACTCGGTGCGCGCCGCCATTGACGTGCTGGCCGACTTGCCAGCGCCGCACCTGCTGGTGCTGGGCGATATGGGGGAAGTGGGTGACCAGGGCCCCGAGTTTCACGCCGAGATTGGCGAGTATGCCGCCGAGCGCGGCATAGAAACGCTGCTGTGCATGGGCGAGCTCATGCGTTACGGCGCGGCGGTGTTCCCCGGTGCGCGCCACTGCGGTGGTGTGGATGCGCTCAATGCCTGTGTGCTGGCAGATTTGGCTACGTTTCGCAGCGTGCTGGTCAAAGGTTCACGCTTTATGAAGATGGAACGTGTGGTGGATGCGATTACGGCGTCTGCGACGCAAGCCACTCCCGCAAACATAACAACACAAGAGGCACTGCATGCTGCTTAGTCTGGCCAGTTGGCTGCAATCCTTATCGCCCGAGTTCGGGTTTTTTCGGGTTTTTCAATACCTTACCTTCCGCGCAGTGATGGCAGCCATGACAGCACTGCTGATTGGCCTGTTTGCCGGGCCGTGGGTGATCCGGCGTTTAACCGCACTCAAAATCGGTCAGCCCATCCGTGAATACGCCATGCAAACCCATTTGGCCAAAAGCGGCACGCCGACCATGGGTGGGGTACTGATCTTGATATCCATCGCGGTGTCTACGCTGCTGTGGTTTGATCTGAGCAATCGCTTTGTGTGGATCGTGTTGATTGTGACCCTGGGTTTTGGTGCCATCGGCTGGGCGGACGATTGGCGCAAGGTGGTGCACAAAGACCCTGAGGGCATGCGCTCGCGTGAGAAGTACATGTGGCAGTCCATCATCGGCTTGGTGGCCGCTTTGTACTTGGTGTTCAGTATCTCCGAGAGCAACAACCTGCGCGTGATTGAGCTGTTTTTCAAATGGGTGCAATCCGGTTTCGATGTCAACTTGCCGCCCAAAGCAGGTTTGATGATGCCCTTCTTCAAAGAGGTCAACTACCCGCTTGGGGTGTTCGGCTTTGTCATCATGACCTATCTGGTCATCGTAGGCTCCAGCAACGCGGTGAACTTGACCGACGGCCTGGACGGCTTGGCCATCATGCCGGTGGTGATGGTGGGCTCGGCGCTGGGTGTGTTTGCCTATGTCACGGGCAGCTCGGTGTATTCCAAATACCTGTTTTTTCCGCATATCCCGGGTGCTGGGGAGTTGCTGATATTTTGCGCCGCCATGGCCGGAGCCGGTTTGGCATTTCTGTGGTTCAACACCCATCCGGCGCAAGTCTTTATGGGCGACGTTGGTGCGCTGGCCTTGGGCGGTGCGCTGGGCACGGTGGCGGTGATCGTGCGGCAAGAAATTGTCTTCGCCATCATGGGCGGTATTTTTGTGGTGGAGGCGCTGTCGGTGATGGCGCAGGTGATGTACTTCAAGTACACCAAAAAGAAATATGGAGAGGGGCGCCGCATCTTGAAAATGGCGCCGCTGCACCACCACTTTGAAAAATCGGGTTGGAAAGAGACCCAGGTGGTTGTGCGTTTTTGGATCATCACCATGTTGTTGTGTTTGATCGGCTTGTCTACTTTGAAACTGCGTTAATGAGCACTTTGCAAGATACATCGGTATTGGTTTTGGGTTTGGGCGACTCGGGCCTGGCCATGGCCCGTTGGTGTGCCCGCATGGGTGCGCGCGTGACGGTGGTCGATACGCGCGAGGCACCGCCGCAATTGGCAGCCCTGCACTCTGAGCTGCCCAGTGCCAAGTTTGTACACGGCGAGTTCTCTGCCAGCCTGGTGGAGGGTGCCGATATTCGCGCCGTGTTCAAAAGCCCTGGGCTCACACCGACGCAAGTGGCGCCAGTCGTAAGTGCTGCGCGGGCCAGTGGGTTGTGGGTGAGTGGTGAATTAGGCCTGTTTTCCCAAGGTTTGCAGTCTCTGCAAAGCAGCCAAGCCTATGCACCCAAGGTGCTGGCTATAACCGGTACCAATGGCAAAACCACGGTGACCTCGCTTACCGGACAACTGGTAGATCGCGCTGGTAAAACTGTCGCAGTGGCGGGCAATATCGGCCCCACCTTGCTGGACACTCTGGGCGCGCACATGGACGCGCAAAGTTTGCCCGATGTATGGGTGCTTGAGCTGTCGAGTTTTCAGCTCGACGAGCTAGAGGGGTTCGCGCCCACCATGGGTACCGTGCTCAATCTTACGCAAGACCATTTGGACTGGCACGGCGCAATGCCAGCCTATGGCGCCGCCAAGGCGCGCATATTTGGCGCCCAAACAGATGCCTCGCCCATGTTGCTTAACCGCGATGACCCGGCTGTGATGGCGATGCTACCCGCACTGGTAAAAGGCAAACAGCTGCGCGCCTACGTGACCTTTGGTACCGATGCGCCCACGCGCCCGGGCGACTGGGGTCTGGAGTCGGTCAACGGCATGACCTGGCTGGTTAAAGCCATGGAAGCCGACGAAACACGCCGCCGCCGCAAAGATGCAGCCGAAGACATTTACATCCAGCGCCTGATGCCTGCTGATGCCCTGCGCATACGCGGCAGACACAACGCTGCAAACGCCTTGGCGGCACTGGCGTTGGCCAGCGCTGCGGGTTGTACCTTGGCGCCTATGCTGTACGGCCTGCGCGAGTACCGTGGCGAGCCGCATCGGGTCGAGTCCGTGGGTATCGTGAGCGATGTCGAGTATTTTGACGACAGCAAAGGCACTAATGTCGGGGCCACCGTAGCCGCGCTCACCGGCTTGGGTGGCGACAGAAAATTGGTCGTGATTTTAGGTGGTCAAGGCAAGGGACAGGATTTCACGCCCCTGGCCGCACCGGTAGCGCGGTATGCGCGCGCGGTGGTGTTGATCGGGGAAGATGCGCCCGCGATTGCCAAAGCCTTGGAAGGCAGTGGGGTGCCGGTGATCAACGCGACCAGTATGGACGCGGCCGTCACCCAAGCGGCCCAAAGTGCCCACGCGGGCGACGCGGTGCTGATGTCGCCTGCCTGCGCCAGCTTTGACATGTTTAAAAATTACCCGCACCGCGCCGAGGTGTTCCGCGCGGCCGTGGCCGGGTTGGCCGAGGCGGCCGGTGTCTCCCTGGCGGAGGGCGCATGACCGATATGGCCGCTGCCCGTCCTGCTATCGGCCTGGTGCACCGCGTGACTGCGTGGTTTGCCTGCCTGGGCGCAGCGGCCCAGCCTGCCGCTGAAGCGCTGCCGGTACGCATTGGCAGCGCCGAGTACGGCCGCACACGCTCTACGCCTGCGCACGTGCTGGGCTTTGACCAAGTGCTGTTGTGGGTTACCGTCGCCTTGCTGGCCTTTGGCGTGGTAATGGTGTATTCGGCCTCGGTAGCAATGCCCGACAACCCGCGCTTTGCGCGCTACGCGCATACCCATTTTTTGACTAGGCATGTACTGTCCTTGATGGTTGCATTTGTAGCGGCTTTGGTGGCGTTCCAAATTCCCATGCAGACCTGGGAAAAGTTCGCGCCGTGGCTATTTGTTGCCTCCCTTATTTTGCTGATTCTGGTGTTGGTGCCTTTTATCGGAAGAAACGTGTATGGCGCGCGGCGCTGGATAGGACTGGGGTTTATGAACTTCCAGCCGTCCGAGCTGGCCAAGTTTGCGGTGCTGCTGTACGCGGCCGACTATATGGTGCGCAAGATGGACGTGAAAGAAAAGTTCTTCCGCGCCGTGCTGCCCATGGCGGTTGCCGTGGCGGTAGTGGGCTTGCTGCTATTGGCCGAACCCGACATGGGCGCTTTCATGGTGATAGCGGTCATCGCCATGGGCATTTTGTTCTTGGGCGGTGTCAATGCACGTATGTTCTTTCTGATTGCCGCGGTGATGGTGGTGGCGTTTGGTTTGATGGTGATGCTGTCTGACTGGCGGCGTGAGCGGATATTTGCCTATTTGGACCCATGGAGTGAAAAGCACTCGTTGGGTAAGGGCTACCAGCTGTCGCATTCCCTCATTGCCATCGGGCGCGGAGAAATTTGGGGTGTAGGGCTGGGCGGCAGTGTAGAAAAATTGCATTGGTTACCCGAGGCGCATACCGACTTTTTGCTGGCGGTGATTGGTGAAGAGTTTGGTTTGATCGGTGTACTGGTTGTGATCGGTTTGTTTTTATGGATGACACGCCGCATCATGCACATAGGCCGTCAGGCCATCGCGCTGGAGCGTTTGTTTGCCGGTTTGGTGGCGCAGGGCGTCGGTATTTGGATGGGCTTTCAAGCCTTTATCAACATGGGAGTGAACCTTGGCGCGCTACCCACCAAGGGGCTGACTTTGCCATTGATGAGCTATGGCGGTTCAGCCATTTTGATGAATTTGGTGGCCCTGGCCGTGGTACTGCGGGTGGACTATGAGAACAAGCAGCTCATGCGGGGGGGCAGGCTATGAGGAAAACTGCACTGATCATGGCGGGCGGCACGGGCGGGCATATCTTTCCTGGTTTGGCCGTTGCGGAAGCCTTGCGCACGCGTGGGTGGCAAGTGCAGTGGCTGGGCGCGCCCAACAGCATGGAGTCACGCTTGGTGCCTCCGCGCGGTTTTACCTTGCAAACCATTTATTTTTCAGGGGTGCGTGGCAAAGGCCTCTTAACGCTGGCCTTGCTGCCGCTGCGTTTGCTCAAGGCGTTTTGGCAAAGCATCCAGGTTATTCGCCGTGTCAAACCCGACGTGGTGGTGGGCTTGGGCGGGTACATCAGTTTTCCTGCGGGCATGATGGCGGTTTTGCTGGGCAAGCCGTTGGTGTTGCATGAGCAAAACTCTGTGGCGGGCATGGCCAATAAAGTACTGGCGACGGTGGCCGACAAAGTGTTTACCGCCTTCCCGGGTGTGCTTTCCAAGGGCGAATGGGTAGGAAACCCCTTGCGCACAGAGTTTTTGCAGCAGGCCGATCCGGCAGAACGATTTGCTGCACGCAGCGGCCCGCTCAATCTGCTGGTGGTGGGTGGTAGTTTGGGGGCCAAAGCCTTGAACGAGATCGTGCCCCAGGCTGTGGCGCTGCTGCCCCTTGCGCAGCGCCCGCGCATCATCCACCAAAGCGGCGAAAAGCAGATCGACGCTTTGCGTGCCAATTACGCCGCTGCAGGGGTAGAGGCCACGCTGACGCCCTTTATCGACAATACTGCAGCCGCGTTTGCGCAAGCCGATCTGATTGTTTGCCGAGCCGGGGCGTCGACGGTGACCGAGATTGCTGCAGTGGGCGCTGCGGCGGTGTTCGTGCCATTCCCCTCTGCGGTAGACGACCACCAAACGACCAACGCCCGCTTTTTAAGTGACCACGGCGCGGCGCAACTGATTGCGCAAAAAGACTTAACACCAGAAAAATTGGCGCAATTGCTACTAAAATCGGAGCTGATTGTGCTATGTTCTATTGGGCAAAAGGCCAAAACTATGCAAAAAATTCACGCTACCGAGGCTGTAGTGCAAGCCTGCGAAACCCTCACAGGTGGCACAGCGCAGCGTATGCAAGGGGCAGAGCTATGAAACACGCTGTACGCCACATCCATTTTGTCGGTATTGGTGGCTCGGGCATGTCAGCCATTGCTGAGGTGCTGCATAACTTGGGGTATGTCGTATCGGGTTCGGACCAGGTAGATACCTCCACGCTGCGTAGGCTCGGCAGTTTGGGCATAAAAACCTTCGTGGGGCACGCAGCCAGCAACGTAGCCAGTGCTGACGCGGTGGTGATTTCCACAGCGGTCAAAGCCGACAACGCTGAGGTGTTGGCAGCGCGCGAGCAGCATATTTCGATCGTGCCGCGTGCCTTGATGCTGGCCGAGCTGATGCGCCTGAAGCGCGGTATCGCCATAGCGGGTACCCACGGCAAAACTACGACAACCAGCCTGGTAGCCAGTGTATTGCTGGCGGCTGGGTTGGACCCGACCTTTGTGATTGGCGGGCGGCTTACTAGCGCCGGAGCCAATGCACGTTTAGGGCAGGGTGACTACATTGTGGTGGAAGCCGATGAGTCGGACGCATCGTTTTTGCATTTGCTGCCCGTCATGTCGGTGGTCACCAATATTGATGCCGACCATATGGAAACCTATGGCCACGACTTTGAGCGACTTAAAGGCGCGTTTGTCAACTTCTTGCACCGCATGCCGTTCTATGGTGTGGCGGTGCTGTGCAACGATGACGCGGCGGTGCGCGACATCATGGACAAGGTGACTTGCCCGGTGACGACCTATGGTTTGAGCGAAGGCTCCCAGGTGCGCGCCGTGAATGTGCGCCCGGCCAGTGGCAAGATGAACTTTACCGTGCAAAGACGTAACGGGGTGATGTTGCCGGACATGGATGTCACATTGAATTTACCTGGTAACCACAACGTACTCAATGCATTGGCGGCTATTGCCGTGGCCACAGAGCTGGACGTTCCAGATGCCGCAATTCAAAAAGCCCTTAGCGAATTTGAAGGCGTGGGGCGCCGGTTCCAAAGCTATGGCCAAGCGCCAGCCAAGGATGGTGGCAGCTTTACCGTGATCGACGACTACGGTCACCACCCGATTGAGATGGCGGCTACTTTGGCGGCAGCCCGTGGCGCCTTCCCGGGTCAGCGTTTGGTACTGGCGTTTCAGCCCCACCGTTACAGCCGCACGCGCGATTGTTTTGAAGATTTTGTCAAAGTAATTGGCGATGCTGACGTGGTCTTGCTGTCCGAGGTGTATGCCGCTGGCGAGGCGCCCATTGTGGCGGCCGATGGTCGGGCGCTGGCACGCGCCTTGCGCGTCGCCGGTAAGGTGGAACCCATATTTGTGGACGATATCGCCGCCATGCCGAAAGCCGTGGCAGACAACGCCCGCGCGGGCGACGTGGTGCTGTGCATGGGCGCAGGCTCAATTGGCGCCGTGCCAGGAAAAATTATTGAATTGCTACAAAAATAGGAGCAAATTGCGTAATAATCCATTGGTCAGAACATGAAAATAGTTGAATCAAATATGAACTTTGGCAAAGTAGCCGTGTTATTCGGTGGTGCTTCGGCAGAGCGGGAGGTATCGCTCATGTCGGGCACAGGTGTACTCAAAGCCTTGCTTTCGCGTGGCGTGGATGCGCACGCCTTTGACCCCTCAGAGCGCGATCTGGGAGATCTCAAGCGTGAAGGTTTTGCCCGCTGCTTTATCGCTCTGCATGGCCGTTTTGGTGAAGATGGCACCGTGCAAGGTGCACTGGAGTTGCTAGGCATTCCTTATACCGGCTCAGGCGTGATGGCTTCGTCCATAGCCATGGATAAAGTGATGACCAAGCGCGTGTGGTTGGCAGAAGGTTTGCCAACACCGAACTACCGACTACTTCGCCGTGGTGACTACGATCGAAAAAAAGTGATTGCGATTCCAGATGAACTGGGCTTGCCCGTCATAGTCAAGCCGGTGCGCGAAGGTTCGTCCATTGGTGTGGTGAAAGTTCAAGGTTACTCTGGCATGGTAGATGCCGTAGAGCAAGCCTCCAAGCTAGATGCTGATGTGCTGTGTGAGCAATTTATTGCAGGTGACGAGGTGACTTGCCCAGTCATGGGTACAGGGGACAGTGCCAGAGCCTTACCCGTCATTCGCATTGTCGCTCCTGAAGGGAACTACGATTACCAGAATAAATATTTTGGCAACGATACAAAGTATGTGTTGCCTTGCGGCTTACCCAATGGCGAGGAGGCTGCTATCCAGGAGATCGTACTGAAAGCCTACCGTGTCCTTGATTGCCGTGGTTGGGGCCGGGTCGATGTAATGATTGACGCCACTACGCGCAAACCCTACTTGTTAGAAATAAACACTTCTCCTGGTATGACCAGCCATTCGCTGGTGCCGATGTCCGCACGCGCGGCAGGTATGAGCTACGAAGACCTGTGCGTGCACATTCTGGGTACTGCTTCACTGGAGCACGCCAAACCATGAACCCCACGCTGCCAATGCCTACCGACGTTCGCTTGATGAATATCAGCGCGGCGGTGCTGGGCGTTGGCTTGTGCGTGGCGATGGTGGTGGGCGTAGCGCGCTGGGCAGTACAGCATCCGGTGTTTGCAATTGCTGGCATCACGGTACAAGGCGATACGGTACACAACAACGACGTGACCTTGCGCGCCAATGTGGCGTCGCGCCTGCAGGGTAACTTTTTCACCCTGGATTTGGCCCAAGCCCGCGCAGCGTTTGAGGCGGCGCCTTGGGTGCGCAAAGCGATGGTGCGGCGCGAGTTTCCAAACCAGCTGCGGGTCAGCCTGGAGGAGCACCGCAGCGCAGGTTTGTGGGGCGCAGACAGCGAATCGCGCTTGATCAATACCTTTGGCGAGGTGTTCGAGGCGAATGCCGGCGACACTGAAAACGAGGATTTGCCACGTTTAGTGGGCCCTGACGGCCAAGGCCAGCAGGTGCTGGAGGTGTACCGCAGTTTGAACGCGCTGTTCACGCCGCTGGACGCCAGTATTGAAGAGCTGGTGCTGTCAGGGCGGGGCGGTTGGCGCTTATTGCTCGATGGCGGCGCAGTGATAGAGATGGGGCGCGGCACAGCCAAAGAGCTGGGTGCGCGGGTACGGCGCTTTACGCAAACCTACACGCAGGTCTTGTCGGCATACCAGCGTGCCGGCTTGGACCGCATTGAACTGGTGGACCTGCGGCATAACGAAGGCTACGCCATCCGGCTGCGCGGCGTAACAACGGTGGTAACGGCACCAGGACCTGAGAAAAAATAGAGGCGAAAATATGGCAAAAGACTATAAAGATTTGGTAGTGGGTTTAGATATTGGCACCTCCAAAGTGATGGTGGTGGTGGCTGAAGTGATGCCTGGTGGCGAACTCAAACTCGCTGGGTTGGGCATCGCGCCCAGCAATGGCCTAAAGCGCGGCGTGGTGGTGAACATTGACGCCACTGTTCAAAGTATCCAGTTGGCGCTGAAAGAAGCCGAGTTGATGGCCGACTGCAAAATTACCCGCGTCTACACGGGCATTACCGGTAGCCATATTCGGGGCATCAACTCCAGCGGCATGGTGGCGGTAAAAGACCGCGAGGTGACCCCAGCAGACGTAGCCCGCGTGGTGGAAACTGCCAAGGCCATCAATATCTCCAACGACCAGCGCTTGCTGCTGGTCGAGCCACAAGAGTTTGTAATTGACGGGCAAGATGTGCGCGAACCCATCGGCATGAGCGGCATCCGACTGGAGGCCAAGGTGCATATCGTCACCGGCGCGCAAAGTGCGGCCGAGAACATCATCAAATGTGTACGCCGCTGCGGCCTGGAGGTAGAGCAGCTGATGCTCAATCCCCACGCCTCCAGCCAAGCGGTGCTGACCGACGATGAAAAGGAACTGGGGGTGGCGATGGTGGACATTGGCGCCGGGACGACCGACGTGGCCATCTTCACCGGCGGCGCTATTCGCCACACAGCGGTTATACCGATTGCCGGCGATTTGATTACCAGCGACATCGCCATGGCGCTGCGCACGCCGACCAAAGATGCTGAAGATATCAAGGTGGAAAGCGGCTGCGCCAAGCAGCTGTTGGCTGATCCGCAAACGCAGGTAGAAGTGCCTGGTTTGGGTGACCGGGGCCCGCGCATGCTGGGCAAGCAAGCCTTGTCGGGTGTGATTGAGCCGCGCGTGGAAGAAATTTACTCGCTGGTGCAACAAGTTATTCGTGAATCAGGTTACGAAGAAGTGCTGTCCTCTGGCATTGTGATTACCGGCGGCAGCGCAGTGATGCATGGCATGGTGGAGCTGGGTGAAGACATCTTTTTGAAACCCGTGCGTCGCGGCATGCCGCAATACAACAGCGCGCTGTCTGACATGGTGGCGCAGTGCCGCGCGGCCACCGTGATGGGTCTGCTCGAAGAGGCGCGGCTGGCGCGTTTGCGCGGCTTCAAGGTGGCTGCCAAGAGCGGTTCTGTGAAAACCGCCTTTGGCCGGTTCAAAGATTTCGTCGTGGGGAATTTCTAACATGTTCAAGAAACTCTACATGGCGCGCGGCAGCCCGCCCAGATGGCCGGGCAAAGAGCCGGGTTGGATAGACAGCTCCTGACAGAGCAAGCCAGCAAGTGAATAAAAAATCAGAATCAGTAATTTTAGGCAACTGCAATAAACGATTGAAGGAGAATTGAAATGGGTATCGAAATGATCGAAGTCGAAGAATTTAATCTCGGCACACTAATTAAAGTCATCGGCGTAGGTGGTGGCGGCGGCAATGCTGTTGAGCACATGATTGCACGCAGCGTGCAAGGCGTGGAGTTCATTACCGCCAATACCGACGCCCAGGCGCTCTCACGCAGCGCTGCGCACAAAACCATCCAGCTGGGCACCAGCGGGCTGGGCGCAGGCAGCAAACCTGACAAAGGGCGTGACTCGGCGCAAAGCGCAGAAGACGACATTCGCGCGGCCATCGACGGCGCGCACATGCTGTTCATCACTGCGGGTATGGGCGGCGGCACGGGTACCGGCGCGGCGCCCGTGATCGCGCGTATTGCCAAAGAAATGGGCATCCTTACCGTCGGTGTGGTGACCAAGCCTTTTGAGTGGGAGGGCGGCCGCCGCATGACCAATGCCGACAATGGTTTGGCTGAACTTGAGGCTAACGTTGACTCGCTGATCGTGGTGCTTAACGAGAAGCTGCTGGACGTGCTGGGCGACGATATTACCCAGGACGAGGCTTTTGCCCATGCCAACGATGTGCTGAAAAATGCGGTGGGTGGTATTGCAGAAATCATCAACGTGCCTGGCCATGTCAACGTCGACTTTGAAGACGTGCGCACGGTGATGGGTGAGCCTGGCAAAGCCATGATGGGCACCGCAGCTGCCAATGGCCCAGACCGCGCACGTATTGCGGCCGAACAGGCAGTGGCTTGCCCACTGCTGGAAGGCATTGACCTGTCGGGTGCCAAGGGTGTTCTGGTGCTCATCACCGCGGCCAAAGGGTCTCTCAAATTGAGCGAGTCAAAGTTGGCGATGAACACTATCCGCGCCTACGCATCGCCCGACGCCCATGTCATTTACGGTACGGCCTATGACGACAGCTTGGGTGAAGATATCCGTGTGACTGTGGTGGCCACGGGGCTGTCGCGCCAAGGCATGCGCCGCGCGGCACCACCGCTGCAGGTGCTGCGTACAGGTACGGATAACATGCCTTTCCATGTGCCTACCGTGAACAATGTGGTGGGACAAGGCCCCGTGACCAGTATCGGCAACGGCATGGGTGCCGGCGCGGCCCAACCCGACTACAACGGCATGGCCGTGCCTAGCGTGTGGCGTACCAACCGTACCCAAGCGGCGGCCAAGGTGGATGCGCTGTCCTCAGGCGGCATGGATGACTTTGAAATTCCGGCATTTTTGCGCAAACAAGCGGATTAATACTTAAACGCTTTCACAAACTAAAAAGCCCTTGGACTGTTCCAAGGGCTTTTTTCGTCCTCCAGTTTAGAATATGCCCGTGTTACAGCAAAGAACCCTTAAATCCCTGACCAAAGCCGTGGGCGTGGGCGTGCACAGCGGCCAGCGGGTCGAGTTAACACTGCGGCCGGCTCAACCCGATACGGGCATTGTCTTTCGTCGGGTTGACTTACCCGAGCCCGTAGACATTCCCATCTCGGCACTATCGGTGACCGATACCCGAATGGCCACCACAGTCATGGCCGATGGTGCCAAGGTGCAAACCATTGAGCACCTTATGTCTGCGTGCTCCGGGCTGGGCATTGATAACTTGTACGTGGACATTACGGCCGAAGAGGTCCCCATCCTGGACGGATCGGCCGCGTCGTATGTGTTTTTGCTTCAAAGCGCGGGCGTGGCGCTGCAAAATGCCCCTAAAAGATTTATCCGCGTGCTGAAGGCAGTCGAGGCGCGTCAGGGTGAAGGCGCACAAGCTAAGTGGGCGCGCCTGGAGCCCTACGAGGGTTACAAACTGGCGTTTGAGATTGAATTTGACCACCCTGCGGTAGATTCCACTGGCCAAAGGGTGGAGTTTGATATGGCCACCGGCAATTACAGCCGCGATATTGCGCGAGCGCGCACTTTTGGTTTTACCCGCGATGTCGAGGCCATGCGCGCCAAAGGCCTGGCTTTGGGTGGTGGCTTGGACAACGCGATTGTGATGGACGACTATAAAGTACTCAACAGTGACGGGCTGCGTTACGATGACGAGTTCGTAAAACACAAAATTCTCGATGCCATGGGCGACTTGTATTGCTTAGGTAAACCGCTGCTGGCCGCTTACACGGCGTTTCGCTCGGGCCATGCCCTGAACAACCTCCTGCTGCGCGAGCTGCTGTCGCGCCCCGATGCCTACGAGCTGACAAGCTTTGACGACGAGCGCCGTGCGCCGGCTGGTTTTGCCCAGCTCGCGCGCATTTGGTAGCCTAGAGGTTTGATGGCCCAATCACCTGTTCAAACCAGTAAAGAGACTGCCCCTCAGGCACGGTTGATTTTGCAGGACCCGCGCGCATGGGATGAGGCGCAAGCACCCGTGCTGCGCTTAAGTCGCGAGTTGGGGCCTGCAAGCGAGTCGGGGCTTGATCGCGATACTGCCCAGCAAACCTGGGACATGCTACAACTCAAGCCCGAAGAAATAATGGCCCAGCGCGCCCAATTGCGTGAGGCGAACGGCAAGACCGAAGCGGCAAACAAGCAGTTGACGACGACGCGTGCGGAGCTGGTGCAGGTGCAGGCCAAATTGCAAAACCTGCAAGACACCCGCTGGCAGCACCCTGCGGTATACGCCGCAGGCGCTACGTTGTTAGGCGTGGGCTGGCTATGGTTGGCTGAACGCAAACAACGGCTAGAAGCTCAAGCGCATGCGGCTTTGCTTTTGAGCGAGTCCCACAGTGTGATGGAAAACCCGGAAGGGCCTACGTCGGTTTTTATGGGCGCGCAGGACGCACCGTTGATTGCGGCGCGAAGCCTGGAGCAACCCGTGTCAGCCGCGACCCCCGGCTTGAGTTTGCCCGAGGTACTGGCGTCCAATAAAGTGCCGAAAGAAGCGGTGCCGGCGCCGTTTGAGAAGACACCGCCATGGTGGCAACTTTTGGGACGCAAGCCGCGAACAAAAGCTGTCCGACACGCGGTTCAGGCTCCTGCGGAAACACAACATAGCGTGCCAAGCGACTATCGACACGCCGAGGTTCATCTTTATGACGGCAGCTCCGGGGCCGACGACTTGCACACGCCTTTCGACGATTTTTACGATCCGGCACGCGCAAACGTTGAGCTGCTGTCGCAAACCCGCATCAAACCGGTATCCAGCGAGGATGCGATGGGGCATTTGTTGGAGATTCGTATGGCAGTGCAAACCCTGTGCGCGCTGGAGCAACCGCTGGCCGCTCACGAGCTGTTGGTGCAACATATTGATGCCGTGCCCAACACCTGCGCCTGGGCGTACATGGAGTATTTGGATTTGAGTGCCAAGCTGGGGTTGCGCGATGCGTTTGAGACCATGCGCAAACGCTACCGGCTGCAGTTCAATCGCCTGGCGCCCTACTGGATGGAGCCCAATGGTTCGGTGCAAAGCCTTGAAAGTTACGAACGCCCGCTGTCAGATTTGTGTGCAGTGTGGTCCTCGCAAGACCGGCCCAAAACACTGATAGCAACGTGGCTTCTGGGCACATTGCATTCCCGGCGCCTGTTCCAACTGCCCGCCTACCATGACTTGCTGGATTTGTATGAGATGCTGGAGTTCTACGATGACCAGTCGCCGTCAGCGCAAGACTTCGTACCCACGGTGAGTTTGCTGGATTTGGACTATGAATTCGCGATAGAGGTTAAACTTGACGCGCAGTCCGCTGACGATGCACTGCGCGCTATTCCCACGGTAAAAACTGGCGATTTTGCTGTGGACTTTGACCTCGCCCAAAGTGTCACCCTGGCGGGTAATCTCCCTGCCTTTCCCAGCATCCCTAAAAACACCATTACGGGCTAGTGTTTTTGTATTTCTACCATTCTCATGTACGTACTTTTTGAAGAAGGCGGCAAGTTTCTTGCAGGCCGCGTGTTGTCGCAGTCTGATGCTGCGATGCAAGTTGAATTGGATTCTGGCAAGCGTGTCAAGCTCAAGTCTGCGCTGGCGCTACTGCAATTTGACAAGCCTGATCCGGCCGAACTACTGCTTAAAGCCACCGAACTGGCGGGCGGAATGGACGTGAATCTAGCCTGGGAATGTGCGGCGGAGGACGAATTTGCCTACGCTGATTTAGCCCATGAGTATTTCAGCGCCAAGGCCAGCAGCACAGAACTCGCCGCTACGCTCGTTTGCCTCTATAACGCGCCCCATTACTTTCGCCGCGCTGGAAAAGGGCGGTTTAAAAAAGCCAGTGCCGACATCGTGCAGCAAGCGCTGGCAGCCATTGAGAAAAAGAAAGCCATCACCGCGCAAATCGGTACATGGGCTGCTGAACTGGGTGCGGGCCAAACGCCCCACGCCATCCGTGAACAGCTGTACAAAATACTCTTTAAGCCCGACAAAAATGCGCCTGAGTACAAAGCCGTCGTCGAGGCCTCACGCTCTACCCATCTTGCGCCATTGGAGTTGCTGAAACGAGCTGGCGCCATTGGCTCGGCCTACCAGTTCCATTGGCAGCGTTTCTTGTTTGACCAGTTTCCCAAGGGCACCGGCTTTCCGGCAATGGAAGCGGTGGCTATCAAAGAGGCCCTGCCGCTTGCACTGGCGCAGGCGTTTTCTATCGATGACAGCCACACCACCGAAATAGATGACGCGCTGAGCGTGCAAGGTCTGGGTACCGGGGAAATCATTTTAGGTATCCATATTGCCGCTCCAGCCCTTGCTGTTACGCCACAGAGTGCTATTGACAAAGTAGCGCGTGATCGTTTGTCAACGGTATATATGCCGGGCAACAAGATCACCATGTTGCCTGATGCCGTGGTGCAAAGCTACACCTTGTCTGAGGGGCAAGACTGCCCGGCCGTGTCGCTGTATGTCATGCTGGACGAAGCAACCCTCGCCATTAAAGGCTCGCAAACCAAGCTGGAGCGCGTGCCCATTGTGGCCAATTTGCGCCATGACGTGCTGGATACTGAGGTCACTGAAGCGGCATTGGCCGACGTTGTCGCCTGGAAGCAGGCGCCGGGAAAAACACCCGTGGCATTGCGCGAGCCACTGGCATTTTTGTTCCGCTTGGCGCAGCACCTGAAAGCCGGGCGTGAGGTGGTGCGCGGCAAACCCGAAGTGTTTAACCGGCCCGACTATAACTTCCATGTCAAAGCAGGCGAGGCGGGCCTGCAGGGCAATGAGTCGGTAGACATCAGCACCCGCCGCCGCGGCGCCCCGCTGGATTTAATGGTGGCGGAAGCGATGATTTTGGCCAACAGCACGTGGGGGCAGTGGATGGCCAGTTTGGGCGTACCGGCCATCTACCGCAGCCAAGCCAGCCTGGCGCCTGGCGTGAAGGTACGCATGGGTACCAAAGCGCTGCCACACGCTGGCATTGGCGTACCCAGCTATGCGTGGAGTACCTCGCCGCTACGGCGCTACACGGATCTGGTCAATCAATGGCAAATCATCGCCTGCGCAAAGCACGGCAGCATGGCCGCACTGGCCGCGCCGTTCAAGCCCAAAGATGCCGAGCTGTTTGCCATCATCTCCAGCTTTGACGCGGCGTACACCGCCTACAACGGCTTTCAAAATGGCATGGAGCGTTACTGGACGCTGCAATACCTGCAGCAGCGCGGCATAACCGAGATTATTGGCGTGGTGTTTAAAGAGGGCATGGTGCGTGCCGACGATATCCCCTTGGTGTTACCTGTGCTGGGCACCATGGACGTGCCGCGTGGAACCAAAGTGCGGGTCAAACTCGGCGCTATTGACGAGATTACTTTGGACATTAGCGGAACCCTGCTTGAGCGGCTCGACGCACCAGCCACTGCCGATGGCGATGTCCAGCCAAGCGATGACGAAGGTGATGACGACATCGCCGGGCCTATCGCCATCGCGGTAGATGTATCTGGAGATGACGCTGCGGGTCAGAATGGCGATAATCTAGTGCCGTGAAATTCTTTCAAAACCTCAGCACCCTGTCTGTTGCGCTTGGCGTGTCCGTTATCGTGCACGCGGCGCTGTTGACGGTGCGCTTTGTAGACCCTGAGCGGTTTGACCGTATTTTTCAGGACACACCGCTGGAAGTCATTTTGGTGAATGCCAAATCCACCGAGCGACCCGATGTGGCCAAGGCCATCGCCCAAGCCTCGCTGGCGGGTGGTGGCGACGCAGACAAAGGCCGCGCCACCACGCCCCTGCCGCCCAGTGCCTTGAGCGAGATTGGCGACGCCACCGAAGAAGCCCAGCGTAAACTGGACGCCCTGCAAGAGCAGCAAACCATGTTGCTGGCGCAGATCAAGCGGCAGTTGGCGGCTTTGCCCATGCCCGACCCCAAACAGGCCTCCCTCAGTACCGAGGCTACCTCGCAAGAAGAAAAACGCCGCCAGCTCATGCGTTTACTCGCCGAGATTGAAAGGCGTATCAATGAAGAAAACGCCAGGCCAAAAAAGCGCTACATCAGCCCTGCCACGCGCGAAGAGGTCTACGCCGTGTACTACGACAGCCTGCGCCGCAAAATTGAAGACCGGGGAACACAAAACTTCCCCGAGGCAGCGGGCAATAAGCTGTATGGTGAGCTCACCATGATCGTGACCGTCAACTTTGACGGCCGCATCGTTGAGACCCAGGTGGTAGAAACCTCGGGCAACCTCACCTTGGACCGCCGCGCCCAGGCCATTGCAAAAAACGCCGGGCCGTTTGGCCGCTTTAACAGCGCCATGCGCGCTCGGGCAGACCAAATTGTGGTGGTGTCGCGCTTTAAATTTACCCGCGACGAGACGCTGGAAACCAAGCTAACCGGGCGCTAGCAGCCACCGGCAAACCAGATGCGCATAATGGGCCGTGTGACGTTAGGGGGGCTGGGCCGCTGGTGCGTGCTGGTGGTCATGGCCATTGTGGCACTGCAACTGTTTTTTGTCTTGCGCATTGCCACCATGCTGGCCATTGACCCGCAGTCCACGACGTTCGAGCGGTCTGAAGCCTGGCAAGGCCTGGCAGTGGCCGACAAGCCATTTGCTTGGCAACAGCAGTGGCTACCCTATGCGCAACTGTCTGACAACCTGAAGCGCGCCGTGATCGCCAGTGAAGACGGCGATTTTGTTTACCATGATGGCGTGGAGTGGGACGCGATAGAAAAAGCCTGGCAAAAAAATTCCAAAGCCGAGGAATTGGCCGTCAAGCGCAGCCGCAGTGGCAAGATGCGTGCCCCCAAAATCATTGGCGGTTCCACCATCACGCAACAACTGGCTAAAAACCTGTTCCTGTCGGGCGAACGCACTTTGCTGCGCAAGGGCCAGGAGTTTTTACTCACCTTGGCTTTAGAGCTGATCTTGCCCAAGCGACGGATACTGGAAATTTACCTGAACAGTGTGGAGTGGGGTGAAGGTGTGTTTGGCGCCGAAGCCGCAGCGCAGCGGTATTTTCGCAAAAGCGCAGCCAAGCTAACCGCCTACGAAGCCGCGCGCCTGGCCGTGATGTTGCCCAGGCCCAAGTTTTTTGAAAAAGTTCCCAATTCAGCCTATCTGAATGGCCGCGCGCAAACCATTGCAGCGCGCATGGCAGATGCCGAGTTGCCTTGAATTGCCGTGCTTTTAGGGCGCTAGCCCAATAGAATATAGCACAAGCTGCTACTATATTCATAGTAATAATTCAACCTAGCGCGCCGCCCGAATCATATCCACCGCCTTTTCGGCAATCATCACCGTGGGTGCATTAGTGTTTCCGCTCACGATGCGGGGCATCACCGATGCGTCCACCACACGCAGGCCTTGCACGCCTTTTACGCGCAGTTGTGCATCCACGGGGTCATGCTCGGTCACGCCCATGCGGCAGCTGCCTACGGGGTGGTAAATAGTGTCGGCTTTGGCGCGTATGACGGCTTCGATTTGGGCGTCGGTGACCGCGTTGGCGGTGGTGGCCAGCTCTCGGCCGCCCAACTGCGCTAGCGCGGGCTGCTGCAATATGGCGCGCATTTGCTTGAAGCCGCGCACCATGCGGGCCATGTCGTCGCTGTGGGATAAAAAGTTGGGGTCAATCAGCGGTGCGGCCAATGGGTCGCTGCTGGCCAGTTGCACGCTGCCGCGGCTTTTGGGCTGCAGCAGGCACAGGTGGCAAGAATAGCCGTGGCCAAAGGTGGGCTTGCGGCCATGGTCTACCAGCTTGCCAATCACAAAGTGCAGTTGCAAATCAGGTGTGGCTTCGCTGGGCCGGCTTTTGATAAAACCACCGGCCTCGGCAAAGTTGGTGGTCAGCATACCGCTGCGCTCATTGCGCCACTGCTGGATGCCGCGCAGTGCGTGCCACATACCGGTGATGGACACGCCGAACAAATCAGTCAGTTGCGGGGCGTTGACCACCTGCACGATGTCGGGGTGGTCGTGCAGGTTTTGGCCTACGCCGCTGCTGGCGTGCAGCACGGGTATGCCATGCTGCTGCAGGTGGGCGGCCGGGCCAATGCCTGAGTTCATCAGCAACTGTGGGCTTTGCAGCGCGCCCGCGCACAGCAGCACCTCGCGCGTGGCGCGCACCTCAAACGTTTGGCCGCCTTGGCGGTAGGCTACGCCGACCGCGCGCTTGCCTTCAAAGATAATTTTGGTGGTGTGCGCGTTGGTAATGACCTGCAAATTGGCGCGCGACAGGTGCGGCGTGAGGTAGCCCTTGGAGGCGCTCCAGCGCTCGCCGTTTTTGTGGGTGACCTGGTACATGCCTACGCCATCTTGGGTAGCGCCATTAAAGTCTTCATTACGGGCATAGCCAGCCTGCACGGCGGCTTCTATAAATGTGGGGCCAAAGCGGTTGGGGCTGCGCAGGTCCATCACATTCAGCGGCCCTGCGCTGCCATGCCACTGGGCAAAGTCGCCGTTGGCTTGGGAGGCGCGTTCATTGGTCTCCGAGCGCTTGAAGTAGGGCAGCACATCGTTCCACCCCCAGCCTGCATTGCCCTCAGTGGCCCAATGGTCGTAGTCGGCTTGCTGGCCGCGGATGTAGCACATGGCGTTGATCGAGCTGCTGCCACCCAGTATTTTGCCGCGCGGCTGGTAGCCTTTGCGGCCATTCAGGCCGGCTTGGGGCACGGTCTCAAAAGCCCAATTGGCTTGGCTGGTTTGCGCCAGCACGGCCAGGCCAGCGGGACAATGGATAAGTACCGACTTGTCGACAGGGCCGGACTCCAGCAGGCACACTTTGACGGAAGGGTCTTCGCTTAAGCGCCCGGCCAGTACGCTGCCAGCCGATCCGCCGCCGATGATGATGTAGTCAAACAAACTATTCTCCACTGGGCGGTGGTGCACATGCGCTGCGCACTCTCAGCACCGCCCAAAATGCCAGTATCGCAGGCGATGATGGCCTTTTGAACGGTGGTATCCCCAACAAAACTTAGTGAGGCAGGTCTATTGTTGCCTGGCCTCGCAGCCCGTCCAACGTGGTTGGAAACTGTAGCGTGATGCGCAGTTCGCGCTGCATGCGCAGGTTGAGCAGCCTGCGCGACTCGCTCATAAAGCTCAGCAGCATGAGGGGCAGTTGGTCTTGTACGGTACTGCGGGCTACACGCGGCGGCCGGGGCAGGCCGTACAGGTCGGCGGCTTGGTCAAAGTAGTCGCCCATCTTGAGCTGGCTATGGTCGCTCACGTTGTACACGCGCTGCGGCTTGCCACGCCACAGGGCGGCAATGCAGGCGCGGGCCAGGTCGTTGGCGTGGATGTGGTTGGTGTACACGTCGTCCGCAAAGCGCAGCACGGGCGTGCCTTTTTCTAGCCGCGCGCGGGGTGTACCGCCGTCGCGGTCTGGCGCGTAGATGCCGGGGATGCGCAAAATACTGGTGTGCACCCCCGCACGGCCCAAAAAACGTACCGACTGTTCAGCATCCACCCGTCGCTGCGCCCGCGGTGTGCTGGGTGCTACGGGCCGGGTTTCAGCCACCCACGCGCCCGCGCAGTCGCCATACACGCCGCTGGTAGAGCCGTAGACCAGGCTGCGCGGCAAGCTGCGTTGGCGCAGCGCACGCACCAGGCGCTGGGTGCGCGGGTCGCGCCACCACTGCGCTTCGTTGCCGGTGGGCGGGGGGGCTAAATGCAACACGCGGGTGGCAATGCCCGACAGGCGCGCCAGTGTGGCAGCGTGGTCCAAATTGCCCAGCAATGGCGTGATACCCAAGGCGCGCAGCTCGGGCAGGCGCGCGGGGCTGGAGGTGAGTGCCAGCACCCGCACGCCAGCAGGCAGCGCCCGCGCCACGCGCAGGCCTACGTCGCCGCAGCCGACGATGAAAATGCGCTGTTGGCGAAACCGGCGGGGCCGTGCGCCGAGGGGGGATTGGTTTGAAGGCAAAATAGGGGGGGTAAGAGCAGTTAGCTCATAAGCATAACAAGGACTGCACCCGCGTCCTTGGTGCATTTGTTTCAGGATACCCCCCATGTCGTTTACCGTCACCGTGCAGCCCAGTGGCCGCAGCTTCACCGTCAACCCCGACCAGGCCATGTTGGCCGCTGGCATTGCCCAAGGCATTGGCATGCCCTATGGCTGCAAAGACGGGGCTTGCGGTTCCTGCAAATGCAAAAAACTCTCGGGCACGGTGGTGCACGGCCCGCACCAAAGCAAAGCCTTGAGCGCCGAGGAAGAAGCCAATGGCTTTGTGCTCACCTGCTGCGGCGTACCGCACAGCGACGTGGTGCTGGAGAGCCGCCAGGTAACCGAGGCTGGCGCCGTGCCGATTAAAAAAATGCCATCCCGCGTCACCTTGCTGGAGAAAAAATCACACGACGTGATGCGGGTCTTGCTGCAGCTGCCTGCCAACGACGTGATGCAGTTCCACGCCGGGCAGTACGTAGAGTTTTTGCTGCGCGACGGCGCGCGCCGCAGCTACAGCATGGCCAACGCGCCGCACACCTTGGTGCAAGGCTCACCCACGATCGAGCTGCACATTCGCCACATGCCCGGTGGCAAGTTCACCGACCATGTGTTTGGCGCCATGAAAGAAAAAGAAATTTTGCGCATTGAAGGCCCGTTTGGCAGCTTTTATCTGCGCGAGTCCGACAAGCCGATGATTCTGCTCGCCTCGGGCACGGGCTTTGCACCCATCAAAGCCTTGATCGAGCACATGCAGTTTAAAAACATCACCCGCCCGGCCACGCTGTACTGGGGTGGTCGCCGCCCTGAAGACCTATACCTGCACGACTGGGTGATGGCCAAGGTGGCTGAAATGCCCAGTTTGACCTACATCCCGGTCATATCCAACGCCACGGCGGACGACAGCTGGACCGGCCGTACCGGCTTTGTGCACCAAGCGGTAATGCAAGACCACCCCGACTTGAGCGGCTACCAGGTGTACGCCTGCGGCGCACCCATTGTGGTGGATTCGGCCAAGGCTGACTACGTTGGCAAGTGCGGTTTGCCAGAAGACGAGTTTTATGCGGACTCGTTTATCACTGAGGCAGACAAAGCCAAGGCTTGATCAGCCCTGCGCCCCATGCTGCAAGGCTTGCCGCCCCTGCTCAGCCGCAGCACCCGCGTGGTGATCTTGGGCAGCTTTCCCGGCGTGAAGTCCTTGCAACTGCAGCAGTATTACGCGCACCCGCAAAACCAGCTGTGGCGGCTGGTATTTAGTGCATTATCAGTGCCAAGCCCAATAGAGCAAAGCACAAGCTGCTATGAAATTCGTAGTAAGTACTTGATTGAACTGGGCGTCGGCTTGTGGGACGTGTATGCCGCCTGTGAGCGCGTAGGCAGCCTGGACAGTGCCATAGCGCAGGCCCAGCCCAACGACCTGGCATCGCTGCGCCTGCGCTGCCCGCAGCTGCAAGCCATCGCCCATAATGGGGGCGAAAGTTACAAACATGCCAAACACACATTGCAGCTGGGTTTGCCCGTTTACAAGCTGCCCTCCAGCAGCCCGGCCAACGCCAGCTGGAGCTTTGAGCGCAAACTTGCGGTTTGGCAAGACGCATTACAAAAACACCTGAAATGACCAACGACCTACCCGAAGTCAGCACCTCCGAAATGGACGGCGTGCGCTACCTGCACCTGGGCACCGAGTGGGTGCAAGGCAGCATGGAGATTAAAAAACCCTTCGCCATCGAGCTGGACTACGTGCAGCGCATGATGGCTTGGCTCTTGTGGGCTGACCTGCGCAGCCTGGGTGGCCTGCACACCATGCAGCTGGGCCTGGGCTCTGCGGCGCTTACCAAGTTTTGCTACAAGCATGTGCGTTGCCGCGTAACCGCCATTGAGATCAACCCCGATGTGGTGTCGGCCTGCAAAGCGTGGTTCAAGCTGCCCGAGAACGATGCGCGGCTGACGGTGGTGTTGGCTGATGCGGGTGCGGAGATTGCTAAAACCGAACGCCGAGACACCGTGGACGCGCTGCAAGTGGACTTGTACGACCACGAAGCCGCTGCCCCGGTGCTGGACAGCATTGCCTTTTACAAAGACTGCCGCCTGGCGCTGACCGAGCAGGGCGTGATGACGGTGAACCTGTTTGGCCGCATGGCCAGCTACGACAAAAGCGTAGAAAAAATCTGTAAAGCCTTTGGCAAAGACAATGTGTGGGCCTTTAAACCCACCATAGAGGGCAATGCCATTGTGCTGGCGCACCGCAGCCCGCGCACCGAGCTGCGGGCCAAACTTGCCGAAAACGCCGAAATCATCCACACTCGCTTTGGTCTGCCAGCGCATAAATGGTTGCGCATTTTTAAACCCGTGCTATGAGCGCCACCCTTCAAAACACTGTGAAAACCACCTCCGCACCTGTTGCCGCCAAAGCCAAGCACCACGCCCCATCGTCACCATTTGTTGGCCCGGTTGACTGGCGCCGCATGGTTGATTGGCTGAGCGCTGACGGCGTTATCAGCCAAGAGGAGGCCCGCCGCACCATTGCCCGTTGCTCACAGGCCGAGAGCGCGCAGCACCCCTTGGTGCGTTTGGCCAGCGTGGCCATGACCCGCGCCGCCGATGGCAAGCCACTGGACATTGAAACCCTCACGCAGTACCTGGCCCACAAAGCCGGGCTGGAGTATTTGCGTATCGACCCGCTGAAGGTGGACGTGGGCAAAGTAGCCGACACCATGAGCGCTTTTTATGCTGAGCGCCACGGCGTGCTGCCAGTGCAGGTCAATGCCAACGAGGTGGTGGTGGCCACGTCGCAGCCCTTCATCAACGACTGGATGGGTGAGGTAGAGCGCCAGGCCCGCCGCAGCGTGCGCATGGTGGTAGCCAACCCGCAAGACATTCACCGCTATACCGCAGAGTTTTTTGCCTTGGCCAAGTCCGTGCGCGCGGCTATTAAATCGGGCGGCGGTGCCAGTGCTGCCAGCTTTGAGCAACTGGTTGAATTGGGCAAGTCGGCCAAGGCGCTGGACGCCAACGACCAAGGCGTTGTGCAGGTGGTGGACTGGCTGTGGCAGTACGCCTTTGACCAGCGCGCCAGCGACATCCACCTGGAGCCCAGGCGCGAGCAGGGCGTGATTCGTTTTCGCATTGACGGCATGCTGCACCCTGTGTACCAGTTACCCCCGGGCGTGATGAACGCCATGACAGCGCGTATCAAGTTGCTGGGCCGCATGGACGTGGTCGAGAAGCGCCGCCCGCAAGACGGCCGTATCAAAACCCGCAACCCACGCGGCGACGAGATCGAGATGCGCCTGTCCACCTTGCCCACCGTGTTTGGCGAAAAAATGGTGATGCGTATTTTTGACCCCGATACCGCCGTGAAAGACCTGGATGGCTTGGGCTTTAGCCAGCACGATGCCACCCGCTGGGAAGAGCTGGTCAAGCGCCCCAACGGCATTATTTTGGTCACCGGCCCCACGGGTTCGGGCAAAACCACCACCTTGTATTCCACCCTCAAACGGGTGGCTACCGAAGAGGTCAATGTCAGCACCATTGAAGACCCGATCGAGATGATCGAACCGGCGTTTAACCAAACCCAGGCGCAGAGCCAACTTGATTTTGGTTTTGCCGAAGGCCTGCGCGCTTTGATGCGCCAGGACCCCGACGTGATCATGGTGGGCGAGATACGCGACATCGCCACTGCCGACATGGCCGTGCAAGCGGCGCTCACAGGCCACCTCGTCTTCAGCACCCTGCACACCAACGACGCCCCCAGTGCCATTACCCGCCTGATGGAGCTGGGTGTACCTCCGTACCTGATCAACGCCACCATGCTGGGTGTGCTGGCCCAGCGCCTGGTGCGCACACTGTGCAAGCAGTGCAAGGTGCCCGACCCGGATGCATCGCGTGAGGCGCTGAACGAGGTGATCAAACCGTGGCAAATCAACGGCGGATACAAACCTTACAAACCAGTGGGCTGCGTAGACTGCCGCATGACCGGGTTCATGGGCCGTATGGGCATTTACGAGCTGCTGACGGCCAGCGAGGCGTTCAAACTGCAGATCAACAATGAGCCCAGCATCGACGCATTGCGCCGCCAGGCCGTTACAGATGGCATGCGCCCATTGCGCTTGGCCGGTGCCTTGCGTGTGGCCGAGGGCCTGACCACGCTGCAAGAGGTGCTGACCGCTACACCACCTATGGGCTAACAACGCGTTGCGCTTGGCTGCGGTAGGCGCTGCGGCGCATCACCGAGTTTGTAAGCTGAGCCTAGGTGGTATCCACACTGCGTTTTCATGCTTGACGCGCCACAATCTGCCCATCATTGTTACGAATGGAGCAATTTGTGAATATCAAAAGTCAAAAAGACTTCTTCTCAGGACTTATGTTCCTGGTCATCGGTGGCGGTTTTGCCATAGGTGCCTACAGCTACGGCATGGGCGACGGAGCCCGCATGGGGCCTGGGTATTTTCCGCGTTTGCTCGGAATACTCCTGGCGATGCTGGGTAGTTTTATCATTTTTGAAGCCCTTACCATTTCTACACCCGACGGCGAGAAAATTGGCAAATGGGCGTGGAAGCCATTAGCCTACGTGCTGGGTGCCAACCTGGCCTTTGGTGTGTTGCTGGGTGGTTTGCCCAGTATCAAATTGCCGGCCATGGGCATGATTGCCGCCATCTACGCGTTGACCATCATTGCCAGCTTTGCAGACGGCAAGGTCAAGATGAAAGAGGTGTTGATTCTGGCCACCATTTTGGCGGTTGGCAGCTACCTGGCTTTCATCATGCTGCTTAAATTGCAGATCCCGGTGTGGCCCACCTTCATCGGTTAAGCGGAGAAAAATAATATGGAATTACTGAATAACCTGTCAATTGGTTTTGGCGTGGCGTTTACCGCGCAAAACCTGATGTACGCTTTTATCGGCTGCATCCTGGGCACCCTGATCGGTGTGTTGCCCGGCATTGGCCCCGTGGCCACCATCGCCATGTTGCTGCCCGCCACTTACGCGCTGCCTCCTATCGCGGCACTCATCATGCTGGCTGGTATTTACTACGGCGCGCAGTACGGCGGTTCTACTACCGCTATTTTGGTCAACTTGCCGGGGGAATCGTCCTGGGTGGTCACCTGTATTGACGGCTACCAAATGGCCAGGCAGGGTCGAGCGGGCCCGGCGCTCGCTGCTGCTGGCTTAGGCTCGTTCTTTGCCGGTTGCGTAGGCACCTTGATCCTGGCTGCATTTGCACCCCCGTTGACCGAGCTGGCGTTCAAATTCGGCCCAGCCGAATACTTCTCGCTCATGATCTTGGGCTTGGTTGGCGCTGTGGTGTTGGCATCAGGTTCACTGCTTAAAGCCATCTCCATGATCCTGCTGGGCTTGCTGCTTGGCCTGGTCGGCACCGACGTGAACTCCGGCGTGGCCCGCTTTAGCTTTGACATTCCCGAGCTGACCGACGGTATCGGCTTTGTGGTGATCGCCATGGGCGTGTTTGGCTACGGCGAGATCATTACCAACCTGGCCCAGCCAGAAGATGACCGCGAGGTATTTACCGCTGAAGTGCAAGGCCTGTGGCCTACCAAGGCTGACTTCAAAGCCATGGCTCCGGCCGTGCTGCGCGGTACTGCGTTAGGTTCTTTGCTGGGCGTGCTGCCCGGTGGCGGTGCGTTGTTGGCAGCGTTTGCGGCCTACACCCTGGAAAAGAAAATTCCTTTGAAACCTGGTGAGATCGCGTTCGGTAAAGGCAATATTCGCGGCGTAGCAGGCCCTGAGTCAGCTAACAACGCAGGTGCGCAAACCTCCTTCATTCCGTTGCTTACCTTGGGCATTCCACCCAACGCCGTGATGGCCTTGATGGTGGGTGCCATGACCATCCATAACATTCAGCCTGGCCCCCAGGTGATGACCAGCAACCCAGAACTGTTCTGGGGTTTGATCGCCTCCATGTGGATTGGTAATTTGATGTTGGTCATTTTGAACCTGCCATTGATTGGTATGTGGATCAAGCTGCTCACCGTGCCTTACAAGTTCATGTTCCCGGCGATTGTGCTGTTCTGTGCGATTGGCGTGTACTCCACCAACAACAACACCTTTGACATCTGGTTGGTGGCGGCGTTTGGTTTTGTTGGCTATGTGTTTGCCAAGTTGGGCTGCGAACCCGCACCATTGTTGCTGGGCTTTATCTTGGGCCCGATGATGGAAGAAAATCTGCGCCGTGCTTTGCTGTTGTCCCGCGGCGACTGGAGCGTGTTCGTAACGCGCGGTCTCTCTGCCAGTTTGCTAGCCGCTGCAGCGCTTTTGTTGGTAATTGTTCTGTTGCCTGCGGTCAAGAACAAGCGCGAAGAGGCGTTTGTCGAAGACTAAGCTTCACAAAGCTTTGCAAAACGGCAACTTTGGTTGCCGTTTTTTTTTGTTCATAATGGGAACACTATGCAACGTCGCCAATTTGCCCTCTCCATCGCTGCCTTGCCCTGTGCCGCTTTGGCGCAAAGTTACCCCAGTAAGCCTATCAAACTCATCGTGCCCTTCCCCGCGGGCGGCGCTACCGACATTTTGGCGCGCGCCCTATCGCAAAAGCTGGGTGAAAAATTGGGCCAAACCGTGGTGGTAGAAAACCGCCCCGGCGCTGGCGGCACCATTGGGTCAGACGCCGCCGCCAAGGCCACTCCGGACGGCTACACCCTGCTGCTGGCAACGTCTAGCACGCACAGCATCGGCCCGGCGATCAACCCAAAGATTCCGTACGACGCCTTCACCGATTTCACGCCCTTGGGCTATGTGGCCACCTCGCCTAATTTGGTGTTGGTGCCCATCACATCGCCTGCCAAAACCATGCGCGAATTCATCGACTACGTAAGGCAAAACCCCGGCAAACTGAACTATGCCTCCAGCGGCAACGGCACCATCGTGCACCTCACCACCGAGCTGTTCAAGGCCATGTCGGGCGCATTTATTGTGCATATTCCCTACCGCGGCACGGCCTTGGCCATTCCCGATTTGGTCAGTGGGAAAGTTGACGTGATGTTTGATTCTTTAGTAACGGGCTTGCCCCACGTCAAAGACGGCAAACTTCGCGCCTTGGGCGTTACCAGTGCAGCGCGCACCGCACTGGCGCCCGACTTGCCCGCCGTGGCTGAGCTGTTGCCCGGTTTTGAGTCCACCACCTGGTTCGGTTTGTATGGGCCAAAGGGCTTGGCTACCGATGTGGTGCAACGGGTTAACGCAGCGCTCAATGCGGCGCTGGCCGATGCCGACGTCAAAGAGCGCTTCGCCCGCTTGGGTGCAGAGCCCACAGGCGGCAGCGCCGCGCGCTTTGCGCAGGTGGCCCGTGCCGACTATGACAAGTGGAAGGCCATTATTGCCCAGCGCAAGATTACTGCCGATTGAACGTCTGCGGGCGCAAGCACCGCATATTGCCTTGTAAGGGAGCAGAGGTGTTTATTGATCATCCGCAGCGCTTGGCACTGCACAACGAAATCCATGCCCGCCCGCCAGAAGCGATGACAGCGCCGTTGGCATTGTTCCATATAGTGATGCTGGCGGATGCGGCTGAGCGATCGGCCAGCCGCGAGCACTTAGCCAGCCTGCTGCGCGATTACCACTTGCCACTACCCGACGCGCAGACCAGCCATCTGCGCATGGAAGTGGGCGATTTTCGGGTGCGTTGGGAGATGCACACCGAGTTTGTCACCTGGACTTTTTCCAAAGCCTTGGACGCCTCCCAGTTTGTTGTGGGGTCAACACTGCCCACTGCGCGCGACGTACTGCCGCAGACGTGGTTAGCTGCCCTCCCGGGCCAGTGCCTGTGTCAGAGCCATTTGCTGCTGTTGCCAGCCCAGTCGACAGCAGGCAATGGGGCTGTGCGCCAATACCTCAACGAAGACAGTCTGATGGGGGCGACCGTAGCAGATGGTATGGGCGAGGTTTACACCGATTTTCATATGCACGCGGACGGGGCAACGCGTATGGTGCTGTTAATGGGCAGTGCCACGCCACGACGTCTGGGTCGCTTGGTGCAGCAGTTGCTTGAAATTGAAACCTACCGCATGGCCGCTTTGCTGGGGCTGCCCGCAGCACGCGAGGCCACACAAGTGCTTGGCAACGCCGAGCGTGAATTGGCCGCCCTGGCCAATGCTATCCGCAGCGCCGAAGTTGAGGCCGAGCCAGTGCTGCTGGATCGCCTGACGCGTCTGGCAGGACAGGTAGAGAGTCAGTATGCGGCGTCGCATTCACGGTTTTCTGCCAGCACCGCTTACTTTGAACTGGTTGATCGACGGGTGAATGACATTGCTGAGTCCCGCTTGGCAGGGCTTCAAACCTTGGGTGAATTTTTGCATCGGCGTTTGACACCTGCCCGCAGCACCTGCGAATGGGCAACGCGCAGGCAAGATGCCTTGTCGCAGCGGGTCTCGCGTATGAGCAATCTGCTGCGCACCAGAGTAGAAATTGAACAGCAGCAGAGCTCGCAGGCGCTGTTGGTGGCCATGAACCAGCGGCAAGACCTGCAACTGAAACTTCAAGCCACGGTTGAGGGCCTGTCTGTGGTAGCCATCACCTACTATATTGTCGGACTGGTCAGCTACCTGGCTAAGGGCGCCCAGAGCTTGGGTTGGCCGTTTGGTGCAGAAACAACGGCAGCGGTGGCTATTCCTCTTGTGGCGGGTACCGTTTGGTGGTCAGTGCGCAGAATACATCGCACTATTGTTGCCGCCAGCCAGAAGTGATGGGGCGCCAATCACGCGCCGGGTTTGCGGCGCAAGCCGGTGAATGCTGAAAACTCCCAGCGCCTGAAGCCGACAATCAACGTGAACCCATCACGGTGTTTTTCATCGACTTTTTGATCCGCCAAATGCTGCTTGGAGAAGTCTTCGCCAATGCGCTGCAGGCGGTCTACAAAGGCGGGTGCCATAGCGCGGTTAATGTTGCCATGCACCATCATCAAGGTTTCACCTTCACGGTCAAAACGGCCGCCAAAATACTCACCCACCACGTGCTGCAAAAAGTACTGCCGTATCGGCCCATCGCTGCGCCACTTGAAGGTTTTGGCTACCTTGAGCCGGTAGCGGTTGAGCGGCTTCAGCTCGACGATGCCTACTTTGTCCAGTTGCAGCAGGCAGGCCGTGGTTTGCGCTTCGGAAATTTGGTAGGTGTTGACTATCTGCTCCAGCGTCCAGTAGCTCAGCACGCAGATGGCGCACAGCAGCAGTTTGGGGTCTTTGCTGACGGCAGTCTCTTGCTCGTACGTCAGCTCGGCCATCAAGGGTGTCGCCTGGCTGACTCGGCGCGACAGTTCGGCAAAATCGGTATTCAACAAGCGGCAAATGTCGTCCACCCGGGTGAGGGGCATTTCCTTTTTGCTGAACATGCGTTTCACGCTTGATTCGCTCATCTCTAGCGCCTCGGCGACATGCGCATAGGTCATGTCTTGGGCCTTAAGCTCTTGTTTCATCACGTCAATCAGCAATGCAGTGTCGGACAATTTTGACTCCAGGGTTCTAATGGTTCCCATCATAAAGCCCATAATTGCACCCATGAACTTCGATTACGCCAACCCCTACACCTCCACCCGCCTGCCCGTGTTGGCGCGCAACGTGGTTAGCACCTCGCATCCTTTGGGCGCGCAGGCTGGCTTGCGCATGCTCTATAAAGGCGGCAACGCAGTAGACGCGGCCATTGCGGCGGCTGCGGCGATGACCGTTTGCGAGCCGGTGAGCAACGGCCTTGGCAGCGATGCCTTTGGCCTGATCTGGGACGGCAAAGAACTGCACGGCATCAACGCCTCGGGCCGCGCGCCGCAGGCCTGGAGCCCCGAGTACTTTCGCAAAAAGTACGGCGACAACGCACACACACCGCCCAAGCGCGGCATGGACTCTGTCACTGTGCCCGGTGCCGTCAGCTCCTGGGCCATGATGAGCGAGCGCTTTGGCAAACTGCCCTTTGCCGACCTGATGGAACCCGCCATCGAAATCGCCGAGCGCGGCTATTTGCTGCCCACTGTGGTGCAGCAAAAATGGGCTGCGGCGACGGACGAACTCAAAGGCCAACCCGGTTTTGCGCAAAACTTTTTGCCATGGGGCAGAGCGCCCAAGGTCGGCGAGCTGTTCCAGTTCAAGGCGGCAGCCAAAGCACTGCGGTCAATTGCTGCTACTAAAGGCGCAGCATTCTATGGTGGCGATATTGCAGAGGCGATAGAAAAATTCAGCGCGGCCAATGGCGGCAGTCACACCGTGCAAGACTTTGCCAGCTACCAGGCCGAGTGGGTCAAGCCCATCAGCAAAAACTACCGTGGCTACACCTTGCACGAGATCGGGCCCAACGGCCAAGGCATTGCTGCGCTGATTGCGCTGGGCATTTTGGACAAGTTTGATTTGTCCGCGCTGCCGGTCGACGGTGTAGATTCACAGCACCTGCAAATCGAAGCCATGAAGCTGGCTTTCGCCGACGTTTACAAATTTGTCGCCGAGCCATCCTCGATGCAGGTGACCGTAGAGCAGATGCTGGATGACGACTATTTGGCCAGCCGCGCCAAACTCATTCAGATGAAAAAGGCGCAAGACTTTGGCGCGGGCAACCCGGTCAAGGGCGGCACCATTTACCTCACCGCTGCAGACGAAAGCGGCATGATGGTGAGCTTTATCCAAAGTAATTTCATGGGCTTTGGCTCTGGCTGTGTCGAGCCTACGTTTGGCATCAGCCTGCAAAACCGGGGCCACGGCTTCAGCTTGGATGCTGGCAATGTGAACCAGGTAGCACCGGGGAAGCGGCCCTTCCACACTATCATCCCGGCCTTCCTCAGTAAAGCGGGCAAACCGGTGATGAGCTATGGCGTGATGGGGGCCAATATGCAGCCCCAGGGCCATATGCAAACCTTGGTGCGCATGCTGGACTACAAGCAAAACCCGCAAGCCGCGTGTGACGCGCCGCGCTGGCGCTACAACGTGGGCTTGGAGATCAACGTCGAAGCCGCGATGAATGCGGGCACCGTACAAGGATTGAAAGACCGCGGCCACCAGACCGAAGTGATCAATGATTCGTACCAGGACTTTGGTGCGGGCCAGTTTATTTGGCGTGCGGATGAAGGCCAAGGCGATGCCGCCAAAGAAGGCTATGTGGCCGCCAGCGACGCGCGGCGTGACGGGCAGGCGGTAGGCTTCTAGAGCGTAAAAGTCAAAAATAATAGGAGAATATGCCTCTAGCCCAATCTAATATAGCACAAGCAGCTACTAAAAATGTAGCGACCGGTGTGGGTTTGGCGTTGGCGGGGTCGATTGCTTTCAGCGGCAAAGCCATCATTGTGAAGCTGGGCTACCGCTACGGCGCCGACGCGGTCACCCTGTTGATGTACCGCATGCTGTTGGCCTTGCCATTTTTTTTGCTGTTGTCGTGGTGGTCTAGCCGCGGCAAGACAGCGCTCTCCACCGCGCAGTGGTTGCAAGTGCTGTTCTTGGGGTTTAGTGGTTATTACCTTGCCAGTTTCCTGGATTTTCTAGGTTTGCAATACATCAGTGCCAGCCTGGAGCGCCTGATTTTGTATTTGAACCCGACCATTGTGCTGCTGATGGGCTGGCTGGTGTGGGGTAAAAAAATCACCCGTCGGCAATTGGCCGCTTTTGCGCTGAGCTACAGCGGCGTACTGCTGGTGTTTGGCCACGAGGCCACCTTGGTGGGTAGCCACGTAGGCTTGGGTGCCTTGCTGGTATTTGGCAGCGCAGTGGCCTATGCCGTGTACTTGGGCTACAGTGGCGAGCTGGTGCAAACGCTGGGCAGCCTGCGCCTGGCAGGCCTGGCCACCAGCGTGGCCTGCCTGCTGTGCATCGCGCAGTTTGCGCTGCTAAAGCCGTGGAGCGCCGCCCAGGTCGCACCCGAGGTACTATGGCTGTCCCTGCTCAACGCCACGGTGTGCACGGTAGCCCCGGTGCTGATGGTGATGATGGCCATTGAGCGCATAGGCGCCGCCAAGACCGCGCAGATTGGCATGGTTGGCCCTATGGCTACCATTGCACTGGGCGTGCTGGTGCTGGGCGAGCCGCTTAACGGTTGGATCATTGCCGGTACCGTGCTGGTACTGGGCGGTGTGTATTTGGTCAGTCGCAGCAGAGCATAATTTTTCGAGCTAGTTTTTATCACAACCAGGAGAAATCAACATGAGTAAAGCAGTCGTTATTGAGCAAGTAGGCGGTCCCGAGCAAATGAAGCTGGTGGACGTGCAGGTAGGCGAGCCAGGCGCGGGCGAGGTGCGCATTCGCCACCACGCCATTGGCCTGAACTACATCGACGTGTACCAGCGCAGCGGCGTGTATAACTTGCCATTGCCGCTGAAGATGGGCATGGAAGGCGCTGGCGTGATCGAGGCCGTGGGCGTTGGTGTGACGCACCTCAAGGTGGGTGACCGCGCAGCGTACGCCAGCCAGCCACCCGGCAGCTACTGCGAAGTGCGCGTACTGCCCGCCAAATGCGTGTGCAAGCTGCCCGATGCCATCAGCTTTGAGACCGGCGCCGCCATGATGCTCAAAGGCCTGACGGCGCAGTACCTGCTGCGCAAAACCTTGCCCGCTGGTGGACTGAAAGAGGGCGACTTTGTGCTGTTCCACGCCGCTGCGGGCGGTGTGGGTTTGATAGCCTGCCAGTGGGCCAAGGCGCTGGGTTTGCAGCTGATCGGTACCGCAGGCTCTGATGCCAAATGCAAAATGGCGCTGGAGCACGGTGCAAGCCATGCCATCAACTACTCCAGCGAAGACTTCGTCGCCAAGGTGAAAGACATCACCGGCGGACGCGGCGTGAAGGTGGTGTATGACTCGGTAGGCAAAGATACCTTTGAAAAATCACTCGACTGCTTGTCACCGTTCGGCTTGCTGGCTACCTTTGGCAACGCATCGGGGAAAGTACCGCCGCTGGACATTGGCGTGCTGGGTGCCAAAGGCTCGTTGTACGTATCCCGTCCCACGCTGTTCACCCACATCGCCACGCGCGAAAGCACGCAGGCCATGGCCGACGAGCTGTTTGCCATTGTCGCCAGCGGCAAGGTCACCATACCTGTGCACCACCGCTACGCGCTGGCCGATGTACAGCAAGCCCACCGCGACCTAGAGGCACGCAAAACCACGGGTGCCAGCGTACTGCTGCCCTGATGCAGACGACAGCGCCAGCGGATGGTACGCCCGCTGCTGGCGTCACGCCAGCCAGTGCGCATCTGGCCGCACTGCGCTGGCTCTTGCTGTCGGCGCCGTTGGTGGCTGTGCCACCTGGCGCGGCGGCGCAATTGGCCACCTTCACCCCGCTTGAACTCGCTGGCATAGCCGCGTGGCTAGACGGCTTGCAAGCGGACAGCCAAGTGCTGCAAGCGTGGATGCAAACCAAACCCGAAGTACGTATAGGCCGGTACGCTGAGCGTCTGCTGGAGTTTTACCTGACCCATGCCCCTGGCGAAGGACTGCACCGCCTGGTGGCTGCGCATGTGCCACTGCGCTCGGAGGTGAATGGCTTGATGGTGACGCAGGGCGAGCTGGATTTTTTGCTAACCAACGCGCAGGGCCAGCGTTTGCATTGGGAGCTGGCCGTCAAGTTCTTTCTGTGCACCGCGGCAGGCGATGTCGCCACGCCGGCAGACTTCATCGGCCCCAATGGTGTGGAGACCTTGGCCCACAAGTGGCACAAGCTGTTTGCCCGCCAATTAACGCACACGCCACCGCAGCCGTGGAGCGCGCACCCTTGGCAGCCGCAGGCTTTTGCCCGGGGCTGGATGTTTTACCGCTGGGGCCAGGCAGTGCCGCAATGCGATGCGCTGCACCCACAGCATGGCAAAGGCTGGTGGACAGATATTGCCACGATGCATACCCTGCCGGATGCCCATTACGCCTACCTGCCACGCTTGCATTGGATGGCGCTGCTAACTTCTGTCGTGCAACTCGGGCCGCAGGCAGTGGTGCTTGCGCGGGACGCTATGGCCGAGCACTTACGGATGCTGTGGGCCAGCGGTGCGCGCGCTACGGATGCGCAGATGGTGGTGCAACTGGCGGACAAGGTAGCGCCCGATGCGCAGGCGGCTGAAGTGCAAAGATTTTTTATTCGCCCGGCCAGCAACCAGCCCTGACCGGCGCAATCAATCCTTGCCCAAGGGCATAGGCTCGCTAGCCGAGATCAAATTGGCTTGCCGCAGCCGCGTGGGGCTTAGGGCACCCGCCGTGTCAAGAATGGGATAAGCGATGGAACATATTTGCGAGTTGACGCGTTTGAGCTCGCTGATCAAATCCAAATGCAGGCTGCTGGTCTCGATACTTTGTACTGTGTTGTCTGCCAGGCGCGCCAGGTGCCTTGCCGCATAGGCGTGCTCCAGGTCGCGAAAGCGGGCTTTTTCTTCTAGCAGTCGTTGGGCATCGCGCACGTTACCGTTTAAAAATACGCTCATGCTTAACCGCAGGTTCGCCATCAGCCGGGAGTGCAGCTCACATACCTCGCCCATGCCCGCCTCAGAAAAGTTCAGGCCCTTTTTAATTTTTTTGTCTTCCACATCTTGCAACACCCGCTCAATGATGTCGCCAATTTGCTCCATATTGATGGTAAAGCTGATGATGTCGGTCCAGCGGCGCGACTCGTTTTCACCCAAAGCCTGTCTGGAGATTTTGGTCAAATAGTATTTGATGGCCGAGTACAGCTCATCGACCGTGTCGTCCAGCTGGCGCAGGTCTTGCGCCAAGGCTAAATCGTTGTCCTTGATAACCAACAGCGTGCCGCGCAGCATGGTCTCTACCACGTCCGCCTGGTGCAGCGCCTCGCGTGCAGCGCAGGAGATGGCCAGAGACGGCGTTGCCAATGCGGACGGGTCGAGGTGGCGAGGGCGCGACAGGGCGTTGTCTTTGGCGGGCGGCAACAGCTTTTCTACCCAGCGCGCAATCACGCCCGTAAAGCCTATCAGTGCCACCGCCAACGTCAGATTAAAAACCAGGTGAAACGCCACTACCTGCGTGGCCGCACCGCCCACCATGGGGCTGGCGTGTTTGAGCCACAAGCCCACCAAAGGTGCTGCCACCAATACGCCCAGGGTTTTGAAAATCAGGTTACCCAAGGGCACTTGGCGTACGGTCAGTACCGACTTGGCGGTGGTGAGTACCGCCAGTAGACCGCTGCCCAAATTGGCGCCCAGCACCAAGCCCAGCGCCACGTCCATGGGGATGACCTGGGAGGCTGCCAAGGTGGCCACCAGCAGCACCGTGGCCAGGCTGGAATAGGCCAACACGGCAATCACCGCACCCACGGTGATTTCAAGCAGCAAGTCGCTGGTGAGTGTTTTGAGCGCCGCTTGCACCACGGGGGACTGCGTGAGCACCCGGGTAGATTCGCTGATCAAACCCAAGGCCAGCAGCATAAGACCCAGGCCAATCAAAATGCGCCCAACGCGGCCTACGGTGGTGGATTGTCGCGCGATGAACAGCACCACGCCGATGAAGATCAGCAAGGGAGACAGCCAGCTTAAATCAAAGTGAAACACCACCGCCATCAAGCTGGTGCCAACGTCTGCCCCCAGCATGACGGCCAGCGCCGCTGGCAAGCTGACCATGCCTTGGCCCACAAAGGCGGCCACGATGAGGGCGGTGGCCGTGCTGGACTGCACCACCGCCGTGACGCCAACACCCGCCAAGGCTGCGGTAGCGCGGTTGCCGGTGGCTTGGGCCAAAACAGCCCGCAAATTAGCCCCCAGCACACGCAAAATGCCTGTGCGAACCAGGTGGGTGCCCCATACCAGCAGCGCTACGGCGGCCAAAAGGTTAAGAAGATGCTTCATGGTAATCGAAGACTCTACTATACCGCTTCAGCCACACTTTGTGAATTAAATATGCCTCTAGCTCAATAGAGCAGAGCACAAAATGCTATTAAAATAATAGTGTATTGCTTGCCAATACGCAGGCCCGGTCAGCGCCCGCGCCGCACCCGCAGCAGCTCATCAAGTATCAAGCACGCTGCGCCAATGGTGATGCCGCTGTCGGCAACGTTAAACGCCGGAAAGTGCCAGCCGCCGTAGTGAAAGTCTAGAAAATCCACCACATAGCCATGCATCAGGCGGTCAACCACGTTGCCCACCGCACCGCCCAAGATACACGCCAAGGCAAAGGCAAACAGCTTTTGCCCGGCGTGCGAGCGCAGCATCCAGACGATGAAGATGGTGGCCACAACACCAATGCCAGTAAAGAACCAGCGCTGCCAGCCGCCTGCGCCAGCCAAAAAGCTGAAAGCTGCGCCGCTGTTGTGAACCCGCACCACGTTAAAGAAACTCAGCACATGGGTGCTGTCGCCTAGCTGGTAGTAGCCCAAGATGAGCGTCTTGGTGAACTGGTCGGCAATGAAAATAATCAGCGCCAAACCCAGCCAAGGCCAGATGGATGTTTTGCTAAATTTGGCCATTACGCGTAGTTCCTTTGTTCGCCAGCGCCAAACAGGTTGCTGGTGCAGCGGCCACAGATGGTGGGATGGGCAGGGTCAATGCCCACGTCAGCGCGGTAGTGCCAGCAGCGCTCGCACTTTACATGGTTGGAGGCAGTTACCACCGTAGATAGTGCGCTGCCAGCTACTAACGTGATAGCGGATGTGATGAAGACAAACTTGACATCCTCGCCCAACGAGGAGAGCAATGCAAAGTCATCCGCAGGCACGGTGAGCTGTACTTCGGCTTGCAGCGAGCTACCCACCTTACCGTCGGCGCGCAGGGCTTCGATGTCTTTGTTCACCACATCGCGCAACTCGCGAATACTGCTCCATTTGGCGTTCAGCGCTGCATCGGCTGCAGCCAGCGGCCAATACGTTTCGGTAAAAATCGTTCCGGTGGTGGACTTGCCAAAGTCTTTCCACGCCTCTTCGGCGGTGAAGCTCAAGAACGGCGCCATCCAGCGCAGCATGGCGTGGGTGATATTCCACAGCGCAGTTTGCGCGCTGCGCCGGGCCTTGGAATGGGTAGCGCTGGTGTAGAGGCGGTCTTTGAGAATGTCCAGGTAAAAGCCGCCCAAGTCTTCGCTGCAATACAGTTGCAGCTTGGCTACTACCGGGTGAAATTCGTACACCTTGTAGTGCGCCAAAATGTCGGCCTGCATGTGCGCCGCGCGGCTTAAGGCGTAGCGGTCAATCTCCAGCATCTCGCTCACGGGTACAGCGTCTTTGGTGGCGTCAAAGTCGCTGATGTTGGCCAGCAAAAACTTCAGCGTATTGCGGATGCGGCGGTAGGTGTCCACCACGCGTGCCAGGATTTTGTCGTCGATGCTCAGGTCGCCCGAATAGTCTGTGCTGGCTGCCCACAGGCGGATGATCTCCGCGCCCATTTTGTCGCTGACCGCTTGCGGCGCCACCACGTTGCCCATGCTCTTGCTCATCTTGCGGCCTTGGCCGTCCACGGTGAAACCGTGGGTTAGCAGGCCGCGGTAAGGCGCGCGGTCGTACATGGCACACGCGGTGAGCAATGAGCTGTGGAACCAGCCGCGGTGCTGGTCGTGGCCCTCCAGGTACAGGTCAGCCTCCGGTCCAGTCTCGTGTGCGCTGCCTGCGTGCGAGCCTTTGAGCACCGTGGTGTGGGTGGTGCCCGAGTCAAACCACACTTCCAGAATGTCGGCGCTCTTGGTGTATTGCTCGGCGTGCTCGGCGCCCACTTTGGTAAACAGCTCGGCGGTGCTGGCCTTGCTCCAAGCCTCGATGCCACCGGCTTGCACCATGCTCGCGGCCAGGTCGATCAACTCGGGTGTTTTGGGGTGCAGCTCGCCGCTGTCCATATGGGTAAACAGCGGCATGGGCACGCCCCAGCTGCGCTGGCGGCTGATGCACCAGTCGGGCCGGTTGGCAATCATGTCGCGCAATCTGCCGCGGCCACTCTCGGGGAAGAAATTGGTTTGCTCAATGGCATCCAAGGCGAGCTGTCGCAAGGTCTTGCTGGCTTTGTCTTTGGTAAACACGCCAGCGGCGCCTGTGCCGCCCGTCGATACATCGTCGTCCATGCGGATAAACCACTGCGCTGCCGCGCGGTAGATGACGGGCGTTTTGTGCCGCCAGCAGTGCGGGTAGCTGTGCACGATGTTGGTGGTGGCAAAAAGACGATCTGACTGGCCCAGCACCTCGATCACGCGCTCGCAGGCCTTCCAGATGTTCAGGCCACCAAACAACGGCAAGTCGTCGGCGTAGCGGCCATTGCCCTGCACTGGGTTCAAGATGTCGTCGTACTTCATGCCGTGTTTGACACAGCTATTAAAGTCTTCTACCCCGTAGGCGGGAGATGAATGCACCAGGCCCGTGCCGTCGTCTGCAGTGGCGTAGTCGGCCAGGTAGACGGGTGAGAAGCGCTGGTAACCCGCATGTGCGTCGTACAGTGGATGCTTGAAGTTGATGGCGGCTAAGTTTTTCCCCAGGGTGGTGGCGACTACTTTGCCTTCCAGCTTGTAGCGCTCCAGGCATTTGTCCACCAGGCTCTCGGCCAGAACCAACAGGCCACGCACGGTGTCCACCAGCGCGTAGCTCAGCTCGGGGTTCAGGTTCAGCGCCTGGTTGGCCGGGATCGTCCATGCAGTGGTGGTCCAGATGACGGCGAGGGCTTTTTGGCTGAGATTGGGCAGACCAAATGCGGTGGCCAATTTCTCGGGCTCGGCGCATTCAAAGCCCACATCCAGGGTTTGCGATTTTTTGTCAGCGTATTCGATCTCAAACTCGGCCAATGATGAACCGCAGTCAAAGCACCAGTACACCGGCTTCAAACCGCGATAAACAAAGCCACGCTCCATCACCCGCTTGAAGGCGCGGATTTCGTTGGCCTCGGTGTCAAAGTCCATGGTGCGATAAGGCTTGTCCCACTGGCCCAGCACGCCCAGGCGTTTGAAGTCCGCCATCTGCCCGGCAATTTGCTCGGTGGCAAAGGCGCGGCTCTTGGCCTGCATTTCGTCACGCGGCAGGTTGCGGCCATAGAGTTTTTCGATGGCGTTTTCAATCGGCAAACCGTGGCAGTCCCAGCCAGGGATGTACTGCGCGTCAAAGCCTTCCAGCTGGCGGGCTTTGACGATCATGTCTTTCAAGATTTTGTTGACCGCGTGGCCAATGTGGATCTGGCCGTTGGCGTAGGGAGGGCCGTCGTGCAGGATGAACTTGGGTTTGCCCAAACGCGAGTCGCGCAGGATTTTGTAGATGCCTTTATCGTCCCATTCTTTCACCCAACCCGGCTCGCGCTTGGGCAGGTCGCCGCGCATGGGGAAAGGGGTGTCGGGCAAATTCAGGGTCTTGCGGTAATCCACAGCAGGGGTTACGGCAGAGGTTGCTGTGGGGGTGGCTTGTTCGGTCATGGGGCTAGCTCTTTAGATCGGGGCCATTATCGGGTGGCCATCAAAGGGGGCTCTGCGCGGCAGAGCGGCGAATAGGTAACGGTGGGGCAGGCAGCGGGGCCTTTGCCCCTTCAAATTCGCGGTAGGTGGTGACTGGCTGACAAAGGCGTAAAACGCGATGCAAAAAACGCGCGCGCATCCAGGCAGTCTTTGGCAATACCTTGCGTCAAGGCGTCCAGACCGTCATATTTCAGCTCGTCGTGTAGTTTATGCAGCAGTTCCACACGGATGATTTTACCGTAGCCGGTGTCCAGCCCCAAGCCCGTGGGCCAGTCCAGGCAATGGGTCTCCAGCAGTACGCGGCCACCATTGACGTCGTCGGGGTCTAATGAGGGGCGAATACCCAGGTTGGCCACGCCTTGCAGGGGTACTGGGGTGAGGCCATGCACTAGCACCGCAAAAATGCCGCTGGCGGCAGGCTTCCAGGCATGCGCGCGGGACGAAAAGCGCAGATTCAACGTGCGAAAACCCTGCGGATAGGCCCTTGACACGCCCAATTCCCGCCCCAGCTTGCGGCCATGCACGACATGGCCGGAGATGCTGTAGGGCCGGCCTAGCAGCTTGGCAGCGTCCTCCATGTGGCCTCGCGCCAGTGCGTCGCGCACAGCCGAGCTGGACACGCGCAGGCCGTGCACTTCGTAACTTTGCATACGGGCTACGTCAAAGCCTTGCGCGTCGCCCGCAGCATCCAGCATGGCGTAGTCGCCTGCGCGCTGCGCGCCAAAGCGAAAATCGTCCCCTACCAGCACGTATTTCACGCCCAGCCCTTGCACCAGCACGTCGCTGATAAAGGCTTGCGCTGGCAGGCTGGCCAAGCTGGCATTGAACGGCAGCACCACCACCTGGTCGATGCCGCAGCGCGCCAGCTCGGTCAGTTTGTCGCGCAGGGTGGCGATGCGCGCGGGGGCCAGGTCGGGTTTGCCAGCGCGGGCGGCAAAATAGTCGCGTGGGTGGGGCTCAAAGGTCATCACGCAGCTGGGCACTGCGCGGTGTGCTGCCTCGTTTTTAAGCAGCGCAATCATCGCCTGGTGGCCTCGGTGCACGCCGTCAAAGTTGCCAATGGTCAGGGCGCAACCCACGGCCTGGGCCGTTCCTGGTGGCACCGGGGACAGGGCCAAGACCGCCTGCGATAAGCCGCCGGGCGCAGCCAGCGAACTTTTTGCTCTGCTAAAGCCTCTAAACACTTTCATTGTTGTGATTTTATAAGTATCAATTTAATAGCTGCTCGTGCTACATTCTATTGGGCTGGGCAGGGTTTATTGCCTTAAAAGGGTCATTAAATTAGAGTATATTGTGCTTTAAGACAGTGAAGTGGTGTTTTCCGGTGTGTTAGCAGTGTGTGTGAATTACTCGGAGGTGCGTTTTGAAGGTCTTGAAACTCTCAGCCCAAGGGCTCCCGCAGTCGTGGATTAGCTTGGAACAGGCGGTGACTCACTATGCCTCGGACGAGGTGCGCTGGGAGTCTGGCGGTGAAGTGGCGGTGTTCCATGGGGGGCATAACGCCGTCACGGGTTTGCAGTCCATCATCACCGTCAACAGCATCATCGGCACCAAGGGCGTGCCCAGCATCAACCCCTTTGACCTGCGCCCCGGCCTGACCAATGGCAAGCTGTTTGCGCGTGACCGCAACGTATGCGCCTACTGCGGCGCGCATTTCCACGAAGAAGAGCTCACACGCGAGCACATCATGCCCTACGCGCAAAACGGCCAGGACGTGTGGATGAACGTGGTAACCGCCTGCCGCGCCTGCAATCACCGCAAGAGCAGCCGCACGCCCGAGCAAGCCCGCATGCCGCTGCTCTACGCGCCCTATGTCCCCAGCCTGTGGGAAGACTTCATTTTGCGTAACCGGCGCATTTTGGCCGACCAGATGGAGTTTTTAATGGCGCATTTGCCTAAAACCTCACGGCTTTACGCGTAAAGCCGCTTACGTATAAAAAAAGGCACCGCGTCACTGACCGGTGCCTTTTTTATGTGCAGCGCAGCTTTGCGCCGCGCTACCGCCCGGTGGCAGTAACCCCGCAAGTAACCACAAACTCCACCCGGTTAGCAGGCGGTGACGCCAAAGGCGTAGGCGGCAAGTTGGGAATAACCCTATTTCCGGCAGTTGAAAGGCCATAAACCGTCTGCAAGCTAGACTACAAGCCAATTTCAACGGATTTGCGAGGGTCACCAAATGGGTGAAG
>JAYUHM010000243.1:0-8706 GCA_043766985.1 Polaromonas sp.
TTTGGCCAGGATGATTTGGTAGACCTCTTCGGTGTCTTCCACAATAAAGTCGGTGATGCCGCGCACCAGGGCGTGGGACAGGCGCTCGTTCACGGGCAGGGCACGCCATTCGTTCTTTTTGCTGTCGTCTTTGGCTGCGCCTTTGGCGTTTTCGGCCACTTCTACCAGGCGCTCGCCTGCGTCGGCGCGCCGGTTCAGCACCACGTCTTCTACGCGCTCGCGCAGCGTAGGCTCCAATTCACTGTACACGCCCATCATGCCGGCGTTGACGATGCCCATGTCCATACCGGCCTGGATGGCGTGGTACAAAAACACGGTGTGGATGGCTTCGCGCACCGGGTCGTTACCGCGAAAGCTAAAACTCACGTTGCTCACGCCGCCGCTCACCTTGGCACCGGGCAAATTCTCTTTGATCCAGCGCGTGGCGTTGATAAAGTCTACAGCGTAGTTGTTGTGTTCTTCAATGCCGGTGGCAATAGCGAAGATGTTCGGGTCAAAAATAATGTCTTCCGGCGGAAAACCCACCTCGTCTACCAGCACCTTGTAGGCGCGCGCGCAAATCTCGGTTTTACGTTCGTAGGTGTCGGCCTGGCCTTTTTCGTCAAAGGCCATCACCACGGCGGCAGCGCCATAGCGGCGCAAGAGCTTGGCCTGGTGCTTGAAGGGCTCTACGCCCTCCTTCATGCTGATGGAGTTGACAATGGCTTTGCCCTGCACGCAGCGCAGGCCCGCTTCGATCACGTCCCACTTGGAGCTGTCGATCATGATGGGCACGCGGGAAATGTCGGGCTCGGAGGCGATCAGGTTCAAAAACCGCACCATGGCGGCCTTGCTGTCCAGCATGGCCTCGTCCATATTGATGTCGATGACCTGGGCGCCGTTTTCGACCTGCTGGCGGGCGACGGCCAGGGCGGCTTCATATTCGCCGTTCAACACCATGCGGGCGAAGGCTTTTGAGCCGGTGACGTTGGTGCGCTCACCGATGTTGACGAACAAGGTGCCTTGGCCGATAGTGACGGGCTCCAGGCCAGCCAATTTCATGGCGGGCACGGCTGGCAGGGCGGCAGAAGATGTGGAGGACATAACTCACCTGTGTAGAAATTATTATTACTAACGGGCGAGCGTCGTTGCACTTTGTGACTACAAGCCTGGCAAATAGACCCCTATTAACGATAAACGCGGGGGTTTACCGTGGGATGCATTTGCTGCAACGCTCCTTGTAGTAACCGTATTTTAAGGCACACTAGAGCCGACACACACAAACACCCACACCATGCTAGACAAACTCTTTGGGAAAAAGCCCGACGCTGCCGAGGCCAGCAACCGCCGCCTGCGGGCGCTGGAAGGCTCCAACAGTGCCGATTTGGCCGCCACCCTGCTGACGGCGCCGACGGCGCTGATGCAGCTCAGCCCAGAAGAAGCCAAGGTGATCGTCAGCTACATGCAGCCGCGCATAGTGGCTCAGGGTACGGCTTTTATCAAAGAAGGCGACGCCTTGGACACTGGCTACATGATGCTGATTTTGTACGGTGAAGTCACCGTAGAAAACATCGTTGTCAGCCGCACCTCGGCCGTCACTATCAATGTGCTGGGCCCCGGCAGCCTGATTGGCGAGATGGGGCTGGTAGACGGCGCGCCACGCTCGGCGACCTGCACCGCCACCACCGAGGTGCGCGGGGCCGTGCTGACGCGCAAAGCGCTAGAACAGCTCATGAACGACGAGCCGCACATTGCCGGCAAACTGATGATGGCCGTGAGCCTGCGCATTGCTGAGCGTTTGCGCGACACCGCCGACAAGCTGCGCCTGTACTCCCAGCTCACCACCGCTATGCAGCAAGAGATTGACAAGCTGATGCCGACCTGAGGCGCTGCGGCAGCGCCTCAGGGGCGTCGCCTCACCACGTGAAACCCCCACCTTTTACAATCGGGGTATGAACCTGTCCGCCCTCACCGCCATTTCGCCGCTAGACGGCCGCTATGGCAACAAACTCGCCGCCCTGCGCCCCTTGATGTCTGAATACGGCTACATGCACTGCCGTGTGCAGGTAGAAGTGGCCTGGTTTATTGCCTTGGGCGATGCCGGTTTTGCAGAATTCAAGCCCCTAAGCGACGTTACCCGCAAGCACCTGAACGCCCTGGTCAGCGGCTTTAACGAGCAGGATGCCCAAGCCATCAAAGACATTGAAAAAGTCACCAACCACGACGTGAAAGCCGTGGAGTACTGGATCAAATCCAAATTTGACGGCCAGCCAGAGTTACTAAAAAACGCCGAGTTTGTGCACTTTGCCTGCACTTCGGAAGATATCAACAATACCTCGCACGCCCTGCAGCTGCAAGCCGCACGCAACCAGGTGCTGCTGCCCGCGCTGGACGCCATCATTGCCAAGCTGCGCGAGATGGCGCACCAGTACGCCGCCGTGCCCATGCTCAGCCGTACCCACGGCCAGACCGCCAGCCCCACCACCGTGGGCAAAGAAGTAGCCAACGTGGTGGTGCGCCTGCAAGCGGCGCGCGCCCGCATAGCCGATGTGAAGATTTTGGCCAAGATGAACGGCGCCGTAGGTAACTACAACGCGCATTTGTCTGCCTGGCCCGCGCACGACTGGGAGGCCTTCTCACGCAAGGTGGTAGAAGGCGGCTTGGGCCTGACCTTCCAGCCCTACAGCATCCAGATCGAGCCGCACGACTACATGGCCGAGTTGTACGATGCGGTCGCCCGCACCAACACCATCCTGATCGACTGGTCGCGCGACGTGTGGGGCTATGTGAGCCTGGGCTACTTCAAGCAGCGCCTCAAAGCCGGCGAGATCGGCTCGTCCACCATGCCGCACAAGGTCAACCCGATTGATTTTGAAAACGCCGAAGGCAACCTGGGCCTGGCCAACGCGCTGCTCAAACACCTGAGCGAGAAGCTGCCCATCAGCCGCTGGCAGCGCGATCTGACCGACAGCACCGTGCTGCGCAACATGGGCGTGGCCCTGGGCTACGCCGTGCTGGCTTACCAGTCGCTGGGCGTGGGCCTGGGCAAGCTGGAGCTGAACGAAGAAGCGCTGGCTAAAGACTTGGACAACGCTTGGGAAGTTTTAGCCGAGCCGATCCAAACCGTCATGCGGCGCTACGGCGTGCAGGGCGCGTACGAAAAGCTCAAAGAAGTGACGCGTGGCAAAACCATCCGGCCCGAAGACCTGCATGGGTTGATCCGTTCGCTGGAGATTCCGCAAGCAGACATTGACCGCCTGCTGGCCATGACCCCGGCCAGCTACGTCGGAGTAGCTGCCGAGCTGGCCCGGCGCGTGTAGCCACGTGCTTAGGCCCCTGTACACGCTCGCAAGGCGTATTTAGGTGCCATTTAGGCCACAAGCCCAATAGAACATAGCACAAGCAGCTATCAAATTTATAGTATTCAAAATAGCAAAGCGTGCACCCCATGGCCCTCAAATCCACCATTTACAAAGCCAACCTGGCCATCGCTGATATTGACAACAGCTACTACGCCGACCAGCAGCTCACCCTGGCACGCCACCCCAGCGAGACCGACGAACGCATGATGGTGCGCCTGGTGGCCTTGGCGCTGAACGCCCACAAACTGCAAACTGTGTGCAACGGCGACGGCACCCTGGCCTTTGGCGCAGGCATGTCTGACCCCGACGAGCCCGACGTGTACCTGCGCGACTACACCTTGGCCTACAAGCTGTGGATTGAAGTCGGCCAGCCCGAAGACAAACCCGTGATGAAAGCCTGCGGCAAAGCCGAAGAAGTCGCCATCTACACCTACAGCCATTCAGCCGCCCTCTGGTGGAAAGGCATAGAAACCAAGCTCACCCGCCCGCGCAACCTCAGTGTGTGGCTACTGCCCCACCCCGTCAGCCAAGAGCTGGCTGCCATGGCCCAGCGCAGCATGCAACTGCAAGCCACTGTGCAAGAAGGCAACTTGATGCTCAGCGATGGGGCCAATACGGTGAATGTGGAGCCGGTGAAGCTGCGCTAGGTACGCATCCACCAGTCTGCTTTGATACTCAACAAAGCAAAAAACCTATCAGGCTGTTCACCTGATAGGCTTTTAAGGGGCGGTTTTACGAAAGCTAAACTCGATTCCCTGTAAAGGTGCCCCCAAGCGGGCTTCCAAGGTAGTTCCATGTCCCGGTAATCACACCCGCAGCATTAATGGAGCCGCTAAATTGCCCTGAGCCTGCGGTACCTACGGCTGACAGCGCGACACTGCCATTGCTACCGACCTGTCCGTTCACGGTAAAGTTTTGGTTGTAGGTGGTGGAGTGGTTGGATCCAGTCACTACGCCTGCCGCGCTCACCACTACCGTAAAGGTTCCAGTTTCTACACCGCCGTATGTGCCCTTATATGTTCCCGCATAGGATGCTGTACCCGTAGTAGGTGCGGTGAGCGCTGCTGTAGTGGTAAATAGCAGCGTAGGCCAGGTAATTACAAACGGGCCCGCTGGCGCGGCCGTAGCGGTGATACAACTAGCCAAGGTGCGCGTAGTGCCTGGTGCGATAGCCGGTATGGCCAGCGCCGTGAATGTGGACGGCGAGCTTGCTGAGTACAGCTCCAGCGGGAGGTTTGCCGGGACATTCAAAATCGTAAAGTCGCCTGGCGCGGTGCCCGCTGGGTCTCTCAGGAAAAGCGTTTGCGACCACCCTGTGCTCCGCAATCCTGCCGAACCCACATTGCTGATAGGTTGCCCAGCCGCATCACGCAAGCACCCCTTGATGGTGGCAGTTGCCCCCTTGAAATCCACATTCCAAATCGTAAAGTGCGTCACGCTACCTTGGTAAGAGCCATCCGCTTGACGGGCTGCGCTGCCTTCATTCTTCCAGATTTTGGCGGTCTCGTCGTAGAACCACATCGGCACACTGGTCGTGTTAGCCGAGTTGCTGCTGGCAGGGAAAGTGAGGGTCGCTGGTGAGCCGATTTTTAGCTGCAGTGGGCTGCCCGACGCGTCGGTGAGTTTGACCTCAATAAAACCCATGGAAATGATCGGGGACGTGCCAGCGGCATCCACACCCGTGTACGGGCCTGCAAAGGCTTGCACACCCTGCAGGGTGTCGGGGCTGTAGTAGCTGGCGCCAATCGACACCGTGCCAGTGTAGTTACCGCCATCAGCGAGTTTGACGGCGTTTGCAGGAATGGTGACGGTCGCGCCGTTAACAGGGATGCTCGCGGAAGACACCCCACTGAACGTGGTGCTTACCTGGTTTGCAAACAACTGAAGGTTAATCTGTGTGGTGGTGCCAGAAGCTATGGGCATCTCTTTGGCCGTAGTTGCATAGCCGGTCTTTTTAACCAACACAACGGTGGTGGTGGTGGTGGCAGAGTCGAGACTAAAGGTGTAGCTGCCGTCGCTACCAGTTGTGAGGAATGCACCCGCAGCAGAAATGGTGGCTCCGGCGATCGGAGTACCCGTAGCGCCTAGTACTTTACCGGCCACCAAAGTTGCAGCTGGGGCTGCGGTAACTGGGATGACTGGGGTTGTCGTGCTATCCCCTCCGCCGCCTCCACACGCTATCAGTGCGCATGCCGTAACGCTTGCTAAAAGCCCGCGCAGCATGTAGATGGGTTTGGAAATTCGCAGCATAAAGTAGTCCCTTGGTATGTAAGTGCCGGCATGGATATTAACACTTACGCACTGCCAAATAGTCCACACTACATAGATCGTTTGTGGATGCTTGGAAATGAGGGGTGCTGCGAAAACAGCAGCATCAAAGCTCAATGTTATTTGGACTGTGGTGCTGAATCACCGACATGTGCACGGCGCAGAGATCGAAGCCTCTGCTTGCCCAGCCGCGACGAGGCGCTCCAGAACCAGCGCCATGCAGACTTATTCCCCGCTCCGCTTTTTGCGTGGCCGCCCCGACAGCGCGATGTCATACAGCCAGTTGGGCAACACGCGCAGCAGCTTGGCCACTACGCCCATTTGCCAGGGGATGACGCGGTAGCTGGTGCCTGCACCGATGGCGTGGAAGGCGCGGTCGGCAAAGACGTCGGCATTGGTTAAAAACGGCATGGAGTAGCGGTTTTCTTGCGTGAGGGGGGTGTCGACATAGCCGGGGGCGATGGTGACGACTTTGACGCCGTTTTTGCCTGTGGCCGCACGCATCTCGCCGCGCAGGCTTTCGCAGTAGGCGATGACGGCGGCCTTGCTGGCGCAGTAGGCGCCGTGGCCGGGCAGGCCGCGAATGCCGGCCACGCTGGCGATGCCGACCAAGCGCCCGGTTTTGCGGGCTTCCATGCCGGTGATGAAGGGGTGAAACGTGGCGGCCAGGCCGGTGTTGTTGGTGGCAAAGGTTTGCGCCATCACGTCAATATCACCGCGCACGCCGCTGTCCATGCCCACACTGATACCGGCGTTGGCGATCACCACGTCGGGCAGGCCCTGGCCGGCCATGCAGGCGGCGCCTGCGGCGGCGATGCTGTTCACGTCGGCCACGTCCGCACTATAAATAGCGTAGCTGCTGGTGCTGATGTTTTGTGCCACTGCCCACTTTTCTACCTCTGCGGTACGCCGCGCTACCAGCGCTAGGCGGTAACCCGCTTGGTAAAAGCGCAGCGCCAGGGCTTGCCCAATGCCGCTGGATGCACCGGTGATAAAAACGAGTGGGGCGGTGGTCATGGTGGGCCTTTTTAGCAGGGTTAAGACGGCTTGGCGCGCGGGGTGGCAAAGGCGCACAACGAGGTCAAGGCTTGCGCGGTGCCAAGGTGCCCTTCACGCGGCCTTGCAGCACGGCTACGCGCTCCAGGTTGTCGTATTGCAGGCTGTCGGCTACAAAGTGGTCGCCGCCGCGGGTGATGGTGACGGGTTTGTGCGATGTGACTTTTTCTGTGTTCAGAAACGCTTGCAAAAACTCACCGCGAATTTCCAGACGCGGCAGTGCGCTGCCTTTGGCGTCGGGCGTTGACTCGCGCACCACCACCGCATTGCCCACCAGTTGCACCTCGGAGCCGTCGGCGTTGCTGTAGGCGCGGTTGGCCGTGGCGGTGGTGAGCTGGCCTTGCTTGAACGAGCGAATGCGGGCGCTGTCAATCTCCAGCACCTCGGTGTCGGGAAAGTGCCGGCCCTCGGCGCCAGCCACCTCGCTTTGCAACAGGCCTGCTGCATCGAAGTTTTTAACCGCAAAGTTGCGCATAAAGTAGTCGGGCTCGTGCTTGGCGGGCTGCTCGGTGGTGGGCATACTGAACACCGGCGTGTTGCGGGCCAACCACCAGGTGCCCAGGGCCAGCAGCACGATCAGCACCACCGGCAGGTACATGCTGGCGGCGTACCACAGCGCTTGCACCCAGCGCATGGCGGCTTTCATCGCGCAGCGGCCTCGGCCAAAAAGCGGGCGTAGTGGCCTTGCGCGGTTAACACGATGTCGCACAGCTCGCGCGCCGCGCCGTGGCCGCCTGCGCGCTGGGTAGTATGGTGTGCAATTGCCATATTTTCGGGGTGGGCATTGGGTGGCACACAGGCCAGTGCGCAGCGGGCCAGCAGGGGCAGGTCGGGCCAGTCGTCGCCCATGGCGGCGGCCTGCGACCACTCTAGGCCCAGGGTTTGAAGAATGGCCTCGGCGGCAGGGCGTTTGTCTTCGGTGCCGTACACCGCGTGCTGCACGCCCAGCGCTTTCAGGCGCGTGCGCAGCGGCGCCGAGTCGCGCCCGGTGATCACGGCGATATGGATGCCTGCGCGTTGCAGCAGCTTGAAGCCTTGGCCGTCCAGCACGTTAAAGCGTTTGATGGTTTCGCCCGCTTCAGTAAACTGAAGGCCGCCATCGGTGAGCACACCGTCCACGTCAAAAAACACCACGTGCACGGCTTGCGCGCGCAGCAGCAGCTCAGGTGGAAAATTTTGTGCCGGCTGCATTAAATGACTTTGGCCCGCATCAGGTCGTTGGTGTTGAGCGCGCCGATCAGCAGGCCCTGCGCGTCGCTGACCAGCACGCTGGTAATGCTGTGCTGCTCCATCAGCTCGACGGCATCCACGGCCAGCGCCTCGGCGCTGACCGTGCGGGGGTTGGCGTGCATCACGTCTTGCGCGGTCAGCCCGCGCAGGTCGGCGCCGCGCTCTACCAGGCGGCGCAAATCGCCATCGGTAAATATGCCAATCGGTTTGCCAGCGGCATCCACCACGGCCGAGGCACCCAGGCCTTTGGCGCTCATCTCGCGCATTAAATCGGTAAAGGCTGTGGTGGCCAGCACGCTGGGCACGGCGCTACCGGCGCGCATTACATCGCGCACATGGGTCAGCAGCTTGCGCCCCAGGCTCCCGCCCGGGTGCGAGCGGGCAAAGTCTTCGGCCTTAAAACCGCGTGCATCCAGCAGCACGACGGCCAGCGCATCGCCCATGGCCAACTGCGCCGTGGTGCTGGCAGTGGGGGCCAAATTCAGGGGGCAGGCCTCTTTGGCCACGCTGCTGTCCAGCACCGCGTCGGCATACTTGGCCAAGGCGGACTGCAAGCCGCCCGTGATGGCCACCAGCGGCGTGCCCATGCGCTTGATCATCGGCAACACCGCCGTCAACTCGTCCGATTCACCAGAATTTGAAATCGCCAGCACACAGTCAATGGCCTTGATCATGCCCAGATCACCGTGGCTGGCTTCTGCAGGATGCACAAACATGGCGGGTGTGCCGGTAGACGCCAGGGTGGCAGCGATCTTGCGGCCAATATGACCGCTCTTGCCCATGCCCATGACCACCACGCGCCCGCGGCAGC
>JAYUHM010000244.1:0-22570 GCA_043766985.1 Polaromonas sp.
ATCAACCCGATTGCGATGGAAGAAGGTCTGCGTTTTGCTATCCGCGAAGGTGGCAAGACCGTGGGCGCTGGCGTTGTGGCTAAGATTTTGGCGTAAGCCAGGCGTATTTTTAGTTTTTAAGGACGTAGGGGCGTAGCTCAATTGGCAGAGTGTCGGTCTCCAAAACCGAAGGTTGGGGGTTCGATGCCCTCCGCCCCTGCCACTGAATAGAGTTGAATCTGTCGGTGGCATACCTAAAGGCCCGTCAAGTGATTGACGGGCTTGTCCGTCTTAAGTAGTAGTGATTTTGTGAGTTCAGTGATGGGCTCTATTGGCGAAAAAATGGCAACACAGCAGGTTGAAACCGTAGGTACAGGCGCTGACAAGGCGAAGCTAGGCGTAGCCGCTTTGCTCGTCGTTGGCGCGGTCGTGGGCTTTTACATGCTCAGCAAACAAGGTGCTATTGCCCAATGGGCAGCATTGCTGCTGGGTTTGGGCGCTGCCGTGGTGGTATTCATGACCTCCGAGACTGGTAAAGAGTTCGTTGCGTTTGGCCGCGACTCTTGGCGTGAAGCCAAAAAAGTTGTGTGGCCCAGCCGTAAAGAGGCCATCCAGATGACCGCTTACGTGTTTGGCTTCGTGGTGATCATGGCTATCTTTCTGTGGACCACGGATAAGGTGCTTGAATGGGCCATTTTTGACCTATTTTTAGGCTGGAGAAAATAATGTCTGAATTGCACGCTGTGGTGGAGTCTGCCGAGTCTGCTGGGCAGGCGGCTCCCGTAAATCCGGATTTGCGCTGGTACGTGGTGCATGCCTATTCGGGCATGGAAAAAACCGTGGAACGCAACATCATTGAGCATATCAACCGCGCTGGTATGCAAAGCAAGTTTGGCCGCATTCTTGTTCCCACCGAAGAGGTGGTAGAAATGAAGAATGGCCAACGAAAAACCACCGAGCGCAAGTTTTTCCCAGGCTACGTCCTGGTAGAAATGGTGATGGATGACGACACGTGGCACTTGGTCAAGCACACCAATAAAGTTACTGGCTTTGTGGGCGGCGCAAAAAATCGCCCATCCCCAATTTCAGAAGCTGAAGTCCAAAAAATTGTGAGCCAGATGCAAGAAGGCACCGAAAAGCCGCGCCATAAAGTGGAATTTATGGTGGGCGAATATGTGCGCGTGAAAGATGGTCCGTTCACCGACTTCAATGGTTCCATCGAAGAAGTTAACTACGAAAAGAACAAAGTGCGCGTCTCTGTGACCATTTTTGGTCGTGCTACGCCGGTCGAATTGGAATTCAGTCAGGTCGAGAAAACCTGAAGTAGGTAAATACTTCGCGTCTTTCAACTCTACGCGAAACAAGCCCAAAGAGTTGTTAACCCCGGGGAGCTGTTTAAACCGCAGCGTTTGTACCCGTAAGGAGTCTAGTTATGGCGAAAAAAATCGTCGGCTTCATCAAGCTGCAAGTCCCAGCTGGTAAAGCCAATCCATCACCGCCCATCGGCCCAGCATTGGGTCAACGTGGTTTGAACATCATGGAGTTCTGCAAGGCGTTTAACGCCCAGACCCAAGGCGTTGAGCCGGGTTTGCCATTGCCCGTGGTGATCACGGCTTTTGCAGACAAGAGCTTTACCTTCATTATCAAAACCCCGCCTGCGACGGTTTTGATCAAGAAGGCTATCAAGCTCGACAAAGGTTCTTCCACACCGCACAGCGCGAAGGTCGGCAAGATCACCCGCGCGCAGTTGGAAGAAATCGCTAAAACCAAAATGAAAGACATGAACGCAGCCAGCGTTGATGCCGCAATACGTACCTTGGCCGGCTCTGCCCGCTCCATGGGCGTGACGGTGGAGGGCCTGTAACCATGGCAAAACTAAGTAAAAAACAAAAGACGTTCGTCGGTAAAGTGGACAGCAACAAGCTGTACGCGATTGGCGATGCCTTGAAAATGGTGCAAGAGTGCGCTACGGCCAAGTTCGATGAATCCATCGACGTGGCAGTGCAGCTCGGCATTGACGCCAAGAAGTCTGACCAAGTTGTGCGCGGCGCTGTCGTATTGCCTAACGGCACCGGCAAGACCAAGCGCGTAGCCGTGTTTGCCCAGGGCGCCAAAGCTGAAGAAGCTAAAGCCGCTGGCGCTGACATCGTCGGCATGGACGATTTGGCCGCCATGGTCAAGGCTGGCAACATGCCTTTTGACATCGTCATTGCTGCTCCAGACGCTATGCGTGTCGTGGGTACGCTGGGTCAGATTCTTGGCCCACGTGGTTTGATGCCAAACCCTAAAGTCGGTACCGTGACGCCTGACGTAGCTACGGCGGTGAAAAACGCCAAAGCCGGTCAAGTGCAGTTCCGTGTCGACAAGGCCGGTATTGTGCATTCCACGATTGGTCGTCGCTCGTTCGACGCCGCCAAGCTCCAGGGTAACCTGGCCGCATTGGTCGACGCTTTGAACAAGTCCAAGCCAGCTTCGAGCAAGGGCGTGTACCTGCGCAAAGTAGCTGTGTCGTCAACCATGGGTGTGGGTGTGCGCGTAGATACCCAGTCATTGCTGGCATAACAGAGAAATTTGGAAGCAGTGGTTTACTCCGCTGCCTCCATGTGGTGGGCTGGAAATTCAGACTGTCCTTGGGCAATCAGGTGTTTTCAGGTCATCCAAGACCGTTGGTGTTGAAGAGCTTCGGCTCCCAGACTTAATAGATCAACCAACGCAGATGGCGGTCCCGCTGGAAAAGGTTAAACCCTAGAACAGTTGATCGCTGAAGATGGGCGCAGATGGGTGAGTCGGTTTGAACTGAACTTCGAAATTTGCAAATTGAAGGAGAAAGACTTTGAGTCTCAATCGCAGTGAGAAACAAGCCGTCATTGATGAAGTGACTGGCCTCGCAGCAAAAGCTCAAACGCTCGTGATGGCGGAATACCGTGGTATCACGGTCGCTGACATGACCAAGTTGCGTGTGGATGCTCGCAGCAAAGGCGTAACGCTCAGCGTGTTGAAAAACACGCTGGCCCGCCGTGCTGTGACCGGAAGCGCCTTCGCGGTAGTGTCCGACCAGATGACCGGTCCGCTGATCTACGGCTTCTCTACCGATGCAGTGTCCGCCGCGAAAGTGGTGGCTGACTTCGCTAAAACCAACGACAAGTTGGTGATTCGCGGTGGTGCATACGGTGGTAAGGCTTTGGACGTCAACGGCGTGAAACAATTGGCCAACATCCCTTCTCGCGAAGTGTTGCTGGCACAAATTTGTGGCTTGTTGCAATCGCCAATGTCGCGTACAGCCCGCGTGCTGCATGCCTTGGCTGAAAAGAAAGGTGTGGCAGCTTAATCGCTGGTGCATCCGATCAACTGAAAAACTTTTAGGAAATTAAAAATGGCATTCGATAAAGACGCATTTTTGACCGCACTGGACAGCATGTCGGTCATGGAACTCAACGAACTGGTGAAAGCCATCGAAGAGAAGTTTGGTGTAAGCGCTGCAGCTATGGCTGCACCTGCTGGTGCTGGTGGTGGCGGTGCCGCTGCTGCTGTTGAAGAGAAGACTGAGTTCAACGTGATGTTGACCGAAGTTGGCGCTAACAAAGTGTCCGTCATTAAAGCAGTTCGCGAAATCACCGGTTTGGGCTTGAAAGAAGCTAAAGACCTGGTAGATGCAGCTCCTAAAGCAGTCAAAGAAGGCATGCCTAAGGCTGATGCTGAAGCTGCCAAGAAGAAGCTGGAAGAGGCTGGCGCCAAGGCTGAACTCAAGTAATTTGAGTTGTGTGCCCAAGGCTGGGGTCCTGCAAAGGACCCCAGCCTCATCGTTTTATGCGATGGCTTGTATGGCAACATACAAGAGGGCACAGAAAAGCAATGCCATGGCATTGCTTTTCTGTGTTCTCTGACGTGACTGCAGAGACATTCTTGGTTCGGGCGTTGTGCAATGCAACGCCGTCCGCCAACGGTTGGTAGTGGCCAACCGCCAAGGCTCGTAGCATCTGTGATGGATGCTGGGAGCACAACAGTCGCCTTTAGACCTCTCACCCCCTACACGGAGATCTCATGGCCAACGCTACAAGTTATTCTTACACCGAGCGCAAGCGTATCCGAAAAAGTTTCGGCACGCGTGACGCAGTTCTTGAAATTCCTTATTTGCTGCAAATGCAAAAGGACGCCTACACGGTCTTTTTACAAGCCGATGTAGCGCCACAAAAACGTACCGACGAAGGTTTGCAGGCTGCGTTTACAGCCGCTTTCCCCATTGTCTCTCACAACGGCTTTGTGGAGATGAAGTACACCGAGTACAACCTCGCAAAACCAGCCTTTGATGTCCGCGAGTGCCAAACTCGTGGCCTGACATTTGGCTCTGCCGTGCGCGCCCGCGTTCAGTTGATCATTTATGACCGCGAGTCGTCTACACCGCAGTCCAAGGTCATCAAGGAAGTTAAAGAGCAAGAAGTCTACATGGGCGAAGTGCCACTGATGACGGAAAAAGGCTCCTTCATTATCAACGGCACCGAGCGCGTGATTGTGTCGCAGCTGCACCGCTCCCCTGGCGTGTTTTTTGAGCATGACAAGGGCAAGACCCACAGCTCTGGCAAATTGCTATTCTCGGCGCGCATTATTCCGTACCGCGGCTCTTGGCTCGACTTTGAATTCGATCCGAAAGATGTGCTGTACTTCCGCGTTGACCGTCGCCGCAAAATGCCGGTAACAATCCTGCTCAAAGCCATCGGCATGAATCCCGAGTCGATTTTGGCGAACTTCTTTGTGTTCGACAATTTCCGTCTGATGGACAGCGGTGCGCAAATGGAATTTGTGTCTGAGCGTCTGCGCGGCGAAGTGGCGCGTTTTGACGTGACCGACAAAGCCGGCAAAGTAGTGGTCGCAAAAGACAAGCGCGTCACCGCACGCCATACCCGCGAGCTGGAGGAGTCCGGCACTACCCATATCAGCGTGCCAGAAGACTTCCTGGTTGGCCGCGTGATTGCCCGCAACATCGTTGATCCAGAGACCGGCGAGATCATTGCCAAGGCCAACGAAGAGTTGACTGAAGCGCTGCTCAAAAAATTGCGTACCGACGGTGTGCAAAACTTGCAGTGCATCTACACCAACGAGCTCGACCAAGGCGCCTACATGTCGCAGACACTGCGCATTGACGAGACAGTCGATGAGTTTGCTGCCCGTGTGGCCATCTACCGCATGATGCGCCCCGGCGAGCCGCCTACGGAAGACGCTGTTCAAGCGCTATTCCACCGCCTGTTCTACAACCCGGACACGTACGACTTGTCCCGCGTGGGCCGTATGAAGTTCAACGCCAAAGTGGGCCGCAGCGAGTCCACCGGTGACATGGTGTTGTCTAACGAAGACATTTTGTCTGTTGTCAAGATTCTCGTGGACTTGCGCAACGGCCATGGTGAGGTAGACGATATCGACCACCTGGGTAACCGCCGCGTGCGCTGTGTGGGTGAACTGGCCGAAAACCAGTACCGCACCGGCTTGGCACGTATTGAAAAAGCCGTGAAAGAGCGTTTGGGTCAGGCCGAGCAAGAGCCTTTGATGCCACATGACTTGATCAACAGCAAGCCCATTTCTGCCGCACTGAAAGAATTTTTCGGCGCATCACAGTTGTCGCAGTTCATGGACCAAACCAACCCCTTGTCTGAGATCACGCACAAGCGTCGTGTCTCGGCCCTTGGCCCTGGCGGTTTGACCCGTGAGCGCGCTGGCTTTGAAGTGCGTGACGTGCACGTCACCCACTACGGTCGCGTATGCCCGATTGAAACACCAGAAGGTCCAAACATTGGTCTGATCAACTCGTTGGCGCTGTACGCACGTTTGAACGAATACGGCTTTATTGAAACGCCGTACCGTCGCGTGAAAGACAGCAAGGTCACCAGTGAAATTGATTACCTGTCAGCGATTGAAGAAGGCAAGTACGTCATCGCCCAAGCCAACACCATTTTGGATAAAGATGGTATTTTGACCGGCGAGCTGATTTCTGCACGTGACAAAGGTGAATCCGTGTTGGTAGGGCCAGAAGCCATCCAGTACATGGACGTGTCACCTTCCCAGATCGTGTCCGTAGCGGCCTCTTTGGTGCCGTTCCTGGAGCACGATGATGCCAACCGCGCCCTGATGGGCGCCAACATGCAGCGTCAAGCTGTGCCTATCTTGCGCCCCGAAAAAGCGCTGGTGGGTACCGGCATTGAGCGCGTATCCGCTATCGACTCGGGCACCGTGGTAACGGCAACCCGTGGCGGCGTGGTGGACTATGTGGACGCTACCCGCATCGTGGTGCGCGTGAACGACAAAGAAGCACAGGCCGGTGAAGTGGGCGTAGACATCTACAACCTCATCAAGTACCAGCGCTCTAACCAAAACACCAATATCCACCAGCGTCCTATCGTTCAGCGCGGCGACAAGATAGCCAAGGGTGATGTGGTGGCTGACGGCGCATCGACTGACCTGGGTGAATTGGCCTTGGGCCAAAACATGCTGGTCGCGTTCATGCCATGGAACGGCTACAACTTTGAAGATTCGATCTTGATCAGCGAGCGTGTGGTGTCGGAAGACCGCTACACCTCCATCCACATCGAAGAACTCGTGGTGATGGCGCGTGACACCAAGCTGGGTGCCGAAGAAATTACCCGCGACATTCCTAACCTGTCTGAGCAGCAGCTCAACCGTTTGGACGAGTCCGGCATTATCTACGTGGGTGCCGAAGTGCAACCCGGCGATACGCTGGTAGGTAAGGTTACGCCAAAAGGCGAGACTACGCTGACACCAGAAGAAAAACTGCTGCGCGCCATCTTCGGCGAAAAAGCCAGCGACGTGAAAGACACGTCCCTACGCGTGGATCAGGGCTCGCAAGGCACTGTGATTGACGTGCAGGTATTCACCCGTGAAGGCATCGTGCGTGACAAGCGCGCTCAGCAGATCATCGACGACGAACTCAAGCGCTTTCGCTTGGACTTGAACGACCAGCTGCGCATTGTGGAAGCAGACGCGTTTGACCGTATTGCCAAGTTGCTGGACGGCAAAGTAGCCAACGGCGGCCCCGCTAAGTTGGCCAAAGGTACCAAGATCGACAAGGCCTACTTGGCCTCGGTTGAGAAATACCACTGGTTTGACGTGCGTCCTGCCGATGACGAAACCGCTACGCAGTTAGAGTCGATCAAAAACTCGCTGGAGCAAACGCGCCACAGCTTTGACCTCGCATTCGAAGAAAAGCGTAAAAAACTTACCCAAGGAGACGAGTTGCCAGCAGGCGTGCTCAAAATGGTCAAGGTCTACTTGGCAGTGAAGCGCCGCTTGCAGCCTGGTGACAAGATGGCTGGCCGTCACGGTAACAAAGGTGTGGTGTCAAAAATAGTTCCGGTCGAAGACATGCCCTACATGGCTGACGGCACACCGTGCGACATCGTTCTGAATCCGTTGGGCGTGCCATCGCGCATGAACGTGGGTCAGGTGCTCGAAGTGCACTTGGGTTGGGCCGGTAAAGGCATTGGCCAACGCATTGGCGATATGTTGCAAGCCGAAGCCAAAGCGGCCGAGTTGCGCAAGTACCTGGAAGGCGTCTACAACGCGTCTGGCCGTAAAGAAGACTTGAGCAAGCTGGCCGATGGCGAAGTCATCGACATGGCAAAGAACCTGTCTAGCGGCATGACGTTTGCAACCCCCGTGTTCGACGGCGCCTCTGAAGACGAAATTCGGGCCATGTTGAAGCTGGGCTACCCTGATGCCGTCGCGGCAGTCAAGGGCTTGACGGCTACCCGCACACAGGCGCACCTGTTTGATGGCCGATCTGGCGATCAGTTTGAGCGCCCCGTAACGGTCGGCTACATGCACGTACTCAAGTTGCACCACTTGGTGGACGACAAGATGCACGCTCGCTCGACCGGCCCTTACAGCTTGGTCACACAGCAACCGCTGGGCGGCAAGGCCCAATTCGGTGGTCAACGTTTCGGCGAGATGGAGGTGTGGGCGCTGGAAGCCTACGGCGCCGCTTACACGCTGCAGGAAATGTTGACAGTGAAGTCTGATGACGTGCAAGGTCGTACCAAGGTGTACGAGAGCATCGTCAAAGGCGAGCACACTATTTCAGCGGGCATGCCCGAGTCGTTCAACGTGTTGGTCAAGGAAATTCGTTCCTTGGGCATCGACATTGAACTAGAGCGTTCTTAATTCAGAAGGGAAAGAATCACTATGAAATCTTTACTCGACCTGTTCAAACAGTTTACGCCCGATGAGCATTTTGATGCCATCCGTATCGGCATTGCTTCGCCCGAGAAGATCCGCTCGTGGTCTTTCGGCGAAGTGAAAAAGCCGGAGACGATCAACTACCGTACCTTCAAGCCCGAGCGTGATGGTCTCTTTTGTGCCAAAATTTTTGGCCCTATCAAAGACTACGAATGCTTGTGCGGCAAGTACAAGCGCTTAAAGCACCGCGGCGTGATCTGCGAGAAGTGCGGCGTTGAAGTGACCCAAACCAAAGTGCGCCGCGAGCGCATGGGCCACATTGACCTGGCAGCCCCTTGCGCGCACATCTGGTTCTTGAAGTCATTGCCATCGCGTTTGGGCCTCGTGCTCGACATGACCCTGCGTGACATCGAGCGCGTGTTGTACTTTGAAGCCTACGTGGTTACCGACCCTGGCATGACTCCACTGAAGAAATTCAGCATCATGTCCGAAGATGACTTCGATGCCAAAGAAAAAGAGTACGGCGATGAGTTCACGGCCAAAATGGGCGCTGAAGGCATCAAAGAACTCTTGGCAGGCATTGAGCTGGACGCTGAAATTGAAAAGCTGCGCAACGACTTGACGGGCTCTGAAGTCAAGATCAAGAAAAACGCCAAGCGCCTCAAGGTCATCGAAGCGTTCAAAAAATCAGGCATGAAGCCTGAGTGGATGGTGATGGAAGTGCTGCCCGTGCTGCCGCCTGATCTGCGTCCCCTGGTGCCTTTGGACGGTGGCCGTTTTGCCACGTCTGACCTGAACGACTTGTACCGCCGCGTGATCAACCGCAACAGCCGTCTGCGCCGTTTGCTGGAACTCAAAGCACCTGAGATCATTGCTCGCAACGAAAAGCGTATGCTGCAAGAAGCCGTGGACAGCTTGCTGGACAACGGCCGTCGTGGCAAAGCCATGACGGGCGCTAACAAGCGCACGCTCAAGTCTTTGGCCGACATGATCAAAGGCAAGAGCGGTCGTTTCCGCCAGAACTTGCTGGGCAAGCGCGTGGACTACTCTGGTCGCTCCGTGATCGTGGTGGGCCCTACCCTCAAACTGCACCAGTGCGGTTTGCCCAAGCTGATGGCGCTTGAGTTGTTCAAGCCCTTCATCTTCTCTCGCCTGGAGGCCATGGGTATCGCTACCACGATCAAGGCTGCCAAGAAGGAAGTTGAATCCGGCACGCCAGTGGTGTGGGACATCTTGGAAGAAGTGATTAAAGAGCACCCCGTGCTTTTGAACCGCGCTCCTACCTTGCACCGTTTGGGCATACAGGCTTTTGAGCCTATCCTGATCGAAGGCAAGGCTATTCAACTGCACCCCTTGGTGTGTTCTGCCTTTAACGCCGACTTTGACGGCGACCAAATGGCTGTGCACATTCCATTGAGCGTGGAAGCGCAGATGGAGTGCCGCACCCTCATGCTGGCATCGAACAACATTTTGTTCCCTGCTTCTGGTGAGCCATCCATTGTGCCGTCGCAAGACGTGGTGCTGGGCCTGTACTACACCACCCGTGAGCGTATCAACGGCAAGGGCGAAGGTCTGATCTTCTCTGATATCGGCGAAGTATTGCGTGCCTTGGATGCGCGTGAAGTGGAACTGACTGCCAAAATCAGCGTTCGACTGACCGAGTACACCAAGAACAAAGAGACGGGTGAGTTCGTTGGCTCGACCGCACTGGTAGACACTACCGTTGGCCGTGCCTTGTTGTCAGAAATCTTGCCCAAGGGCTTGCCTTTCTCCAACATCAACAAGTCGCTGAAGAAGAAAGAAATCTCCAAGCTGATCAACGTGTCTTTCCGCAAGTGCGGTTTAAAAGAGACCGTGGTATTTGCCGACAAGCTGCTGCAAAGCGGTTTCCGTTTGGCCACGCAAGCCGGTATTTCCATTGCCATTGACGACATGCTGGTGCCTATCGAGAAGCACGCCATCATTGAGCGCGCTGGTAAAGAAGTCAAAGAGATCGCTAACCAGTACTCCTCTGGCTTGGTCACCGCAGGTGAGCGCTACAACAAAGTGGTGGACATCTGGGGCAAAGCCGGTGACGAAGTCTCCAAGGTCATGATGGCCCAACTCTCGAAAGAGAAAACCATCGACCGCCATGGCAAAGAAGTTGAGCAAGAGTCGTTTAACTCCATCTACATGATGGCCGACTCTGGCGCCCGCGGCTCTGCAGCGCAGATTCGTCAGGTCGCTGGTATGCGCGGTTTGATGGCCAAGCCAGATGGCTCGATCATCGAAACGCCCATCACGGCCAACTTCCGCGAAGGTCTGAACGTGTTGGAGTATTTCATCTCCACCCACGGCGCCCGTAAGGGCCTGGCCGACACGGCTTTGAAGACGGCTAACTCCGGTTACCTCACACGCCGCTTGTGCGACGTGGTGCATGACCTGGTGGTGATTGAGACCGACTGCGGTACCCACGACGGCCAGGTGATGCGCGCTATCGTCGAAGGCGGCGAAGTGATCGAATCACTGCGTGACCGTATCTTGGGCCGCACCTCGGTAGACGATGTGCTGCACCCAGAGAACCGCTCGGTGATCGTCAAGTCGGGCCAGATGCTGGAAGAAGACGAGATTGACCTGATTGACGCGGCTGGCGTGGACGAAGTGAAAGTGCGCACTGCACTGAACTGCGAAACCCGCTTTGGCCTGTGCGCCAAGTGCTATGGCCGTGACTTGGGCCGCGGTGGCCTGATCAACATCGGCGAGGCTGTCGGTATCATTGCCGCGCAGTCCATCGGCGAGCCAGGCACGCAGCTGACCATGCGTACCTTCCACATCGGTGGTGCCGCATCGCGTGCAGCCGTGGCCTCCAGCGTCGAAGCCAAGAGCAACGGCTCAATTGGCTTTAACGCCACGATGCGCTATGTGACTAACAGCAAGAAAGAGTTGGTCGTGATTGCCCGTTCTGGCGAAATCATCATCAGCGATGACAATGGCCGCGAGCGCGAACGTCACAAGGTACCGTACGGTGCCATATTGACGGTCAAGGCCGATCAACAGGTCAAAGCTGGCGCTAACTTGGCTAACTGGGATCCGCTCACGCGCCCCATCATTACCGAGTTCGCAGGTAAAGCCAAGTTTGAGAACGTGGAAGAAGGCCTCACCGTCGCCAAACAGGTTGACGATGTGACCGGCCTGTCGACCATGGTGGTGATTGACCCGAAACGCCGCGGTGCAGCTAAAGTGGTGCGTCCACAGATCAAACTGATCGACGCTACCGGCAACGAAGTGAAGATCCCTGGCACCGACCACTCGGTGACCATCGGCTTCCAGGTTGGCTCACTGATCCAGGTGCGCGATGGCCAAGACGTAGGCCCAGGCGAGGTGTTGGCACGTATTCCAGTTGAAGGCCAGAAAACGCGCGACATTACCGGTGGTTTGCCACGGGTTGCCGAGCTGTTTGAAGCCCGCACGCCAAAAGACAAAGGCATGCTGGCTGAGATCACGGGTACCGTGTCGTTTGGTAAAGAAACCAAAGGCAAGGTCCGCTTGCAGATCACCGACCACGACGGCAAAGTGTGGGACGAGCTGATTCCCAAAGAGAAGAACATCTTGGTGCACGAAGGCCAAGTGGTCAACAAAGGCGAGAGCGTTGTGGACGGCCCAGCCGATCCGCAAGACATCTTGCGTCTCTTGGGTGTGGAAGAGCTGGCCCGCTACATTGTGGACGAAGTGCAGGACGTGTACCGCTTGCAAGGCGTGAAGATCAACGACAAGCACATTGAAGTGATCGTGCGTCAGATGCTGCGCCGTGTGGTGGTTGAGAACGCTGGTGACTCGACCTACATCAACGGTGAGCAGGTAGAGCGTTCAGAAATGCTGGACACCAACGACGCGTTGCGCGGTGCGGACAAAATTGCCGTCACCTACACCAACCTGTTGTTGGGCATTACCAAGGCCTCTTTGTCGACCGACAGCTTTATCTCTGCCGCGTCGTTCCAGGAGACCACACGCGTGCTGACCGAAGCTGCCATCATGGGCAAACGCGACGAGCTGCGCGGCTTGAAGGAAAACGTGATCGTCGGTCGCTTGATTCCTGCCGGCACCGGCATGGCGTACCACAAGGCCCGCAAGGCCCGGGAGGAAATGGACGACGCCGAGCGCCGCGCCATTGCCGACTCGGAAGCCGCGGAACTGGCTGGTAACAGCACCGAAGAGTCTGCACCGAGCGAAGCAGCATAAGCAAGCGCCTTGGCGCCCCGCAGGCTTGGCTTGCAGGGTGCTAATGCGCTGGGTTGCTTAATCCAACATAGCGTCTTGTTGCAAAACAAGACGCTATTTTTTTAATAGCTTCTTGTGCTTTGCTCTATTGGGCTGGCAGCCTATTTGCTTACTAAAAAGGCTCCCCAGTCATGGCTGGGGAGCCTTTTGCCTTTTAATTACGCCGTGGCGGCAAGCGCTGGTAGCAAGCGCTTCAAATACCGCCCAGTGTGGCTCGCCTCGTTCGCCGCCACGTCCTCTGGCGTACCCACAGCCACCACCAAACCACCGCCATCGCCGCCTTCCGGCCCCATATCAATTAACCAATCTGCCGTTTTGATCACGTCCAGGTTGTGCTCGATGATGACGATGGTGTTGCCAGCGTCGCGCAGGTGCTGCAGTACCTTGAGCAGAAGTTCAATGTCGGCAAAGTGCAGGCCAGTCGTCGGTTCGTCCAGGATGTACAAGGTGCGGCCGGTATCGCGTTTAGAAAGCTCCAGCGCCAGCTTCACGCGCTGCGCCTCGCCGCCCGACAGCGTGGTGGCGGCCTGGCCTAGCTTGATGTAGGAGAGGCCCACGTCCAGTAGGGTTTGCAGTTTGCGGGCAATGGTGGGCACGGCTTTGAAAAACTCGTACGCCGCTTCTACCGTAAGGTCCAGCATCTGCCGAATATTCTTGCCTTTGTACAGCACCTCCAGCGTCTCGCGGTTGTAGCGCGCGCCTTTGCACACGTCGCAGGGTACGTACACGTCTGGCAAAAAGTGCATCTCTACCTTGACCACGCCGTCACCTTGGCAGGCTTCGCAGCGGCCACCGGCCACGTTAAAGCTAAAGCGCCCCGGGCCGTAGCCGCGTTCGCGCGCCATCGGCACGTCGGCCAGCAGCTCGCGGATGGGGGTGAACAGGCCCGTGTAGGTTGCCGGGTTGCTGCGCGGCGTGCGGCCAATCGGCGACTGGTCGACGTTAATCACCTTGTCAAAGTGCTCAATGCCCTGAATTTCTTCATGCGCCGCAGGCTCGTCGTGCGCGCGGTACAGCGACTGGGCCACGGCGGCGTACAGCGTGTCGTTCACCAAGGTGGATTTACCAGAACCAGACACCCCGGTCACGCAGGTCAGCAAGCCGACCGGAAACTCTGCGTTGACATTGCGCAGGTTGTTGCCCGTAGCGTTGAGGATGCGGATAGCCTGCATATCGCCCTGCGTGGCCAGGTGGTGGGCATTGCGCTCGGCCCAGGCCAGGGCTTGTCGGCTGGGGGCCGGTGCGTGTTTAGACGCGGCGGTTTTTTTCACCGCTGGCGCTACAGGCTTTACCGTGGGCGCCCATTTGTGCCGCTTGGCGGGCACCGCAATGCTGCGCGCACCGCTCATGTATTGGCCGGTCAGCGATGCCGGGTTGGCCTGCACCTCATCGGGTGTGCCCTGGGCCAAAATGCGCCCGCCATGCACGCCCGCGCCGGGGCCCAGGTCAATCACATGGTCAGCCGCGCGGATCATGTCTTCGTCATGCTCCACCACCAGCACGCTGTTGCCAATGTTGCGCAGGTGTTTCAGCGTGTCAATCAGGCGGTCATTGTCCCGCTGGTGCAGGCCAATGCTGGGCTCGTCCAGCACATACATCACACCCGTCAGGCCACTGCCAATTTGTGATGCGAGGCGAATGCGCTGCGACTCGCCGCCACTCAGCGTCTCGGCGCTGCGGTTCAGGCTTAAGTAGTTCAGCCCCACGTCGTTCAAAAACTTCAAACGCGCGGCAATTTCTTTGATCACTTTGCCCGCAATCTCGCCTTTGGCGCCTTTCAGCTCCAGGGTGTTGAAGTACGCATGGCATTCGCGCAGGGTAGCCGCGCTGATTTCAAACAAGCGCTTGGCCTGCGGCCCCTCGCCCAGCTTCACGCTGCGCGCCTCGCGCCGCAGGCGCGTGCCCGCGCATTCCGTGCACGGCTGCACGCTGCGGTAGCGGGACAGGTCTTCGCGCACAATGACCGAATCGGTCTCGCGGTAACGCCGCTCCATGTTAGGCAAGATGCCTTCAAACGGGTGCTTTTTGGTGATTTTTTTACCTGCCGACGCACCCGACTCCATCGTGTAGTTGAACTTGATCTCTTCCTCGCCGCTGCCGTTCAGCATGGCGTGCTGCACTTTGTCGTCCAAACTTTCAAAGGGCTTGTCCACGTCGGCACCGTAGTGCTTGGCCACCGATTCGAGCATGCTGAAGTAATAGCCATTGCGCCGGTCCCAACCCTTCACCGCGCCACTGGCCAGGCTCAGGGATGGAAACGCCACCACGCGGCCCGGGTCAAAAAACTCCATCGTGCCCAAGCCATCGCAGGTCGGGCAGGCGCCCACTGGCGAGTTGAACGAGAACAAGCGCGGCTCCAGCTCGCTGATGGAGTAGCTGCAGATGGGGCAAGAAAACTTGGCGTTGAACAGGTGCTCTTTGCCGCCGTCCATCTCTAGCGCAATGGCGCGGCCTTCGGCCAAACGCAGCGCAGCCTCAAAGCTCTCAGCAATGCGTTGCACCATCTCGGGTTTGATTTTCAGGCGGTCCACCACCACGTCGATATCGTGCTTCTCGGCCTTTTTCAGCTTGGGCAGATCGTCAAACTCCAGCAGCTGCGCCTCGGCGCCTCGGCCAATGCGAAAGCGCACATAGCCGCGCGCCTGCATGTCTTCAAACACGTCCAGAAATTCGCCTTTTTTCTCGCGCGCAATTGGCGCCAGAATCATCAGCTTGGTATCCTCAGGCAGGGCCATCACAGCGTCCACCATTTGCGAGACGGTTTGCGCTTGCAGCGGCACGTCATGGTCGGGGCAGTGCGGCGTGCCTGCGCGCGCAAACAAGAGGCGCAGGTAATCGTGGATCTCGGTCACCGTGCCCACGGTCGAGCGCGGGTTGTGGCTGGTGGCCTTTTGCTCAATGCTGATGGCCGGCGACAAGCCCTCAATCACATCCACATCGGGTTTGTCCATCAGCTGCAAAAACTGCCGCGCGTAGGTAGACAAGCTTTCCACATAGCGGCGCTGGCCTTCGGCGTACAGCGTGTCAAACGCCAGCGACGACTTGCCAGAACCGCTCAACCCCGTAATCACCACCAGTTGGTTACGTGGAATGTCCAGGTCAATGTTTTTAAGGTTATGCGTGCGCGCACCCCGAATCGAAATGCTGGGGTTAAGCAGCGAGCCAAGGTATTTACCGTCAGAAGAAGAATTCACAGCAGCGCCAAATCGAGAACAACCTAGCATCATAGCCCGTTGGGGACGGTTTGGCTGTTGGACGTGATCGGTCGCCACATGCAAGAGTGGGCTAAGCGGGTGGTTAATTTTTCCAGCACAAAAGGCAAGCAGCGGCTTGCGCAACAGTTTTGTCAAACAGCCAGCAAAGAATATGACTTAAATACTCCTATTTAAATCAATAACTTAGCTCTAGTTCAGCTCGCAGCAACACGAAAATACTGCTAAGTATCAAGCAGCCAGCAAAGAGCGCGCATTACGCCCAAGCAGGCAACGACCACCGATCTTTAGTGGATTTACTATCCGGGTTGCCAATCCGAATCACCCCGACTTTTAGCGCTTCATTGAAGTACCGCGACATCGAAGCGGCGTTGGCCGCATCCACACCAAACCGCGCTCTGAGCGTCACGTTACTCATGCGCTAATTGTCAAAGGTATGAGGCATGCGTGCTAGTAACACGCAGTATTTTGAAGACCAGCGGGGCCCGATTGCACTTCCAAAAACTACTGTAGTACCAGGTGCGTCGTTGAGCCGTTGGCACCTTGTATATCGATGGATATCAGTGTGGGTGTACCGGTGCTGCTAACCCGGTATCTATCTTGCTCAGTCGCCGTCAACACGTTCGACGCATTGTAAACTTTGGATATGAAGTTTACGATAGCTGTCGTGGAAGTATCCGCTTCAACCACGTAACTGCTGACCGACTGCCCTGTCAATACGGTTTTTGTGCTATTGGCATAGAGAGTCATGGTACCAATTGTCCCGGTATCGCCAACTTTCGCGGTGGTCGGTATTGTGGGTGCGGTCAAAAACACCCCGTACTCACCACCGACTGTGTTGGTACCTACAGGGGTGTAGTTGCTGTCGTAGTATCTCGTTTGGGTGGAGGCAATTGACGCTGGTGTGCAGTTGTTAAGGCTAATGGTCAATGTGCTAGCTGCAGAAAGTCTGCCCGAAATGCCCTCAAAAGTTGCGCCTCCAACAGCCGCCGCCCGAGTCAAATTGGCAGTGCCACTGCACGTTCCCGAAACGGTCAATTGCCTTGTAGCGCCATTCGCAACAGTAGAGCTGAATGCGGTTTTCAAAGGGAAGGAAAGTGCTGCTGCCGCGGGTTCTGTTAAAGCTGGGGTTCCGCCTCCGCCACCACCACATGCGCCTAAAAGTACCGTACATCCGATGGTGATGATGGATAAAAAGTGTTTCATGAATTCGCCCTGATGAAGTTAAAAAGTTGAGAAAGTTGATTTGCCTTGACGCAGATGAGAGGTTGTCGCTTTGTAATGTATGAATCAGTGTGTGTATGAATTAGTGCATCTTAGCCGTAATTGGAGGTGTGTCAACAGCCATACCTAGCTCCGCCAAAAAGTCGTCTTCTACCCCGCAGAAGGCATTTGGTTTACGCGTTAAACAACTGCGCGCCGAGATCGGCATGTCCCAAGAGGATTTGGCGGATGCGTCTGGCTTGTTTCGTACTTATATGAGCCGGATAGAAACTGGTCAAGCCAATCCAACTCTGACAGTCATCCACGCTATATCAGTTGCACTTGGTAAAAGTGCTAACGATTTGCTTATTCCTCCAAAGGACAGTTTGCCCCCTCGAACAAGGTCAAAAATAGCCGCTTCTAGAGGGCGAGTGACAAAATAGAATCACGGGGTGTGGTGGGCCGGCAATGGGATTGGATCCGTGAAAAAAGGGGAGTTGGAAGCCAATAGCTTAGCGCCTAGGCAGGAGGTGATGCAAAAGGCGCACCAGTCTACTCAATCACACTGCGCAGGGTCTGCGGTAGCTGCGACCAGCGTACCAGGTCTCCTCGGATGGGCAAGGCGCTTTCTTCCAGGGCGTAGCGCGCGGTGGCCAGCTCGCGGTCTGAAAAGCGCAGGTCGTCCAACACTGCCAAGTCCAGGTCGCAGAATGTTTTGGCCTGGCCCGTGGTGCGCGAGCCGAGTGCTTGAGGCGCCGTATGAGGCAGGTGCGCCGATAAGATGACCTGCGTTGGCGCGTTGGCGCGATGTAGTGGTGCAGGCGCTCTCCCGGCAGTTTGCTGATAAGTACCTTTTGAGGTACAATGCACCATGTCACCAATGCACAAACTATCCGCTATTTTCTACCGTGCTGCGTCTGGCAATGAACCTGTGCGTGACTGGTTAAAGACGATGAGCAAGGCGGATCGGCAGGCCATTGGTGAAGACATTGCCTATGTGCAATACAAATGGCCTATCGGCAAGCCCAGGGTTGACCATTTGCGTGGCCCCGTATGGGAGGTGCGCAGCACCATCGGCAACCGTATTGCGCGCGTGTTGTTTGCAGTGGAGAAGTCGGAGATGGTGCTGTTGCATGGTTTTATCAAGAAGACCCAGCAAACTACACCTGCGGATATTGAGCTGGCACTTAAACGTTTAAAGGATTGGAACCATGGCTAAATCAAACCCCCATCGCGGCAGCAACTTTGACGACCTGCTCAAAGAGGATGGTATTTACGAAGAAGTGCAAGCTCGCGCACTTAAACGCGTTTTGGCAGAGCAGTTGGATGATGCCATGCAGGCGGGCAAACTCAGTAAAGTGGCCATGGCCCAGCGCATGGCCACCAGCCGCTCGCAGCTCGACCGCGTGCTAGACCCAGCAAATTTGTCGGTGCAACTCGACACCCTGATCAAAGCCGCCAATGCCGTGGGCAAAACCGTAGAAATCAAACTCAAACGGCAAACCAAACCCCGCTTGCAGACAGCGTAGGCTTTTAAGAGGGGCCTTGGCCTCTATGACTCAATAAAATATGACGTAGGCCGCTATGAAATCATGCGCAACCCAGGTTTCCAGACGAGGCTAATTTGCAGAGGCAGAGGCCGCATGGCCAGCTCTATCGTTTATGCAACCCGTTAGCACTTTTTGCAGACTTGGTTGCCGTTGGCCTTGGTTTATCTTCTGGCGTAACAAACCCAATCGGTCGTTTGGGTGGGTCGGGTGGCGCCAGTAGCTGGCGAATCGAGTCCACCAGCTCGCCAATGGCTTGGTCGTGCTTGGTGACCTTGCGCTCTAGCAGGTGCAGCTTATTGGCTAACTCGCGGTTGGTTGCCAGCATGCTGCGCAGTTCCACAAAGGCTTGCACCACATAGATGCTCAGCGCGGTGGCGCGTGGGCTGTTGAGCACCATCGAGGCCATGATGGCACCATGCTCGGTAAACGCCAGGGGCGCATAGCGCCGCCCGCCGTGGCTGGCCTTCAAACTTGAGGTTGCAATTTGCAACCTCAAGTTGGCAAACTCTTCGTCATCCAGCTGAAACATGAACCCGGCCGGAAAGCGCGCCAAGTTGCGGTTGACTTGCTGGTTAAACCGCTTGGTCGTCTCGCCATAGAAAGCCGCCAAGTCGGTATCCAAAATCACCCGTTGTCCGCGAATCAACCGAATGCGCTCCGCTATATCGCCGATAGTCAGTGGTGCGTTGGAGGGTAAAGCGCTGGAAGCCATTTTCTTGAAATTCATTTAGCCTGAGTGCAGTCTAGCATTAAGTGCATTTAGGCTGCTAGCCCAATAGAACATCACACGAGCAGCTACTAAATTAGTAGTGCTGGTGGTGTAGGCAGGGGGCCGTAGCAGCACGCGCCTTCGTGCAACATGCGCCGCTTCAAAAGCGCATCCCAAAACACAAGGGAGGAACAGCGACAATAGCGGCTCTGCCATCCACGGCGTTTTGAACTCCCAGTATTTTGCCTACCCCCTCCACCACCATGCTGCCCCTAGAGCGGCGCGCCAGCGCCAGCTTGGCGCTGATTTTTGCGCTGCGCATGTTGGGGTTGTTTTTGGTGCTGCCCGTGTTTGCGTTGGAGGCGCGCAAATACCCGGGGGGGGACGACACGGCGCTGGTCGGTTTGGCGATGGGTATCTATGGTCTGACGCAGGGGCTGCTGCAAATTCCCTTTGGCATGGCCTCGGACCGGTTTGGCCGCAAGCGGGTGATTGTGCTGGGGCTGATTATTTTTGCCGCTGGCAGCATGCTGGCCGCTGCTGCGCCCACGCTGCCTTGGCTGCTGGCGGGCCGGGCGCTGCAGGGTGCCGGCGCGGTGTCGGCAGCGGTGACGGCCCTGCTGGCTGACCTGACGCGCGATGCGGTGCGCACCAAGGCCATGGCGCTGATAGGGGCCAGTATTGGGCTGATGTTTGCACTGTCGTTGGTGGTGGCGCCGCCGCTGGCTGCCAGCATTGGGTTGTCGGGTTTGTTTGTGCTTACTGGCGTGCTAGCCATTGCGGGCATTGGCGTGGTGCTGTGGGTGGTGCCGCCGGCGCCCACGCTGGCCGGGCATGCCATCGCCTCGCGCCTGGGCGGCTTGGCCCAGGTGCTGACCGACCCTGGCCTGCTGCGCTTGAACGTGGGCGTGTTTGTTTTGCATGCCGTGCAGCTGGCCATGTGGGTGGCGGTGCCTGCGCTGCTGGTGCAGGCCGGGCTGGCCAAAAACGCGCACTGGCAGGCGTATTTGCCGGCGGTATTGCTATCGTTTGGTTTTATGGGCGCGGTGTTTGCCATGGAGCGGCGCGGCCGTCTGCGCGGGGTGTTTTTGCTGAGCATTGGCTTGATTTTGCTGGTGCAGGTGGGCTTTTGGGCACTGGCCAAGCCCGGCGTTGTGAGCGACGACACTGCGCTACTGTGGCCGCTGGGCCTGCTGCTGTTCGTGTTTTTTTGCGGCTTTAACGCGCTAGAGGCCACCCAGCCCAGCCTGGTAACGCGCCTGGCCCCGGCCAGCGCGCGCGGCGCGGCGCTGGGGGTGTACAACACGCTACAATCACTAGGTTTTTTTACAGGTGGCGCGCTGGGTGGCTGGCTGGCCAAAAGCTGGGGCGCGCAGGCTTTGTTTGCGGCCTGCTTTGCCGTCATGCTGGTATGGCTGGTGGTGGCCTGGCGCATGCGCGTACCGCAAAAATCTGTGCTTTGACACGGTTGCAAAACAGCCATAATCTACACAAGCAATTCATTCGACAACTGTTTAAGGACGACACACCATGGCATCGGTCAATAAAGTTATTTTGATGGGCAATTGCGGGCGCGACCCCGAGATTCGCTACCTGCCATCCGGCCAGGCCGTGGCCAACGTGAGCGTGGCCACCACCACCCGGCGCAAAGACAAAACCAGCGGCGAAAACATCGAAACCACCGAATGGCACCGCGTCACCTTCTTTGACCGCCTGGCCGAAATAGCCGGCGAATACCTGAAAAAAGGCAACCCCGTGTACATTGAAGGCCGCCTGAAATACGGCAAGTTCACCAACAAAGACGGCGTAGAGCAAAACACCTGCGACATCGTCGCCACCGAGATGCAACTGCTGGGTACCCGCCAAGGCGCGGGCGGCCCCGGCGGTGATGAAGGCGGCGGTGGTGGTGGCAGCTACGCCCGCGCACCCGCCCCGGCCTCACGCCCACCCGCAGCACGCCCCGCGCCAGCGCCCGCAGCGGCCAAACCCGGCAGCGGCTTTGACGACATGGACGACGACATTCCGTTTTAAACCCCTGTTGCGGCATATTGAGAGGCAAAATAGGCCTCCAGCCCAATAGAACATAGCACAAGCAGCTATTTAATATATAGCACCCCATTTGCCGCACCTGCGGCAAATTTCACTTATACCGCGCCACCACACACTGACAACCCACAGCCGCCCAACTATGCCCAGCCGCCTCGCGCTCTACCTAGACCTCATCCGCTGGAGTCGCCCCGCCGGTTGGCTGCTGCTGCTGTGGCCTACCTTGTCGGCGCTGTGGATTGCATCGGGCGGCTGGCCGGGCTGGCATTTGCTGGTCGTCTTTACCCTAGGCACCATCCTCATGCGTAGCGCGGGCTGCTGCGTGAACGACGTGGCCGATGTGGAGTTTGACAAACACGTCAAACGCACTGCGGGCCGCCCCGTCACCAGCGGCAAGGTAAGCCAACGCGAGGCGCTGCTGCTGGGCGCCGCGCTGGCCCTGTGCGCCTTTGGCCTGGTGCTGACCACCAATGCCACCACCATCGCCCTGTCGTTTGCCGCCCTGGCCATTGCCGTGGCCTACCCGTATGCCAAACGCTGTGTGGCCATGCCGCAGGCGGTGCTGGGCGTGGCGTTTAGCTTTGGCATCCCGATGGCTTTTGCGGCAGTGCACGGCAATGCGTCATTTAGCCTGGGCGCGGTAGCCGACAGCGTGCCCTTCTGGGCCTGGGAGCTGCTGTTGGGCAACCTATTTTGGGTGCTGGCCTACGACACCGAATACGCCATGGTAGACCGCGACGACGACCTGAAGATCGGCATGAAAACCTCCGCCATCACCCTGGGCCGCTGGGACGTGCCCTTTGTCATGGTGTTTTATGCCATTTACATGGCTATTTGGCTGTTAGCCCTTTATTCAATAGCACAAGCAGCTATTGTTTTTATAGTGTTCGTAGCGCTGTTGGCGCAAGTCATATGGCACTACCGCCTCATCCACCAGCGCGCGCGCGAGGGCTGCTTTACCGCCTTTCGGGCCAACCACTGGCTGGGGTTTACTTTCTTTCTAGGCTTTGTTGCCGCCTACGCGATTGACTGAGCAGACCTTATCTCTCGTATGTCCTGAGCTTCGCTTCTCTTGCCTTTGTCTTGTACGGGATCAGGCTGGCGGTGCTACTTCAGTTTTGTACGGGATCAGGCCGACGGTGTACTCAGCTCCGCGGCTGTCCCCCGTTGCGGCCTAGGGCCGCTGCCTCCTCCTTGATGCCGCTGCGCTGAGTACACCGCCGACCTGATCTTGCGAAGTGGTGGGCGCTCCACCGCTGTGCCCCAACCATCCCACTACGCAGCTCTGGCACTTGGTGTGGACGGCGCAGCGGCATCAAGGAGGAGCCCGTAGGGCGGGGGACAGCCGCGTAGCCAATACTGTTCTATTAGAGTAATTTCCGTCACAATACAGACTTCCCCACAAGGAGTCCCCACATGGCAAGAACCAAGGC